>DATBBE010000027.1:0-3987 GCA_036271155.1 Nocardioides sp. | reverse complement strand
GCGATGTGGTGGGTGGTGCGCGATGGTAGGCATCTCCGAGCAGCTGGCCATAAGCCAGACTTTGGGCAGCTTGAGCATCGGATGCGGCGTCACCTGAAGCAAGGCCTGGTATGGGTGGCTCTCTCGGTCATCACGACAGTCGCCGGCGATGTGACGTGCCGGCGCTCGGCGAACGTCGTCTCATGGGACCGCATCGATTTGGGCGAAAGGGGCGCGTCCTGGATCAGCCCGTGAGGGCGCGGACCACTGCGGAGGGACTCGGGCGTCCGAGGTGGTCCGCCAGCCAGGCGGACGTCGCCACGAGGGAGTCGAGGTCGACGCCGTGCTCGATGCCGAGCCCGGTCAGGAGCCAGACCAGGTCTTCGGTGGCGAGGTTGCCGGTCGCGCTCTTGGCGTAGGGGCAGCCCCCGAGGCCGCCGGCGCTCGCGTCGTACGTCGTGATGCCGGCCCGCAGACCGGCCTGGACGTTGGACAGGGCCTGGCCATAGGTGTCGTGGAAGTGCAGGGCGAGGTCGCCGAGCTCCATGCCCGCGGCGACGAACCCGTCGACCAGGGCGCTGACGTGGCCGGCGGTGCCGACCCCGATGGTGTCGCCCAGGCTCAGCTGGCTCGCCCCGAGGTCGAAGAGCCGGCGCCCCACGTCGACCACCTGGTCGATCGGCACCGCGCCCTCCCACGGGTCGCCGAAGCACATCGAGACGTAGGCGCGCACGTCGAGGCCGGCGTCGCGGGCGCGGCGTACGGTCGGCTCGAACATCGCGAACTGCTCGTCCAGACCGCGGTTGAGGTTCTTGCGGGCGAAGGTCTCGGTGGCGCTGCCGAAGATCGCGACGTGCCGACAGCCCAGCTCGAGGGCCCGGTCGAGGCCGCGCTCGTTGGGCACCAGCACGGGGCAGTCGCGGCCCTCGTCGCCGAGCATCCGCATCAGCTCCTCGGCGTCGGCGAGCTGGGGCACCCAGCGCGGGTGGACGAAGCTGGTGGCCTCGACCACCGGGAGTCCGGCGGCCAGCAGCCGGCGTACGAGCTCGGCCTTGACCTCGGTCGGCACGAGCTCCGACTCGTTCTGAAGGCCGTCGCGCGGGCCGACCTCGTAGATCGTGACGCGGTCCGGCATGCCGTCGGCGCGCACCGGCATCGGCAGATCAGGCATCGTCGTCAGCCTCCCCCTCGACCTCCACGACGAACAGCGTCGCACCCAACGCGACCTGCTCACCGGCCACAGCGTGGACGCTCACGGTCCCCGCGAAGGGCGCCTTCAGCGACAGCTCCATCTTCATTGCCTCCATCATGCCCAGCACCTGACCCTCTTCCACGGCCTCTCCCTGCGCGACCCGGACCTCGAGCACGGTGCCCGGCATCGGCGCGGTGAGGGTGCCGTCGCCGGCGGCGACGGGGTCGGCGAGACGGTCGGGGCCGGTCAGCACGAAGCGCTGGCCCTGGTAGGCGACCTCGACGATGTCCGGCTGCACGTTGACCACGGCCCGCACTCGCTGGCCCGCGATCTCGAGCTCGAGCACGTGGTTCTCCGCCCTTAGCTGGCGGACCGGTACGCCGTCCACGGTGCCGGCCGCCCGGTCGACGACGACGTCACGGTCGAGCTCGACCTGCGT
Source organism: Nocardioides sp. (assembly GCA_036271155.1). GTDB lineage: Bacteria > Actinomycetota > Actinomycetes > Propionibacteriales > Nocardioidaceae > Nocardioides. The sequence continues at coordinate 2,377 of DATBBE010000027.1, read as the reverse complement.
CGGAGCGGCCGGGCCGCCCAGGCGGAAGCCGTCGGCCTGGAACGGATGGCCCCCGTCGGACGCGGCGAGCAGGGCGGAGACCCATGCCGCCATCACCCGCGGGACGTCCGCGTCGGGGGCCGGGACCTCGTGGTCGTCCAGCCAGGTGGTGTCGATGGTCGCGTCGCGGAACTCGTCGCCGGCCACCAGGGCCCGCAGGAAGCCGGCGTTCGTCGTCAGCCCCAGGATCGCGGTGTCGTCGAGAGCCGCCACCAGAGCGCGGCGGGCGGTCTCCCGATCGGGCCCGTGGGCGACCACCTTGCCCAGCATCGGGTCGTACGACGTGCTGACGGTCTGGTTGCCGGCGAGCGCCTGGTCGACCCGGATCCCTTCGCCGGACGGCCACCTGACCAGGGACGTGGTGCCGGCCTGGGGCAGGAAGCCGGCGTAGGAGTCCTCGGCGTACACGCGGGCCTCGATCGCGTGCCCGGAGATCCGGAGCTCGTCCTGGCTCACCGAGATCGGTGCCCCGGCGGCGATCCGCAGCTGCTCCTCGACGAGGTCCAGCCCCGTGATCGCCTCGGTGACGGGGTGCTCGACCTGGAGCCGGGTGTTCATCTCCAGGAAGTAGAAGTCGCCGGTCCCGCCGAACTCCACCGGGTCGAGCAGGAACTCCACCGTGCCGGCGTTGGTGTAGCCCACCTCGCGAACCAGAGCGACGGCGGCCGAGGTGAGCCGCTGCCGCAGGTGGTCGTCGACCGTCGGCCCCGGCGCCTCCTCGAGCACCTTCTGGTGTCGACGTTGGGTGGAGCAGTCGCGCTCGAAGAGGTGGACGGCCCCGCCGTGGGTGTCACCGAGCACCTGCACCTCGACGTGCCGGCCGGACTCCACGAACTTCTCGACCAGCATCGTGTCGTCGCCGAACGACGAGCGGGCCTCGCGGGCAGCGGCGGCGAGCGCCTCGGCGTACTCGCCTGGCTCTCTTACGACACGCATGCCCTTGCCGCCGCCGCCGGCCGCGGCCTTGACCAGCACCGGGTAGGCGAAGCTCCCCGGGTCGTCGGCGACGGCGTACGACGGGACGACGGGTACGCCGGCGCGGACCGCGACCTCGCGAGCGTGGTCCTTGCGGCCCATCGCCTCCATCACCTCGGCGCTCGGACCGACCAGCCGGATGCCCGAGGCCTCGACCGCGCGAGCGAAGGCCGCCCGCTCGGACAGGAAGCCGTAGCCGGGATGGATCGCGTCGGCGCCGGTGGCCTGCGCCGCCGCCACGACGGCGTCGATGTCGAGATAGCTGCCCACCCGCACGGCCTCGTCGGCCGCGACCACGTGGGGCGCCGCCGCGTCGACGTCGGTGTAGATCGCGATCGTGCGCATCCCGAGCCGGGCGCAGGTGCGGAAGACACGCAGCGCGATCTCGCCGCGGTTGGCGACGAGCACTGATCTGAGGGAGTCCATGCCTACATCCTGAAGACGCCGTAGGACGGCGCGGGAACGGGTGCGTGGGAAGTCGCGGCCAGGCCCATGCCGAGCACGCGCCGGGTGTCGGCAGGGTCGATGATGCCGTCGTCCCAGAGCCGGGCAGTGGAGTAGTACGGCGAGCCCTGCGCCTCGTACTGGCCCCGGATGCGGTCTTTGAACTCCTCGACCGGGACGGGGTCGTCGGGTCGGCGTACCTCGGCCAGCACGGCGGCGGCCTGCTCGCCGCCCATCACCGAGATCCGCGCGTTCGGCCACATCCAGAGGAAGCGGGGGTCGTAGGCGCGACCGCACATGCCGTAGTTGCCGGCGCCGAACGAGCCGCCGATGACGACGGTGAACTTCGGGACGACACTGCACGCGACCGCGGTGACCAGCTTCGCGCCGTCCTTGGCGATGCCGCGGTTCTCGTACTCCTTGCCGACCATGAAGCCGGTGATGTTCTGCAGGAAGACCAGCGGGATGCCGCGCTGGTTGCACAGCTCGATGAAGTGGGCTCCCTTGAGGGCCGACTCGCTGAAGAGGATCCCGTTGTTGGCCAGGATGCCGACCTCGCGGCCCCAGAGGCGGGCGAAGGCGCAGACCCGGGTCTCGCCGTAGAGCTTCTTGAACTCGTGGAACCGGCTGGCGTCGACGATGCGACGGATCACCTCTCGCACGTCGTACGGCGTGCGGGTGTCGGCGGGCACCACGTCGTACAGCGACTCGGGCGAGTCGAGGGGCTCCTGGATCGCCCCGTCGGTCGAGCTTGTCGAGACCACGCCCTTCGGCAGGGTGTCCACGATCGAGCGCACGATCGCCAGCGCGTGTGCGTCGTCGTCGGCGAGATGGTCGACGACGCCAGAGGTGCGCGCGTGGACGTCGCCGCCACCGAGCTCCTCGGCGGTGACGATCTCGCCGGTCGCGGCCTTCACCA
>DATBBE010000026.1:0-18668 GCA_036271155.1 Nocardioides sp. | reverse complement strand
TCCCTCGTCTGCGGACGAGCGCCCTGCCGCCTCCTCGACCGCTCGCTTGTCGGCCTCGACCTGCTCCTCGTCGACGACGATCGGGCGGGTGACCGCCCAGACGATCATCAGGGCGCCGACGACGAGCAGGACCAGACCCACCCAGAGGTTGGCGTTGATGCCGTCCGCCTTCGCCTTGTCGGCGTCGGAGGTGCCGAACGACGCCAGCAGCAGGATCACGCCGTACAGGAACAGCAAGGCACCGATGATGTTGCGGACGTCGAACAGACTGACCTTCTTCATCTCGCCTCCCTCCTAGCGGAAGAGCAGGTTGAGGACGATGACCATGACCAGGGACACGCCCGCGAGCTTGGTCGGCGAGGTGTACCAGTGACCGGCATGCTCGTCGAGCAGGTCCTCCTTGGGCGTCAGTGAGTAGACCAGGCCGCGGAGCTCGGACTCCACCCGCGGCTGGGTCACCATCGTGACGACGACGCTGACCAGGATGTCGACGACGAACGCCGCGCCCGCGGCCACGAAGCTCGCCCCCTGGCCGCTGAGATGCAGCACGCCCGTGCTGGCGGAGCCGAACGCGTCCTCGGAGAGGAACGCGACCGCCACCGCCGCCGCGGTGCCGGACACCAGGCCGGTCCACCCGGCCGTGGCGGTCATCCGTTTCCAGAACATGCCGAGGATGAACGTCGCGAACAACGGGGCGTTGAAGAACCCGAACAGGGTCTGCAGGTAGTTCATCATGTTCGGGAACTGGCTCGCGAAGTACGACGTACCGACCGCCAGGATGGTGGCGGCGAGAGTCGCCCACCGGCCGAAGGACGTGTACCAGTGGTCCGGCTTGTCCCGCCGGATGTAGGTCTGCACGATGTCGTAGCTCATCACGGTGTTGAACGCCGAGATGTTGGCCGCCATCCCGGCCATGAACGCCGCCAGCATCCCGGTGATCGCGATGCCCAGCAGACCGTTGGGCAGCAGCTGCTTCATGAGCAGCAGCAGGGAGTCGTTGTAGGTGATCCCCCCGGCCCCCGTGGTCTTCCCGTCGTGCTTCATCTGGGCCAGCGGCGTGACCAGGACCGCGGCGAGCATGCCGGGGATGATGATGATGAAGGGGATGAACATCTTGGGGAACGAACCGATGATGGGGGCACGTCGAGCCGAGTTCATGTCCTTGGAGGCCATGGCGCGCTGCACCTCGACGAAGTTCGTCGTCCAGTAGCCGAAGGACAGCACGAAGCCGAGGCCGAAGACGATGCCCACGACCGACCAGAACGACGACGTGAACCCCGTCAGGTCGGTGCCGGGCCACGACTTGGTCTGTCCGCCCGTGCCCGCCTTGTCCATGGCGTCCTGGAGGCCGTTCCACCCACCGATCTTGTGCAGGGCGAGATAGGTGAGTGGAAGCAGCGCGGCCACGATCACGAAGAACTGGAGCACCTCGTTGTAGATCGCCGCCGACAGGCCGCCGAGGGTGATGTAGGAGAGCACGATGATCGCCGCCACGATCGTCGAGAGCCAGATGTTCCAGCCCAGCAGCGCGTTGACGATGGTCGCGAGCAGGTACAGGTTCACGCCGGCGATCAGCACCTGCGCCACCGCGAAGCTGATGCTGTTGACGAGGTGGGCCGCGGGGCCGAAGCGGCGGAGCATGAACTCCGGCACCGACCTGACCTTCGAGCCGTAGTAGAACGGCATCATCACCACGCCGAGGAACAGCATCGCGGGGATCGCGCCGATCCAGTAGTAGTGGAACGTCGACATGCCGTACTCCGCGCCGTTCGCGGACATGCCCATGATCTCGACCGCGCCGAGGTTGGCGCTGATGAACGCCAGCCCGGTGACCCACGCCGGGAGCGAGCGCCCCGAGAGGAAGAAGTCGATGCTGCTCGACACCGACGCCCGGGCGGTCAGGCCGATCCCGAGGACGAACACGAAGTAGAGAGCGATCAGCAGGTAGTCGACCCAGTTCGCATCCATGCGCAGGATCGTTGACGCCAAGACATCCACAGGAGACCTCCGAGTCGTCCGTCGGGCGGGTCGCACGTTACTACCGGAGCCGACGAGTTGGTCGGAGCCGGAGGGGACGTACCCAGGATCGGTCGGACGAAACCCGGCCCGGTCCCGGCCCTACGATGCGGTCATGACCTCCCTGGACCTGTTCCGCCTCGACGGCCGCGTCGCGATCGTGACCGGCGCGTCGTCCGGCCTCGGGGTGGCCTTCGCCCAGGGTCTCGCCGAGGCCGGAGCCGACGTGGTGCTCGGCGCCCGGCGGATCGACAGGCTCGCGGAGACCGCGTCCTTGGTGGAGAAGGCCGGTCGGCGAGCACTCGTGGTCGAGACCGACGTGACCGATCCCGATGCGTGCGCCGCGCTCGTCGAGGGTGCGATGACGGCGTTCGGAAAGGTGGACGTGCTCGTGAACAACGCCGGCATCGGCACGGCGGTGCCGGCCACCCATGAGACTCCCGAGCAGTTCCGGTCGGTGATCGAGGTGAACCTCAACGGAAGCTACTGGATGGCGCAGGCCTGCGGTCGCGTGATGCGGCCCGGCTCCTCGATCGTCAACATCTCCTCGGTGCTCGGCCTGACCACGGCCGGGCTCCCGCAGGCGGCGTACGCCTCCTCGAAGGCCGGGCTGATCGGGCTGACCCGCGACCTCGCCCAGCAGTGGACGGCCCGCAAGGGGATCCGGGTCAACGCCGTGGCGCCGGGCTTCTTCAGCTCGGAGATGACCGACCAGTACCCCGACGGCTACCTCGACCAGATGCTGCACCGGGTGCCCGCCGGGCGCGACGGCGACCCCGCCGAGCTCGCCGCCACCGTGGTCTTCCTCTCGTCGGACGCCGCGGGCTACATCACCGGGCAGACGCTCGCCGTCGACGGCGGCATGACAATCACCTGAGCCGACCCGGTGGCGCCGCTCAGGTCAGGACTCGTCGGGCCCCAGCAGCAGGTAGCCGGCCCAGCCCAGGAAGAGGATCAGCCCGCCCAGGAAGAGCCAGGTGTGCTCGAACTCGAAACCCGCGGCGATGGCCACGACCAGCATGCCGCCGATGACGGCGCGACCAGATGGAAGCTCCACGGCAGCGAGTCTACCGAGCCGCCGGAGGGTTCAGCGCAGGGGCGGCTCGAGCAGGGTGACCGTGCGGGCGTCGGCGTCGAGCCGGGCGCGCACCCCGATGGGCCAGGTCTGGACGTGGCCGCCGTGGCCCAGGTTCGCCCCGGTGATCACGGGGATGCCGAGGTCGGCGAGCCGGTCGTCGAGCACCCGCTGGATGCCTTCGTCGTCGCCGGAGTTGGTGAAGGTGCCGGCCACGACCGCCGACGCCCGGTCGAAGAAGCCGGCCCGGCGCAGGTGGGTGAGCATGATGTCGGTGCGCGGTGGGTCCTCCTGCTCGTCCTCCACCAGCACGATGCCCTCCGGCGGTGTCCAGGTCGTGGAGGTGCCGACCGACCCGGTGAGCAGGGAGAGGTTGCCGCCCGCCGTCAGCCCCTCGACCGATCCGCCCACCAGGGTCCTACCGGCGGGAAACGAGAGTGGACCGTAGGTCTCTGGCGAGGCCAGGCACGACCACAGCGAGGAGAAGGAGTACGCCTCGCGGAACTCGCCCTCGGCCACCATCGGCCCCATGACGGAGGTCCAGCCGAGCCGGCTCGCCACCGCCTCGAGCAGGGCGGTCACATCGGAGTACCCCACGACCACCTTCGGCGCCACCTCGTCGAGTCCCGACCAGTCCATCGCCTCGAGCATCCGCTGCGATCCGTAGCCGCCGCACACGGTCATCACCCCGGCGATCGACTCGTCCAGCAGGGCGGCGCGTACGTCGGCGGCCCGCTCGGCGTCGGTGCCGGCGAGGAACGGCTGGGCCGAGGAGCGGGCGCGGGCGGTGGGGAGCTCGACCGGCACGAGTCCGCAGAAGCGCAGCACGTCGATCCCCTCGTCGATGTGCTCGAGGTTCGAGGTGCTGGACGCCGACAGGAGCGCGACCCGGTCACCGCGGCGCAACCGCGGCGGCCGGCGTAGCGACGTGCGCAACGGCTGGTGGTCTGTCATCGGTGCACCTCCGAGGCGTCGAGCGGCGCCACCGGCTCGGTGTGCGTCTCGGCCACGTGGAGGCACGCGACCTCGCGGCCCCCGGCACCGGTGCCGAGCACCGGGACATCGGTCAGACAGCGCTGCTGGGCGTCCTCCGGCAGGGTGGGCCGCAGGGGGCAACGCGGGTGGAATCGGCACCCCGACGGGATGGCGGTCGGATCGGGCGGCTCGCCGCGCAGCACCGCCGAGGAGGCCAGCTCCGTCGTCGAGGGAACGGCGTCCAGCAGCGCGCGCGTGTAGGGGTGCCTCGGCTGGAGCAGCACCTCCTCGACGGTGCCTACCTCGACGATCCGCCCGAGATACATCACCGCCACCCGGTCGGCGATGTTCCAGGCGAGCCCGAGGTCGTGGCTGACGACCAGCGCCGCGAGGCCCAAGGTGTCGCGCAGGTGTAGGAACAGCTTCAGGATCTCTCCGCGGACCGACGCGTCCAGCGAGGACACCGGCTCGTCGGCGACGATGACGTCCGGCCCGAGGGTCAGCGCACCGGCGATCACCACGCGCTGCTGCTGCCCGCCCGAGAGCTGGTGCGGATACCGGTCGAAGAAGTGCTCGGGTGGCCGCATCCCCACCTGCTCGAGGGCCTCGCTGACGCGTCGCGTCAGTCCCGCACGCTGGCCGTGGAGGCGCAGGCCCTCAGCCACGGCGTCGTGCACGTTCTGCCGCGGGTTGAGCGCGCCGTAGGGATCCTGGAGCACGAGCTGGACATGGCGACGGAACTCCCGCATCCCCCCTCGGCTCCGACGCAGTGGCTGTCCGAGGTAGCGGATCTCGCCGCGGTTCGGCTCGACCAGGCCCACCAGCGCTCGGGCCAGGGTCGACTTCCCGCACCCGGACTCTCCGATCAGGGCCAGCACCTCGCCTCGGTCCAGCGTCAGGTTGACGTCGTCGACCGCGCGCGCGGCCCCCTGCCCACGTCTCGCTGGGAAGGTGACGGCGAGGTCGCGGATCTCCAGGACCGGCTCGGTCACCTCGCCAGGCCCGAGCGACGGCGTGTCACCCATCGGCGACCACCTCCGCGTAGCCAGGCACGTGGACGCAGGCGGCGGCCCGGTCTCCGTGTGTCACCAACGGGATCACCCCGCTCCGGCAGCGGTCCTCCACCTCGGGGCAGCGTGGCGCGAACGGACAGCCGTCGATCTGCTCGCGCAGGTCGGGCGGGTCACCTGCGAGGCCACCCGGGGAGCGCCGGGACGCCGGGTCGCCGAGCGTGGGGAACGCGCCGGCCAGGGCCCGCGTGTAGGGATGTAGGGGGTCGGCGATCACCTGGCGGGACGGGCCGGTCTCGACGAGCCGGCCGGCGTACATCACCGCGATCCGCTCGCACGTCGAGGCGAGCACGGACAGGTCGTGGCTGATCATGATCAGCGAGATCCCGCGCTCGCGCACCAGGTCGGTGAGCAGGCTGAGGATCTGGGCCTGGACGATCACGTCGAGCGCGGTGGTCGGCTCGTCGGCGATCAGGAGATCGGGGTCGCAGGCCAGCGCCATCGCCATCATCACGCGCTGGCGCTGACCCCCGGAGAGCTCGTGGGGGTAGCTGCCGATGCGTCGCGAGGGCACGCCGACGCTGTCGAGCAGCGCACGGGCCCGGCCGCGCGCGACCTTCTCCCCGACTCTCTCGTGGAGTGTGATCGGCTCCACGATCTGGTCGCCGATGGTCTGCACCGGGTTGAGGGCGCTCATCGCTCCCTGGAACACCACGGAGGCCTCGGCCCAGCGAACCGCGCGCACCCGCGCCCAGTTGGCCTCGAGGAGGTCCTCGCCCAGGAAGCGGATCTCGCCGGTGACCTCCGCATCGGCCGGCAGGAGCCTCAGCAGGCTCATCGCGACCGTGGTCTTTCCCGAGCCCGACTCACCGGCCATGCCGACGGTCTCACCCGGAGCCAGGGTGAGGTCGACACCGCGCGCGGCGTACACCGGGACCTTGCCGGAGCGGTAGGTGACGGTGAGACCGCGGACGTCGAGCAGGGGCTCGGCGGGCGTACGCCGATCGGCGACGGCGTCGGGGAGGGCGCCCGGGGTCATCGCGGCTGCACCCGGGCGTTGAGGACGTGCTCCACGGCTCGACCCACGAGCGTGAAGCCGAGCACGATGATCAGGATCGCCACGCCGGGCGGAACGAGGTACCACCACGCACCACCCGTGACCGCGCCCTGCATGAACGCGTTGTTGAGCAACGACCCCCACGACACCGACGTCGGGTCACCGAGACCGAGGAAGGTCAGCGTCGCCTCGGAGAGGATCGCGCTGGCGACCGTGAGCGTGCTCGAGACGAGGATCAGCGGCATCACGTTCGGCAGCACCTGCCGGGTGATCAGCTGCGTGTCCGTGGCGCCGAGGGCGCGGGCCCGCTCGATGAAGGGCCGAGCCTCCACGGCCAGCGTCTGGGCGCGCACGAGCCGCGCCGTGCCGGTCCACGACGTGACGCCGATCGCGATCGTGATGGACGCCGCCCCCTGGCCCAGCACCGCTGCCAGCGCGATGGCCAGCGGCAGGCTAGGCAGCGCGATGAACCAGTCCGTGACGTGCATCAGCAGCCGGCCGGTCCGCCCCTGGTAGTGACCCGCCACGAGGCCGATGGTGGCGCCGAGCACCATCGTCAGCACGGTGGCCATCACGCCGATCGCCAGCGACGTGCGGGACCCCCAGATCACCAGGAGCAGCACGGAGCGACCGGCCGGGTCGGTGCCGAGGGGGTAGCCGTGCCGAGGCGAGGCCAGCAGCGGGCCGGTCGCCTTGGTCACCTCCAGGTCGGAGGGGTGGATGAACAGCGGAGCCGTCAGCGCCATCACGACGAAGGCCACCATCACCAGGACGCCGAAGAAGCCGCTCGGCATCCGCAGGACCGACACGACGAAGCGACCCACCGGCTTCAGGCGCGAGGGAGCCTTCTCCGCGACCGGAGGCCCGGGATCCGGGGCCGGGCGAGGAGCAGGCGTCTGCTCGGTCGTGCTCATTGCCGCCTCACCCTCGGGTCGAGCGCGCGGTAGAGCAGGTCGGCGAACAGGTTGCAGACGATGACCGCGGCGCTGAAGACGATGAACGTGCCCTCCAGCAGCTGCAGGTCGGGGATCCGCAGGGCGCTGAAGGTCAGGTAGCCGAGGCCCGGCCACGAGTAGACGACCTCGACGGTGATCGCGCCACCGATCATCCCGCCGATCTGCAGGAAGATCACCGTCACCGAGGGAAGAAGGGCGTTGGGGACGGCGTGCCGGCGGCGTACGACCTCGTCGCGCAGGCCCTTCGCCCGTGCCGTCAGCAGGTAGGGGTTGCCGCGCTCGTCGATGATCGAGGACCGCATGATCGTGACGTACTGCGCGAAGATCACCGCCACCAGCGTCAGGCAGGGCAGCACGAGGTGCCACGCCACGTCGGTGATGTGCGAGAGCGCGAGCCCGCCCGCGGTGCCGTGGGTCTGCATGCCGCCTGCGGGGAAGATCGCGGGGATCCCGCCGACGGAGCCGCTGCCGAACACGACCAGCAGGATCAGCCCGAGCCAGAACGTCGGCACCGACCACAGGGCCAGCGAGACCGCGCTCGCGCTGCGGTCCAGGACGCTGCCCGGGTGCCAGCCGGCGCGGATGCCCAGCCACATGCCCAGCCAGATCGAGATCAGCGTCGAGGTGCCCATCAGCAGCAGGGTCGGCCAGAGACGGTCGGCGATCAGCGTCGAGACCGACTGGTGGTACTCGTAGGAGTAGCCGAGGTTGCCGCTCAGCGTGTGACCTACGAACGTCAAGAACCGCTCCCACAAGGGCTTGTCGAGTCCGAGCTCGTGTCGCAGATGCGTCATCTGCGCGTCCGACGTCGGCCGGCCGCGGGTCAGCGCGGAGACCGGGTCGGCCGGCATCAGGCTGAAGATCACGAACCCGACGACCAAGAGCATGATGAAGCTGACGATCGCTGCCCCCACCTTGCGGGCGAGGTAGACCCAGAAGTCCGACCGCTCGGGCCCCTCCTCGGGGCCCGAGACGGTCGGTGCTTCCAGCTGGACGGGGACGCTCACCGGCGGCTCACTCGCGTTCCGCCGCGGTACGACGGCGCAACAGGAACACTCCACCGCCGAGGACGAGCACGACGAGGACGCCGAGCCCGATCCACTTGAAGGCGTTGGAGCTCTGCTGACTGGCCTTCTCGCTGGAGGACACGGCCCCCGCGGCCGGGGCGGCCTTCCACCAGCTGGAGAAGCCGTGCTGCAGCGGGTAGAAGCCGTCACTCTGCTTGGCGCCCTGCACGTAGTCCGCCACCTGGTCGGTGCGCAGCGCGTCCAGACCGTTCTTGTAGAACAGGATCAGGTCCGCGTTGCCGGCGTAGAGGATGCCCTGCATCTTGGCGATGGTCGCCGCCCTCTGCTGCGCGTCGAACTGCGTCTGCTGCTGCTGGTACAGCTTGTCGTACTTGTGGTTGCAGAAGAACGCGTCGGTGTTGCCGTTCGACCCGTTGTCCTCGGGCAGCGTGGCGCAGGTCTGGATCGACAGCAGGTACGTCGGGTCGGGGCCCGTGCTCCAGCCGTCCATCAGCATGTCCCAGTCACCCTTGGCCAGGTTGTTGTTGAGCGTGTCGAAGCTCATCGCACTGACGTCGAGCTTGATCCCGATCGCGCTCATCCACTCCTTGACGTAAGGCGCGATCGCGGCGTCGGTCGCGTCGTCGGAGTGGATGCCCAGCCGGAACTCCAGTGGCTTGCCGTCCGGAGCGACCCGGATGCCGTTCGCACCCACCTTGTAGCCGGCCGCGTCGAGCATCTGCTTGGCCCGGGCCGGGTCGTAGTCGAGGGCCTGCTTCGCCGACGGCTTCCAGAAGAACTGCGGGTACCCCGGTGGCAGGTAGCCGGCCCCGACGATCCCGTTGCCGTCCAGCACCTTGGTGACCAGCTCTTGGCGGTTGATGCCGAGCGCGATCGCCTGGCGTACCCGGATGTCCTTCAGGATCGGGTTGCCGGTGCCGAGTGGCTTGCCCGTGCGCGTCTGGGCGCCGGAGTTGATCTCGATGGCCGTCCAGCCGTTGGACTGTGTCTGGTAGGTCATCACCCCGGGCCTCTTCGACAGGGCCTTGGACTGCACCGGTGTGAGCCCGCTGAGCTGGTCGAGGTCACCACTGGACAGCGCGGTCGCGGCTGCGTCGCTGTTGGAGTAGTAGTTGGTGACGACCTTGTCGTACTTCGGAGCGCCCAGGAAGAAGTCCTTGTTCGCGGTCATCTCGGCGTACTGGTTGGTCTTGAAGCCGGTGAGCGTGAAAGGCCCGTAGCCGACCACCGGGAAGTCCATGTTCGTGTACTTCTTCAGGCCCGCGACGTGGCTCTTCCAGATGTGCTCGGGCACGATCGGGATCCCCGACACCGGCACGCTCAGGTAGAGCATGTTCGCCTGGGGCTGCTTGGTCTTGATCACCAGGGTCGTGGGGTCGGGCGCCGTGACGGACTTGAAGTTCGCCACCAGCGAGCCGTTCGAGGTCGCTGCCGTCGCGTTGTGCATGATCAGGTTGAACGTCCACGCGGCGTCCGAGGCGGTCAGCGGCTGGCCGTCGGACCACTTCAGGCCGGGGTGGATCTTGAAGGTCCAGGTCAGCTTGTCCGCAGACGTGGTCCAGGAGTCGGCGAGGTACGGCGCCGGAGCGCCCTTGTCGTCGAGCATCGTCAGCGTGGGATAGATCGCGCCGAGGATGTTCAGCTCGCCGTCGTAGTAGCTGAGGAACGGGTTGAACGTCGTCATCTGGGTGTCGGCATTCACCGTCAGCGTGCTCTGGTCGGACGCCGCCGCCTGGGCACTCCCCCCGGCGAGCTGGCCGGCCAGCAGGGTGGCCGCAGCCAGGCCGGCGACCGCCAGCGCCACCACACTCCGTCTGCGTCTGCCCTGTCGAGTCGACCCTGCTGTTGTGGTCATTGCTGACTCCTTTCTGACCGGGACCGTGCGCCGTCGACGGTCCGGATGAGGTCCCCAGGTCGCCCACGGAAGGGGGTGGGGGGTCGTTCCCCGAGCGAGAGCGAGCCGTCCGGCCCCAACAGCACCTCCGGAGCCGGGGGCCGGCCGTTGTACCGAGAGGAGAAGGACGCGGCGTAGGCACCGGCCTCGTGGAGCACCACCAGGTCGCCGCGCCGCAGGGGAGGCAGTGGGTGCACCCCGAAGGTGTCGGTGGACTCGCAGACCGCTCCCTGGACGACGACCTCGTCGAGCACCGTCTCGTTGCTGTCCGAGGGGCTGTCCGAGGGGCTGTCCGAGGGGTGGTCCGCGAGGGCCGTGACCGCGTGACGACTCCCGTAGAGGGCGGGACGGATCAGCTCGGTCATGCCGGCATCCAGGATCACCTGCCGCTCCTCGCCACGCACCCGGGTGTGGAGCACTCCAGCCACCAGCCAGCCGGCCCGGCCGACCACGACGCGTCCCGGCTCGATGGCCGCGGTCGCGGGCAGCTCGAGACCGGCGCGACCCAGCTCGTCGGCCAGCGCGGCAGCGAAGTCCGCGGGCGATGGACGGCTCCCGTGGGCGGGGAAGCCGCCCCCGAAGTCGACGGTGTCGGGCGTGCCCGCGCCGGTGTACGCCGTGCGCACCCGCTCGAGGAGCTCGACGGCCCGGCGACCCGACAGCGCCCAGGCCGTTACGTCGCGCAGGTGTGAGCCCATGTGCACGTGCACTCCGGCCAGCCGCAGACCGCCCTGCCACACCGAGGAGGCGGCGAGACCGAGCAGATCTTCGGCGCTCAGGCCGAACTTGCTGGCGGCCAGGCCGACGGCCAGACCCGGTGCCGTCTCCGGCTGCACGTCGGGGTTGAGCCGCAGCAGCACCGGCAGGTCGACGTCGCGAGCGCCGGCGGCGGCGCGTCGCAGCCCGTGCAGCTCACCGAGTCGCACCAGCTCGTCGGCCGACTCGACCGCGACCCAGCGCAACGGCGTCCCGGCGACGGCCTGGTCGACGGCCGCGAGCAGGTCCTCGTCGGTCTTGCCCACGCCCTCCAGCGTCGTCCGGCTGGTCGGGACTCCCGCGGCGCGGGCACTGGACCACTCGCCGCTGGAGACGACGTTCGCACCCCAGCCGCGCGCGGCCAGCAGCTCGGTGACCGCCGGCAGGTCGTTGGCCTTCAGGGAGTACTGCCGCACCCACGGCTCGGGGAAGGCGTCCTCGACGGCCGCCGCGGCCTCCTCGAGCGCCGCGACGTCCACGACGTACGCGGGCGTCCCGAACCGCGACGCGGCCTCCGCCAGCCGCTCGCGAAGGTCCGGCGCGGGCGCGACCGACGCCGTCTCCACGGGAGTAAGCGGTGTGTCGAGGGTCACGCGCGGCAGTACAGCACCATTCAGAACTTCGGGTCAACGCTCTCGTCTGAACGAAATGAATCAGTTACTCTCCCGCCATGTCGACGACGGCGCTGGGGGTCACCGAGCGCGTGCGACGCAGTCTCGGAGAGCTGAGCAAGTCCGAGCGGAAGGTCGCTCGCGTCCTGCTCTCGGGGCCGCCCACCATCGGGCTGGAGTCGGTCAGCCAGCTCGCGGCGCGCGCCGACGTGAGCGGCCCGACGGTGAGCCGGTTCGTGTCCCGGCTCGGCTTCGACAACTACGCCGGCTTCCAGCAGGCGCTGCGCGACGACCTGTCCGCGCGCGTCCTCTCGCCCGTGGAGGTCTACCGCAGCCACGTGGCCGACCTCGACCACACACCGCTCGGCCGCGCCGGCACCGTGCTCGCGGAGGCGGTCACCGGGACCCTGGCCCAGCTCAGCCCCTCCGACTTCGAGCGCGCCGGAGCCCTGCTGGCCGACGAGAGCCACCCGGTCCTGGTGACCGGTGGCTGGACCAGCCACCTGCTCGCGGCGATGCTCACCTCGCTGCTGCGCCCGTTCCGCCACGGGGTGCTGCACGTCCCGTCGCTGGCGGCGGAGCGCGCCGCGGCCCTGGCCGACCTGTCCCGACGCGACACGGTGGTCCTGTTCGACTACCGGCGCTACGAGCTCGACACCTTCGAGTTCGCGCGACTCGCCCGGGAGCGAGGGGGGCGTCTGGTGCTCCTGACGGACCCCTGGCTCTCGCCGATCGCAGACCTCGCCGACGCCGTCCTCCCGGCCCAGGTCGACGGCCCTTCACCGTTCGAGAGCCTGACCCCGACGGTGGCGCTGGTCGAGACCCTGGCGACCGACGTGGCGCGCCGGCTGGGAGCCGCCGGCACCGCGCGCCTGGACCGCTACGGCTCCATCGCCGACCAGTGGGTGCGGCCCTACGGCGCGAGCCTCGACGTCCGCCCCGAGCACGAGGGCCCGGGAGCACCACCCGATACGGAGGACCAGAAGCGATGACGGCAGGACCGATGACAGCACAGACGGCAGCGGCGACGCCAGAGCCGGTCCAGGTCGCCCACATCGGTCTGGGCGCGATCGGCCGCGAGGTCGTCCGGCTCGTCCTGCAGCGCGGCGACCTCCGGCTCGCAGCTGCCTGCGACATCAGCCCCGCGCTCGTCGGCGCCGGCATCGGCTCGGTGCTGGACCTCGACGAGGCACCGGACGTCACGGTCGTGGCCAGCCTGACGGAGGCGGCGTACCCGACCGGCGAGGAGCTCGTGGTCACGCACACGACCTCGTCGTCGCTGTCCCGGTGTCTTCCCGAGCTGCTCGCCGCCGTCCAGGCAGGGGCCTACGTCGTCTCCTCCTGCGAGGAGCTCTCCTACCCCTGGGTGCGGGCGCCAGAGGCTGCCGCGCGACTCGACGCCGCGGCCCGCGAGGCGGGGGTGGCCGTCGTGGGCACCGGTGTGAACCCGGGCTTCGCCATGGACTACCTCCCGGTCGTGCTCTCGGGCGCGACGAAGCGCGTCGACTCCGTGCGGGTCCATCGCGTCCAGGACGCCGGGCAGCGGCGCGAGCCGCTGCAGGCGAAGGTGGGTGCCGGCATCTCCGTCGACGAGTTCGAACGTCGGGTGGCGGAGGGGACGATGGGGCACGTCGGGCTGACCGAGTCGGCGCAGGCGGTAGCCGCTGCGCTGGGTTGGGACGCCGCCGGCACCACCGAGACCATCCAGCCGGTCGTGGCCGAGGTGGCCACCCCTTCGGCGTTCGGAACGATCGAGCCGGGCCGGATCGCCGGCATCGACCAGGTCGCGGTCGTCGTCGTCGACGGCGTCGAGCGGGTGCACCTGCGGCTGCAGATGGCCGTCGGGATCGGGCCCTCCCAGGACGACATCTGGCTGACCGGAGACCCCGACCTCCATCTCTCGGTCCCCGGCGGCCTGCACGGCGACCTGGCCACGGCCGCCGCCCTGGTGAACACCATCGGCAGCATCCGCCACGCCGAGCCGGGACTCCGGGTGATGAGTGACCTGCGGCCGCCGCGGCCCGCGCCCGCCAGGTAGGTCTGCGATGAGGCCCACGGTCGCGGTCACCCTCGGGTACGACCTCCCGCGCAACCCCGGCCAGCTCGGCGTTCGCGGGGCGATCCTCGAGACGCTCGCCCTCGCGGGCGGCTCGCTGCGACTGGTCTCGGCGCTCGACGAGCAGCCCCTCGACGACACCTTCTTCGACGGTCTCGACGGGCTGGTGCTGCCCGGGGGCCCCGACCCGCATCCGTCCCTCTGGGGCGAGCCGGTGCATCCGGCGACCGTCATCGACGAACGCCGCGACCGGCTCGAGTACGCCGTCCTGGCCGGATGTCTGGACAGGGGGATCCCCGTGCTCGGCGTCTGCCGTGGACTCCAGGTGATCAACGTGGCCCTGGGCGGCACCCTGGTCCAGGACCTCCCCCGCGAGCCGCTGGACCATCGCGGCCCCGCCGACCGGACGGTGCTGGCGCACGAGCTGCGGCTGCTCGAGGGATCGCGGATGGGCGAGATCATCGGGCGTGCCGACCTGCGGGTGAACACCGCCCATCACCAGGCGATCGGCGTCCTCGGTGAGGGGCTCGTCGCGGTCGGCTGGGCCGAGGACGGGTGCGTCGAGGCGATCGAGCGGGCGGGCGACGGTCCGTGGCTGGTGGCGGTGCAGTACCACCCCGAAGACCTCCATGCCGCCGAGCCCGCCCATCTGCGGCTCTTCAGCACGTTCCTCGACCAGGCCCGCGAGTACGCGCGAGTGCGCCGGGGACACGACGAGAGGACGACATGTACGACCTGATCATCCGCGGCGGGACTCTCCACGACGGGCGTGGCGGCCCGGCACGCGCCACCGACCTCGCGGTCGCCGGCGACCGCATCGTGGTGGTCGGCGATCTTCCGCCCGACGAGCCGGCGGCGAGTGTCATCGACGCGGTCGGGCTCGTCGTCTGCCCCGGCTTCGTCAACCCGCTCTCCCACTCCTACTTCTCGGTGCTCGACGACGGCACGTCGCTGGGCGAGCTGGTGCAGGGAGTCACCACGCAGATCTTCGGCGAGGGCGAGTCGATGGGGCCGGTCCCGGCGGCTGCGGGCACCTCACTGCAGCAGGAGGCGGCGGTGTGGGGGGTAGACGTCACCTGGACCCGGCTCTCGGAGTACCTCGCGACGGTCGAGCGGGCGGGGTGCACGCAGAACGTCGCCTCCCTCGTCGGCGCCGAGACCATGCGCATCCTCGGGGTGGGATACGCCGACCGGTCGGCCACCTCCGCGGAGCTCGACACGATGCGCGAGGTCCTCGCCGAGGAGATGGCCGACGGCGCCCTGGGCATCGGGTCGTCGCTGATCTACGCACCCGGCAGCTATGCCGACACCGAGGAGCTGGTCGCGCTGTGCGAGGTCGCGGGTCGCTACGGTGGTACGTACGCCTCCCACGTGCGCAACGAGGGCGCCGGGCTGCTGTCGGCGATCGACGAGCTGCTGGAGATCGTGACGCGGTCGGGCGTACACGGAGAGATGTGGCACCTCAAGGCAGCCGGTCAGCCGGAGTGGCCGTTGATGGAGGCGGCCCTCGCCGCGCTGCAACGTGCCCGTGACGCAGGAGTCCCGATCGGCGCCGACGTCTATCCTTACACCCGCAGCGGCACGGGGCTCTCCTCGAACATCCCGCCGCGGTGGCACGAGGGCGGTGCGGACGCGCTGTACGACCGGCTGATCGATCCGGAGCTGCGGCCACGGATCCGGGCGGACCTCGTCGCGCTGGGGAGGTACGGCGACACTCCGAGCGCCGACGACGTGCTGCTGCTCCGACTTCGACACCCGGACAACGCACCGTGGCAGGGACACTCGCTCAGCGAGATCGCGGAGGCGCGCGGGCAGGACCCCGTCGACGTCGCGCTCGACCTGATCGCGTCCGAGCGCACCTCGGTCTTCACGGCGTTCCACTCGATGAGCGAGGACAACCTGCGGATGGAGCTGGCTGTGCCCTGGGTGGGTGTCTGCTCCGACGCCGCGTCCATCGCGCCCGTCGGAGGCAGCCTCGACTCCCCCACCCACCCCCGGGCGTACGGCTCGTTCGCACGGGTCCTGGGTCGCTACTGCCGCGAGCTCGGGGTGCTGACGCTGCCAGAGGCGATCCGCCGGATGACCTCCCTGCCCGCGGACACCTTCGGGCTGACCGACCGCGGCGTGCTCGAGCCGGGGTACGCCGCGGACGTGGTCGTCCTCGACCCGGACGTCGTCTCCGACCGGGCCACCTTCGCCGAGCCGCACCAGCTGTCGGTGGGTGTCCGCGACGTCGTGGTGAACGGCATCCCCGCCCTCCGCGACGGAGCCCCTACCGGGAACCGACCGGGACGCCACCTGCGTCGCGGTCGGGGCTGACTCGGATCAGGCTGGGTCGTGCCAGCGAGGTGAGGTCGTGCGCGGCGGCGTGAGGGCCAGCCGCAGCACCACCATCCGGGGCGCGCGCGAGGTCAGCGCCTCGGTGAGGGCTCCACCCAGGCCTTGGGGGCCGTCCAGGGTGACCGCCGGGATGCCGAACGACGCGGCCAGCGCCGCGAAGTCGGGCCGGAGCAGGTCGACGCCGTGGTGGTCGTCACCGGCCCGGTCCTGGTCGTAGCGGAGCATCCCGTAGCCACCGTCGTCGACAACCAGCATGGTGACCGGGAGCTCCTGCTCGCGCAGCACGGCGAGCTCGCCGACGGCGTACATGAAGCCCCCGTCGCCGCACAGGGCGAGCACCGGTCGCCCACGCGGAGACGCAGCTCCGACCGCGGCCGGGAGGGCGTAGCCGAGGGTGCCCCACCCGATCGGGTACTGGAGTCGTCGTGGCCCGGCCACCGGGGCGTAGCCGCCGTACCAGTAGCCCGGGATGGCCATGTCGACGACCACGGTCGCGTCCGCCGCTTCCACCGCTGAGCCGACGGCGTCGAGGAACGCCAGCGCCGGGCCGCCGGCCGCGTCCTCGTGGAGGCGTGCCCACGCCGTGTCGCGCAGCTCCGAAAGCTCGCGCAGCCGAGCGTCGTGGCCCGCGCGGGGCGACAGCGTCTCCAGCAGCTCGGTCAGCACCACCCGGGCGTCGCCGAGCACACCGACGTCGGGCTCATACCCGGAGACGAGGTCGGCCGGGCTGGCGTTGACGGAGACCAGCGACCCCGGCCGGGGCATCGACCAGTTGCGCGTCATCGGCCCGTCGAACGCGGTGCCGACCGCGAGCATCAGGTCGGCCGCCCCGACGTACGCCGACACCTCGGGCTCGTGTGGTGGCAGACCGACCAGCCAGGGATGACCCGGCGGGAGCGCTCCCCGGCCGGCGAACGTCGTGACCACCGGGGCGCCGAGCAGCTCGGAGAGCGCGGCGACCTGCTCCTCTGCGCCCGACTGGGCGACTCCTCCGCCGGCCCAGATGACGACGCGCTCGGCCGCTTCGATCGCGGCGACGGCGCGCGCGATCGACCCCGGCGTCGGCGCCGGACGCTCGGGCCTCCGCGGTGTCGGAGCGAGCCCGGTCTGCTCGTCGAGCACGTCGGTGGGGATGTCGACGTACACCGGCCCACGCGGCCACGCGAGCGCCACCTCAACCGCTTCGACCACGGCGCGCACCGCGTCGTCGGCGGTCCGTGGCCTGAGCACGGCCTTGGCCAGCGGCTCGAAGAGCGCTGCCTGGTCACGCGACTCGTGGAGCACACCGCGCACGACCCCGGCCCGCGCCAGCCGCGTCGAGATCTCGCTGGCCACGAGCACCACCGGGCTGCCGCTGGCGGCCGCCTCGCCGAAGGCGCCGACCGCGTTCGCGGCACCCGGGCCGGTCGTGGTGAGAGCGACGCCGAGCCCGCCGGTCGAGCGGGCCAGCCCGTCCGCGGCGTACACGGCGGTCTGCTCGTGCCGGACCAGCATCAGCTCCGGCGAACCCTCCCCCGCGTCTCGCCAGAACGAGAGGTTGTGCACCCCCGGCAGCCCGAACGCCGTCTCGACGCCGGCCCGGCCGAACACCTCGAGCACGGCTCGCGCGACCGACGTCATCGTGGCTCCCTTCCGCGGTCGTCCGCTCGCTTGCCTCAGGCGGGCGACAGCCCGACGGCGATGCGTGCGGCGGCGAGCCGCAGGGCCTCCTCGTCGAAGGAGATCCCCGGCAGCCGACGGGCAAGGGTCTCGGTCAGGATCTCCAGCACCATCGAGGCGGGCTTGCCGCGCATGTCGTCGTGCACCGAGGCCATGACACCCGACACCAGATCGTCGACGAGCTCGTGTCCGTGTGCCGAGTCCGCGGAGATGCTGATGTTCATCCGCCCGATCGTGACACGTCACCTGAAATCTGGACAGGTCAGGTAGCGGGGTCAGCTGGATAGGAGGGATCAGGCAGCACGCCGCAGGGTGCTGTAGACGTGCCAGATGATGCGTACTATCGCCGGGTCGCGCCGTCCTCGCCGGGTGGGGACAGCTCGCGCGCCGGGAGTACGGCTATCCGACGGCGGCTTCCTCGACCGGTCGGTCTCGGCGGAGTCTCTTGCGGCGGCCGCGGCGTACCGGCGTGGCGACGGCGCAGATGCCACCGGTCACCAGACCGCCCAGGAGCATCACATGGGCGCCCGCCTCCTGTGCTGCGCTGAGCGAGGCGACGGCCCCGGGTGCGGCCATGAACCACCCCCGCACCTGCTTGCTCGACCTCGATCCGGTCGAGGCCCAGGTGGTGAAGTGCTCACAGTTGTTCCACACCAGGTGGTAGCCGTCAGAGCCCAGCCGCGACTCCGCATTGGCCACGATCTCCTCGACCGGCAGGGCCTTTCGGTGGTGTCGCGGGACGACGGTAGATCCGCCGGCAAAGCTCTCCAGCGTCGTCCGCTCGATGCGGCGCACCGTCCCCGGACCGCCCGTGTAGTGGATGACCGTCCCGTCACCGCAGTCGATGCCGTGGTGGCTGTAGCGGCCCAGTCGGCGACGTCGGCGGACGGAGATGCTGTCGCCGCGGCTCATCCCTCGACCCCCACGACATGGTCGAAGACATAGCGCCGGAACACCCAGAAGCGGGCTGCCGCTCCCAGGACCAGACCCACCACGTTGGCCGAGAGGTTGTCGGCCAACGGAGAGCTCAGCCCCAGCATGTAGCGGCTGACCCACAGGCACCCCACCGGGATGACCATCGTGGCGGCGCCGAGTCCGAAGAACCTGACCAGCCCGGCCAGGGGATCGCCAACCCCGCGATCCCGGAAGGCGTAGGTCATCATCCCGACGTAGGCCACCACTCCGGCGACGACGTTGGCCACGACGAAGGCGACGATCGGCTGACTCTCCAGGGG
>DATBBE010000025.1:0-14575 GCA_036271155.1 Nocardioides sp. | reverse complement strand
CAGGCGCACGCCCTCGTCGACTTCGCCCACCAGGTCTCGGCCGCGCGCGGCACCGACAAGGTGTTCCTCGTGGGTGACTTCAACAGCTACACCCAGGAGGACCCGATGCAGGTCCTCTACCAGGCCGGCTACGTCAACCAGGCCAGTGACGACCCACGCGACGTCAGCTACGAGTTCGACGGTCTGGCAGGTTCCCTGGACCACGTCCTTGCCAACCCGGCCGCCGCGAAGATGGTCACCGGCCGCGACGTCTGGCAGATCAACGCCGAGGAGTCCGTGGGCTTCGAGTACAGCCGCTACAACTACAACGCGACGCTGCTCTACCAGCCGAACCAGTTCCGGGCCTCCGACCACAACCCTGAGCTCGTCGGGCTCTCGGCGCCGTTCACCAAGGAGCAGGCGAAGGTCTCGGTGACAGCGACGCCGAACCGGGTCAAGAAGAAGAAGGACACCACCCGGATCGATGTCACGGTCTCGGCCGCGCAGGCCACCCCGACCGGCTTCGTGGCGATCCTGGTCGGCAACCAGCAGCTTGCGCTGGTGCCGCTCGTGAACGGTCACGCCAGCCTGGTCACCGGAACGTTCCCGAAGGCCGGCATCCAGCCGATCGGTGCGCTGTACCTCGGTGACAAGGTGACCAAGCCAGCCGTCGGAGCGAGCCTGCTCACCGTCACCAACTGACACGACCCGCCTGCCTGCTCACCGAGTCGGCGCCAAGAGGCACCGCATCTCCGCCGAGTCGTCGGATGACGACTCGGCGGACTATGCGTGCGGTTCGGCGTCTGTGAGGCCCGCGTCTCTGAGGCGTAGTGCCGCCTGCACCAGAGTCAGGTGGCTGAAGGCCTGGGGGAAGTTGCCGACCATCCGGCTCTGCTGGGGGTCGTACTCCTCCGAGAGGAGCCCGACGTCGTTGGTCAGCGCGCACAGGCGGTCGAAGAGCGCCCGGGCGTCATCGAGACGCCCGGCGCCGGCGTACGCCGAGACCAGCCAGAAGGAGCACGCCAGGAAGGGGTGCTCGTCGCCGGAGAGTCCGTCCACCCCCGACTGCGTGCGATAGCGCAGCAGCAGTCCGTCGCGCATCAGGTCGCTCTCGATCGCCTGGATCGTGCCGAGCATCCGCGGGTCGTCGCCGTCGACGAAGCCGACGATCGGCAGCATCAGCAGGGAGGCGTCCACCTCGGCGGTCCCGTAGTGCTGGGTGAAGGTATTGCGGTCGGCGTCGAAGGCCTGGCTCAGCACTTCGGCTCGCACCTGGTCGCGCAACGAGCGCCAGCGGTCGACGTCTCCCTCGAGGTGGTGTCGCTCGACGGCCTTCACCGCGCGGTCGAACGCCACCCACACCATGACCCGGGAGTGGGTGAAGTGCTGACGTGGTCCGCGGATCTCCCACAGCCCGTTGTCGGGCTCGTCCCAGGTCTCGGCGAGGTGGTCGACCAGCACCCGCTGGAGGTTCCAGGAGTCCTCGGTCTGACCGAGCGACGACTCGCGGGCCGCCTCCAGGGCCAGCATCACCTCGCCGACCACGTCGGTCTGCCTCTGGTCGACGGCTCCGTTGCCGATGCGCACCGGCTTCGAGCCGGCATAGCCCGGGAGGTCGTCGAGGGTGAGCTCGGTCAGTCGGCGCGCGCCGTCCACGGCGTACATGATCTGGAGGTCGGCGGGGTGGCCGGCCACGGCCCGCAGCAGCCAGTCGCGCCAGAAGCCCGCCTCCTCGGTGGCCCCCGACGAGATCAGGGAGACGATCGTCAGGGACGCGTCGCGCAGCCAGCAGTAGCGGTAGTCCCAGTTGCGCTCGCCGCCGAAGTCCTCGGGCAGCGAGGTCGTCGGCGCCGCGACGATGCCGCCGGTCTCGTGGTGGGTCAGCAGGTGCAGGGTCAGCAGCGAGCGACGTACGACGTCGGCGTGCGGGACGTCGGTGAGGTTCAGGCGGGCGACCCACTCGACCTCGTCGTGGATCGTCTCGTCGACCATCGCCCGATGCGGCCCAGGCGTGCGGAGATGAGAGGGGAGCCACGTCGTGGAGAACGTCAGCACCTGGCCCTCGCGGACGTCGAAGTCGTCGACGTGCCGACGCCCGACGGCCTCGGGCAGCCGCGGACCACGGAGCACCAGCTTGTCGGGTCCGGCGACGGCCGTGATCGCGGGCTCGTCGGTGTCCTCGAGCCGCCGCCGGATCCAGGGCTCCGCACTGCCGTACTCGAACCTGACCACCCACTCGTGGTGCATCCGGACGGTGCCCTTCACGCCGGTCACCCGCCGGACCACGTCGATGCGGTCCTCATCGGTCGGCATCACGTCGAGCAGCGTCACCACGCCGGTTGCGGTGCTGAAGGTCGTCTGGAGGGCCGCCGAGTCGTCGACGTAGGCCCGCGACACCTCGTAGTCGCCGACCGGGCACAGCTGCCAGCGGCCGTTGTCCGCATCGCCGAGCAGAGCCGCGAAGCACGCGGGGGAGTCGAACCGCGGGAGACACAGCCAGTCGATGGAGCCGTCGGTGCCGACCAGGGCGGCGGTGTGCCGGTCGCCGATCATCGCGTAGTCCTCGATGGGTCGGCTCACGCTGGCGACTGTAACCGGGGCCGTTACGCTCGCCGTTCATGAGACGGCTGTTCGGTGGGGCATCGCGGGATCCGGATGCCGCACAGGCTCTGCAGCTGCTCGGTGCAGCGGGGGCGACCCTGGCCACCGTCGAGTCCCTGACCGGGGGTCGCCTGGCCGCGGTGGTGACCGCGGTGCCCGGTGCGTCCGCCGCCTACCTCGGCGGGTTCGTCACCTACGCGACGGCCCTGAAGGAGTCGTTGGTCGGCGTCCCGCATGACCTCGTCGAGCAGTACGGCGTGGTCTCTGCCGAGTGTGCGCGCGCCATGGCGACGGGCTGTCGCGACGCCACCGGGGCGACGTACGCCTTGGCCACGACCGGCGTCGCCGGCCCCGACTCCCAGGAGGACAAGCCGGTCGGCACGGTGTTCGTCGGCATCGCCGGCCCGGAGGGTGTCTCGGCGGTGACGATGGAGCTGGTGGGCGACCGACACCAGATCCAGGATCGGGCGTGTCGGGAGGCGTTGTCGGCACTCTGTGGGATTCTCCGTGGGGAACAACCCCCGCTCGGGTAGCGTTCCGCACAGGACCACCTCGATCGACGGCGTGAAGGAGGACCCATGGCGATGTTTCGCAGGCTGTTGGGCGACGTCCTTCGTGAGCGCCGCCTCGAGCAGGGTCTGACGCTGCGTCAGGTGTCTGCCGAGGCGCGGGTGAGCCTGGGTTACATCTCCGAGATCGAGCGCGGTCAGAAGGAAGCCTCCTCGGAGCTGCTGGCGTCCCTGTGCTCGGCCCTCGACACGCCGCTGTCCGCGGTGCTCCGCGACGTCTCCGACGCCGTTGCGGTCGAAGAGGCCGCCACGGCGCCGACGCCGTTGGCGGGCCGCCGTCAGGTCGTCGCCTCCGCCGCCTCTGCAGCGTGAGCGAGGCGGGAGGCGCGGTCGTGGAGTCCAGGCCGCCGCTGCCCCCCTTCTCACGCGACGACGCGGTGGCGAAGGTCCGCGCCGCGGAGGACGGGTGGAACACGCGAGACCCCGAGCGGGTCGCCCTCGCCTACACACCCGACACCAGGTGGCGCAACCGGTCGGAGTTCCTCGTCGGCCGACCGGCCATCGTCGAGTTCCTGGCCCGGAAGTGGGCCAGAGAGCTCGACTACCGCCTGATCAAGGAGCTGTGGACCCACGACGACGACCGGATCGCGGTGCGGTTCGCCTACGAGTGGCACGACCAGAGCGGGGCGTGGTTCCGCTCCTACGGCAACGAGAACTGGCAGTTCGCCGACAACGGTCTGATGGCGCGACGTCACGCCAGCATCAACGACGTGCCGATCGCCGAGTCCGACCGACGGTTCGCGTGGGATGCGCCAGGTCCCCGGCCGGCGAACCATCCGAGCCTGAGCGACCTGGACCTTTGAGGGTCAGCGCTGGCAGGAGCGGCAGGCGTACGTCGCTCGCTCGCGGCCCGGCTCGCCCAGCATCGACTCGGTGATCGGGGTGCCGCAGCGCCGGCACGGCCGGCCGCCCCGGCGGTAGACCCACAGGGAGCGGCCCCGGGCCAGGTCGCCGGTCGTGGACTGCACCGCGCGATGTCGGTTGACGTCGAGCAGCTGGTGGGCGCGGGCGACCATCCGGGGCAGATCGGGCACCCGCTCGACGGGAGTCTCCGGCGCGACACCGCACACGAAGCACAGCTCGCTGGCGTACATGTTGCCGACGCCGGCCAGGAGGGTCTGGTCCAGGAGGGCCTCCTTGATCGGACGAGTGGGGTGCTCGAGGAGCCTGCGCACTGCCTCTTCGGGACTCCAATCGGGGCCGAGGAGGTCCGGGCCGAGGTGTCCGACCACGTCGGACTCCTGGTCGCGCGGCAGGATCTCGACGATGCCGAGCTGGAACCCGACCGCGACGACCGAGGCAGTCTCGAGCACGACCCGGGCGGTGTGGCCGGGCCGTGGCCAGGCCTGAGCAGGCTCCAGGACGTGCCACCCGCCCTCCATCTTGAGGTGAGTGTGCAGCGTCCACGGGGCCGGACCGTCGATGCGGGTCAGCAGGTGCTTGCCGCGCGACACGGTGTCGGTCACGGTGGCGCCGGAGAGGTCGCAGGTGGCGAACGCCGGCACCCCGGAAGTCGGTGTGCACCAGCACCTGACCCGACAGAGCGCGATCGAGTCGTCGGGCGGCCCGCCAGACGGTGTCGCCCTCAGGCACTGCTACCCACGCAGCCTCAACCCCCGCGGCGTGGACACGAAGCCGGCCGCGTCGAGGGCCTCTCGCAGGGGTGTCGAGCCGCCGCCGAGGATCTGCTCGCCATCGGCCTTCTGGACCGTCATCCTGCCGAGTGCGCCGCGCCGACCCGCCTCGGAGAGAGCCAGGGCGGCCGGTCCGAGAACGTCCGACTCGTCGGACCAGGTGAGGAGCGTGCGACCGCCGCGCTCGACGTAGAGGCTCAGGGCACCGTCGACCAGCACCACGAGGGCGCCGGCCTTGCGGCCCGGCCGATGACCTCCGGAGGTGTCGCGCTCGGGCCACGGCAGCGCCGCCCCGAACGGGTTGGCCGGGTCGGTCGCCGCCAGGGTCACCGCCTCTGGCTTGGCATCGGCGCCCTCGCCGGCGAGGTCGCTGAACGTGCGGAGGCGGTCGACTGCTCCCGCCGATCCGAACTGGGCGGCGCCCAGTCCTTCGACGAAGTAGCCGCGCCGGCAGCGGCCGGAGTCCTCGAACGCCGACAGCACCTTGTAGACCCCGGCGAAGCCGCCGACGGGCCGCTCCGAGACCACCGAGCCGCGCGTGACCACGCCGTACCGCTCCAGCATCCGCTGGGCCGTCGCGTGCGCACGGCGGGTCGGGTCGCGGTCGATCTCGGGAAGGACCGCCCAGCGCCCGGTGGTGGCGGGTGGGGGCGGACGGACACCGGCACGCAGAGGGCGGGCCCGCGGGGTGGCGCGTCGCGTGCGGTGAGACCCGGCTCCGGACCCGACCAGAGCGCGCAGCGGCGCGAAGGTGTCGTTGGTGATGCGCCCGGCCCAGACGAGCTGCCAGAGGGCCTCGGCCAGCTCGCGGTCCTTGCCTCCGGTCACCGCCTGGAGCTGACGGAAGAACCATCCTCCGCCCGGCGTCAGGGCCTCGAGCACCGCTGTCTGCAGCTCGGCTGCCGCCTGGTCGGACTCCTCGAGCGGGGCGTCCGGCTCGGGCAAGGGCATCGTGAGGGGCGCCTGGTCGCCCAGGTGCAGCGACACCCAGCCGTCGGTGCCGGGCAGGCTCGCGTGACCGACCCAGGTGACCTCACCGGAGGCGGTCAGCTCGTCGAGGAGGGCGGGCTCGTAGTCGGCGACCCGGCTCGGCAGGATCAGCGACTCCCAGGCCGAAGCGGGAGCGGGGTATCCGGCGAGCTGGTCGACGACCTGGAGCAGGCCGTCGATGCCGCGTGGCCCTCGACGGGCGCGGTCGACGTGTTGCCAGGCGAGCAGGAAGCGGCCGAGCGCGGCCGGCTCCACGGGCTCGACCTCGCGGCGCAGCCGCGCGAGCGAGCGCCGGCGCAGCAGCCGGAGCACCTCGGCATCGCACCACTCGGCCCCGGAGCCGGCCGGACGGAACTCTCCCTCGAGCACCCGGCCCCGCCCGGCGAGGCGCCCGAGGGTGTGACGGACGACGGCCGCGCCCAGCCCGAACCGGGCCGACACGTCGGCCACCGTGAACGGACCGTGCGTGCGTGCGTAGCGGCTCACCAGGTCGGCCACCGGGTCTTCGACAGCCTCGGTGAAGGCGTCGGGAACGCCGGGCGGCACGGGGACGCCGAGCCCGTCACGCAGGCGCCCGATGTCCTCGATGGCGGCCCACCGCTCCTCGCCGGACATCCGGACCGCGACCACCCGCCGCGCATCGGCGAGCGACGTCAGCCACTCCACGACGTCAGCACCGTCGACACTGCGGTCGGCGACCTCGCCGGCCGCGACCGGCCCGAGCCAGCGGAGCAGGTCGCTGACTCCCTCGGCGTCGCGAGCGCGGCGCTCGGGATCGGTGCGCTGGAGCATCGCCTCGACCTCGGCCAGGACGTCCGGGTCGAGCAGCTCGCGCAGCTCGGCGCGGCCGAGCAGCTCGGCGAGCAGCCCTTGGTCGAGCGCGAGCGCGGCGGCGCGACGCTCGGCGATCGGCGAGTCGCCCTCGTAGACGAACTGCGCGACGTAACCGAACAGCAGGCTGCGCGCGTACGGCGAGGGTTGGTGGGTGTCGACGTCGTGGATGCCGACCTCCCGACGCTGCACCCGGCCCATCAGGCCGACCAGCGCAGGCAGGTCGTAGACGTCCTGGAGGCACTCACGGACGGCCTCGAGGACGATCGGGAAGGACGGGTACTTCACGGCCACCTCGAGCAACGCCGCGCTGCGCTGGCGCTGCTGCCACAGCGGCGAGCGACGCCCCGGGTCACGGCGCGGGAGGAGCAGCGCTCGTGCGGCACACTCGCGGAATCGGGAGGCGAACAGCGCGGACCCGCCGACCTCCTGGGTGACCAGGTCGTCGATCTCGTCGGGCTCGAACGCGATCACCTCGCCGGTCGGCGGCTCGGCGTCGGTGTCGGGGATCCGGATCACGATGCCGTCGTCGGAGGCGATCGCCTGGCCGTCGATGCCGTAGCGCTCACGCAGTCTCGCGTTGATCGCCAGGGCCCACGGGGCGTGGACCGGGGTGCCGTAGGGGGAGTGGACGACCAGTCGCCAGTCGCCGAGCTCGTCGCGGAAGCGCTCGACCACGAGGGTGCGGTCGCTGGGCAGGACGCCGGTGGCCTCCACCTGCTCGTGGACATAGCCCACCAGGTTGCCCGCGGCCCAGGCGTCGAGCCCGCGCTCCTGGGCAACGGCCACCGCGGCGTCACGCTGGGTCGAGGCGAGTCTTCGCGTGAACGCCCCGATGGCCTCGCCGAGCTCGGCGGGGCGGCCCAGAGCGTCGCCCTTCCAGAAGGGGAGGCGGCCGGGGATGCCGGGCGCGGGGGTGACCAGCACCTGGTCGTGGGTGATGTCCTCGATGCGCCAGCTGGTCGCTCCGAGCGCGAAGACGTCACCGACCCGCGACTCGTAGACCATCTCCTCGTC
Source organism: Nocardioides sp. (assembly GCA_036271155.1). GTDB lineage: Bacteria > Actinomycetota > Actinomycetes > Propionibacteriales > Nocardioidaceae > Nocardioides. Next base: position 6,954 of record DATBBE010000025.1, on the reverse strand, counting down.
GAGCTCGCCGACCCGCCGGCTGGGACCCTTGTGGTCGCCGCCGGAGCCGACCAGGAAGACCCCGAACAGCCCGCGGTCCGGGATCGTCCCCCCGCTCGTGACGGCCAGGCGCTGGGCGCCGGGCCGCCCGGTGAGCTGACCTGTCACGCGGTCCCACACGATGCGGGGCCGGAGCTCGGCGAACTCGTCGCTCGGGTACCGCCCACTGAGGAGGTCGAGCGTCGCCTCGAAGGCGGCGCGCGGCAGCCCGACGTATGACGCGGCCCGGCGCATCAGCTCGAAGAGGTCGTCGATCGCCCACGCGTCCATGGCCAGCATGGCCACGACCTGCTGGGCCAGGACGTCGAGAGGGTTCGCCGGGACCCGGAGCGCCTCGATCTGGCCCGACCGCATCCGCTCCACCGCGACGGCGGTCTGGGCGAGGTCGCCCCGGTGCTTGGGGAACAGCACGCCACGGCTGACCTCACCCACCTGATGGCCGGCTCGGCCGACGCGCTGCAGCGCGCTCGCGACGCTGGGCGGCGACTCGATCTGGATCACCAGGTCGACCGCGCCCATGTCGATGCCCAGCTCGAGGCTGCTGGTGGCGACCACGCAGGGGAGCCGACCGCGCTTGAGGTCGTCCTCGATGAGGGCGCGCTGCTCCTTGGACACCGAGCCGTGGTGGGCCTTCGCGATGACCGGCGCCGCGGCGTACGACGTGCCGGACTGCGCCATGACCTGGGCCGGAGGTGAGCCGTCGGTGTCGACACCGACACCGGCCCGCTCGGCGGCGATCTCGTTGAGCCGGGCCGTCAGCCGCTCCGCGAGCCGGCGGGAGTTGGCGAAGACGATCGTCGAGCGGTGCTGCCCGATCAGGTCGGCGACGTGTGCCTCCACATGGGGCCAGATCGAGGTCGCCTCGCGCGCGTCACCGTCACCGTCATCCGCCCGGGAGTCGTCGTACTGCCCGGGCTGGGTCATGTCCTCGACCGGGACGACGACCTGGAGGTCCCACTGCTTGACCGAGGGCGGCGAGACGATCTCGACCGGCGCGCCTCCGCCGAGGAAGCGCGCCACCTCGTCGAGCGGCCGAACGGTGGCTGACAGCCCGACCCGCTGGGCGGGCCTCGCCAGCAGCGCGTCGAGCCGCTCCAGGGTGATGCCCAGATGGGCGCCACGCTTGGTGCCGGCCACGGCGTGGACCTCGTCGACGATCACGGTCTCGACCTGCCTGAGGGACTCGCGCGCCTGGCTGGTCAGCATCAGGAACAGCGACTCGGGGGTGGTGATCAGGATGTCCGGCGGGGTGCGCGCCAGGGTGCGCCGCTCGGCGGCCGGGGTGTCACCCGACCGGATGCCGACCGTCACGTCGGGCAGGGTGGCCCCGAGCCGCTCCCCGGTCTGCCGGATGCCGGTCAGCGGCGCCCGCAGGTTGCGCTCGACGTCGACGGCCAGGGCCTTCAACGGCGAGACGTAGAGCACCCGGGTGCCTGCCTCCCGCCGGTCTCGGCCCGGGGCGGTCGTCAGCAGCCGGTCGATCGCCCACAGGAACGCCGACAGCGTCTTGCCTGATCCGGTGGGAGCCACCACCAGCGCGTGCCGCCCGTCGGCGATGGCCTCCCACGCCCCGGACTGCGCCGGCGTCGGCTCCGCGAACGCGGCCTGGAACCACTCCCGCGTGGGCGCGCTGAAGCGCTCCAACGCGGTGAACGGCCCCGGCGAGTCGGTCATGGCTCCATCCTTGCTCACGGCACCGACATCGCGGAGAGTTCAGGAGTGCGGGACGGGACCGATGACTTCGAGGGCCCGGCCTCGTCATGAGTCCTATGACCGAAGACCACCGACACGACGACGACCGCGAGCTGGTCCGGCACGGCGACGAGCACGCCTTCGGGGTGCTCGCGGAACGCCACCGTGGAGAGCTCAGGGTGCACTGCTACCGCATGCTCGGCTCGCTGACCGATGCCGAGGATCTCGTGCAGGAGACCATGCTCCGTGCGTGGCGCAGCCGGTCGACGTACGCCGGTCGGGCCTCGGCACGTGCGTGGCTCTACCGGATCGCCACGAACGCATGTCTGGACTTCTTGCGCGGCCATCCCGAGCGCGTCGTCCCGGTCGGCGACGGGAGCGCGCCACCGCCGTCGGAGCTGCCGTGGCTGCAGCCCTTCCCCGACTCCCTCCTCGACGGCGTCCAGCCGGAGGGCATGCAGCCGGACGTGCTCGCCGTGACACGAGAGACGATCGAGCTGGCCTATCTCGCCCTGATCCAGCTGCTCCCTCCCAACCAGCGGGCCGTGCTCGTCCTGCGCGACGTGCTCGGCTGGTCCGCTGCCGAGACGGCCGACCTTCTCGACACCAGCGTCGCCAGTGTCACCAGCGCGCTCCAAAGGGCCCGGGACTCCCTGGGCCGGCACCGCGGCGGCGACGACGCCGCGGTCGTGACGTCGCGGCCGACTGCGGAGGAGCGGGCGCTCCTGGGCCGGTACATGGATGCCCACGCGCGCGCCGACGCCGCGGCGTTGTCCTCGATGCTGAAGGAGGACGTGCGGTTCACCATGCCTCCCCAGCCCCACCACTTCGTCGGACGCACGGCGGTCGGAGACTTCATCGGCGACTCGCTCCGGAACGCCGGGGCCTTCCGCCTCGTCGAGACGACCGCCAACCGCTCGCCCGCAGCGGCCAACTATCTCCGAGTGCCCGGGGACGACACGTTCCGGGCGCTCTCCCTCGACGTCCTGCGGATCGTGGACGGCGAGGTCGCCGAGATCACGACGTTCGAGCCGGAGCTGTTCGGCTTCTTCGGTCTGCCGCAGATCTGGGTGCCGCGTGACCGATGAGTCTGCCGGCCTGGTCTCGTCATCACCTACATGCAGCCCCACACCGCCACCCACCGTCCAGGTCAGCCCGAGCAGCGGGCCGTCCGCCGGCTCCGGCCCCTTCGGGTCGCTCTGACCTTCTCCGGAGTGGCGCCGTGGGTGCCTGTGGAGAAGGTCTTCATGACCCAGCTCGGCTTCACGCCCGGACTGGTCGCCCTGATGGCGGCGGCGTACGCCGCGGTCGTCCCGGTCCTGGAGATCCCCTCCGGACTGCTCGCCGACCGGTGGAGCCGGCGCGGGGTGCTGATGATGGCCGAGGGTGCGGCCCTGGTCAGCGTCGTCATCGGCGCGCTGAGCCACAGCGTCGGCACGTACGTCGTGAGCGCCATGGTGCTCGGCGCCTACTTCGCGCTCTCCTCGGGCACCGTCGACGCCATCGTGTACGACGTGCTCGTCGAGGAGAGCGTCGACAGCGAGAGGTTCGAGCACGTCTACGGACGCATGCAGCTGTGGGGGAGTGCAGCCCTGACGGCCAGCGCCTTGGCCGGCGGTCTGGTCGCCGCCCTGCTCAGCCCGCGCGCGACCTACGTCGTGACGGTGCCGTTCGTGCTGCTCGGGATCGTCGTCCTCGGCGGGTTCCGGGAGCCCACCGTGCACCGCTCGGCGACCTCTCGGAGCATCCGAGCCCACCTGGCGGAGACCGCCGCGGCGCTGCGGGGGCCGGGGCTTCTGGCGCCGGTCATCGGCAGCGTGGCCGCCGCCGCAGCCCTCCAGATGGTCTTCGAGTTCGGCCCCCTGTGGCTGGTCGCCCTGCACGCGCCGGCTGCGCTGTTCGGTGTCTTCACGGCCGCGGTCACCGCCACCCTGGGTCTCGGGGCTGCCCTGGCCGCCCGGCTGCACCTGGGCCGACGTCCCTCGGCGGTGGCCGCGCTGGTCCTGATGACGGGCGGCGTCCTGCTCGTGGCGCGCGGCGGTCTGGTCGAGGTCGTGGCGGGTCAGATCGTGATGGCTCTGCTGCTGGTGGCCATGGGTGTCCACTTCTCGCGCCTGGTCCACGACGCGGTCGCGTCGTCCCTTCGGTCGGGTGTCTCGTCGGGCGTCGGGACCCTGTCGTGGGTCGTCTTCCTGCCCTGCGCCCTCATCTTCGGCGGTCTGAGCAGTGGCTCGGGGCTGCGTGGCGGGGCGATCGTCCTCGGTGGACTGGTCCTGGTCGCCGGCCTCGCCGTGGTGCTCACGGCGGACCCTCGGCCGGCTGCGCGCGCCGTTCCGGAAGCGGCACCGGTCCTCGTCGGCGGGTAAGGGCCAAGGGGGAACCCTCTCCAGGAGCATCGGGCCCGAGTGCGATCACGCGTCACTTCCGCAACACTGCCCGGGCACTCCCGTCGCTTCTCAGGGGTTGCAACGGCCGAGAAGCGACGGGATACCCGGCTCGCCGGGTATCCCGACCCGGCAGCCACGAAGCCCGGCCCTCGCCCCAAGGGGTGACCCCCTGGGACGCGTGTGACAGGCGCGCAGTTACGCTCGCCGGGTGTTCAAGGCACTCGGTCGTCTCGCCACCCGTCATCCCTGGTACGTCGTGATCGGCTGGATCGTGGTCTCGGTCCTGATCATCCTCACGGCGCCGAAGCTGAGCTCGACGGCCGACCAGTCGGAGTTCCTGCCCGCGAAGTACGAGTCGATCCGCGCTGCGAACCTGCAGACCAAGGCGTTCCCGCAGCAGACGAGCGTCGGCGCACTCGTCGTCTTCGACCGCACCGACGGCGGCAAGCTGACCACTGCCGACACGGCCACGATCCAGAAGGTCGTCGGGCAGCTGAACAGCAAGGTCGACCCCGTGTTCTCCGGCGTGGTCGCCCAGCCGCCGTCACAGAACAAGCTGGTCCAGCTCGCCGTCGTGGGCATCTCCAAGGACAAGAACCCCTACGACCCGGACGCCATCGACGCCGCGAAGTCCCTGCGTGCCGACGCCCATGCGGCCGTCGACGGCAGCGACCTGACCGTCGGGGTGACCGGCGCGGCAGCGCAGGCTCTCGACTCGCAGGACGCCTCGTCGAAGGCGGAGGCGATCGTCGGGATCGCGACGTTCGGACTGATCCTGATCCTGATGGTCGTGATCTTCCGCAGCGTGATCCTGGCGTTGTTCCCACTGCTCGTGATCGGGCTGGTCTCGCAGGTCGCGGTCGGTCTGATCGGTGCGGCCAACAAGGTCTTCGACCTCAAGACCGACAGCTCCATCCAGGTGATCCTGATCGTGGTGCTGTTCGGCATCGGGACCGACTACATCCTGTTCTTCCTGTTCCGCTATCGCGAGCGACTACGCCTCGGCGAGGAGCACAAGGCCGCCGTGGCGCAGGCGATCACCCGCGCGGGCGAGGCGATCATCTCGGCAGGCGGCGCCGTGATCGTGTCGTTCATGGCACTGATCCTCAGCTCGCTCGGGATCTTCAAGTCGATCGGCCCGGCCCTGGCGATCGCCGTCGCGGTGACCGTGGTCGCCGCGCTGACGCTGGTCCCGGCCGTGGTCTCTCTGATCGGCACCAAGGTGTTCTGGCCGTCGAAGTCCTGGCAGAAGGAGCCCACCTTCGCGCGGTTCGGCGCGATCGGCCAGTCCCTGGGCCGCCGCCCAGCGGTGTACGCCGCAGCCTCCGGGCTGGTCCTCGCCGTGCTGGCGATCTTCGCCCTGCAGTTCAACCCCAACTTCGACCTCGGCGACTCGGGTGCGCCCAAGACCGTGGAGTCAGCGGTCGCACTGAAGACCCTGGAGAAGGGCTTCCCGCCGGGCGCCACCGACCCGACCGTCGTGCTGCTGCACTCCACCGACGGCAAGCCGCTCACCGCCAGCGAGACCACGGCGTACGCCGCAGACCTGGGCAAGGCGCAGGGCGTCGGCCAGGTGGGGCAGGCGCAGCTGAGCCCCGACAAGCAGACCGCGTCGTACAGCGTGGTCCTCACCAGCGACCCGACCTCCGACGCGGCCTTGGCCGCCATCAAGGGCCCGGTCCGCAGCGCGGCGCACGCCCACGCACCACCGGGCACCGAGGGCCTGGTCGGCGGCACGACGTCGGTCTTCGCCGACTTCCAGAAGGCGATGAACCGCGACTACAAGGTCGTGTTCCCGGTGGCCGCGATCGTGATCGCGATCATCCTGGCCCTGCTGCTGCGGAGCCTGGTGGCGCCGTGGTACCTCATGATCTCGGTGGGGCTCGGCTTCGGGGCGACGCTGGGTGCCGCGGTGATCGTGTTCCAGGACTTCCAGGGCAAGGAGGGTCTGATCTTCCTGCTGCCGATCTACATCTATCTGTTCGTGGTGGCGCTCGGCACCGACTACAACATCTTGATGATCGCGCGTCTGCGCGAGGAGGCTCGCGAGGGGAAGAACAGCCGCGAGGCGGCTGCCGAGGCCCTCACCCACGCCGGCCCGACCGTGGCCGCGGCCGGGCTGATCCTGTCGGGCACCTTCGCCTCGCTGATGCTCGGAGGCAACTCCTTGCTGGTGGCGCTGGGCTTCTCGATCTCGTTCGGGATCTTCGTGGCTGCGTTCGTGATGGCGATGTTCTTCACCCCCGCGCTCACCGCGCTGGTCGGGCATGCCGCCTGGTGGCCCGGCCACGGCGACGAGACGGCGGAGGAGAAGGTCGAGCGCCAGACGGGCTAGGGCGCGTCCTGGCGGTGCTAGCCGGGCGCCAGCACCGCGTCGGCCTCGACCTCCACGAGCCAGCGGGGGTCGAGAAGGCCGGCGACGACGATCATCGAGCTCGCCGGGCGGACGTCGCCGAACACCTCGCCGTGGACGGCCGAGACCGCATCCGCGACGTCGGCTCTCACGAGGTACTGGCGGGTGCGGACGACGTCGGTGACGCCCGCACCGAGCTCCTCCAGCGCGGCGACGACGATCTCCCAGCACCGCCTCGCCTGTACGGCGGGGTCGGGATGGACCTCACCGTCCGGCCAGACCGGTGCGGTGCCGCTCACGCAGACGGTCTCGCCCACCCGAACCGCGCGGCTGAACCCGATGGTGTCCTCGAAGGGCGAGCCCGAGCGTGCGTGGCGGCGTTCCATGACCCCACAGTAGGAGAGCTCGCCGTTGACAGAGGCCCCGCGTCAGGCCGACACGGTCTCGGAGGCCTCGGGGCGGTACGTCTGCCGGTACGTCGCC
>DATBBE010000024.1:0-3607 GCA_036271155.1 Nocardioides sp. | reverse complement strand
TGGAGCTTCCCCGACGACCCCTCGGAGGCGGGCCTGACCGCACACTCGTCGTACTGGGACCGCACCCCCTACGTCGAGGTGGACGACGAGTCCGGGAACGTCGCGTACGTCGAGCACCACCGCACCCTGGGCGACTGGGTCGAGGTGCTCACGAGCACCGGCTTCCGCATCGTCGCGCTGCTGGAGCCCGAGTGGCCCGCGGACCACGACCGCGTCTGGGGTGGCTGGTCGCGCGTGCGCGGGCGACTGACGCCCGGGACCGCCGTGTTCGCCGCCGACCTCGACCGATAGTACGGATCACCCGGCCCCGCCCGGCCGCCTGCCAAGTGGCCTGCGAAGTGGCCTGGTGATGCGTACTATCCGCGGGGCAGGAACGGGACGGAGCGCCTGCGGAGCGCGAAGGCACCCAGGCCCAGGCCACCGAGCAGGAGGGTCAGCAGCAGCCGCTCGACGTTGCGTGAGCCCTGGCCGTCGCTGCCGTTGATCTCGAAGTCGTAGGCCATCAGCCCCATCGAGCCGGTCGGGGCGCCGTACAGCATCCCGTCGGTGTGAGCGCGCTTGGCGCCGGCGGTCAGGGTGGCGGAGAGCTTGCCGTACTGCTGGGCGGTCTGCTCGCCGGCCTGGACGATCTTGACCACACCCTTCTTGGACAGCTTGTTGGCGCCGTTCTTCAGCTGGGGCGCCCCGTCGCGAGCCTGCTGGAGCCCGTCGGCCAGCTGCCCCGAGCCGGACGCCGCGGTGCTGAGGCCGTCCGAGAGCTGGCTCGCCCCGGTGTCCAGCTGTCCGAGGCCATCCGCGAGGGCGTTCGCGCCGCAGCGCAGCGTCTTGGTCGGGTCACAGTTCGCACTCGGCGTGCCGAGGCCGGAGAGGATCTGCTCACGCAGCGAGTCGACGAGCAGCGGGACGCCGGCCTGGACTGCCAGCGCCGCCTCCTTGATGCCGCACTGGGTGTGGATGCAGTCCTTGGAGTTGCCGTGCGACAGTCCGGCACGCAGCTGGTCGAGCCCCGCGCCCTTGTCCAGGAGCTGCTTGTCGGCCTTGGTGGCGATCGTGCTCAGGCTGGTCTGCAGCAGAGCCAGCTGCTTGTCGTAGTCGCCGTTGCTCTCCAGGAGGGCATCCAGCTGTCCGACCTTCGTCTTGCACGCGGCGTCCGACTGGCAGCCCGTCGTGTTCAGGATGTCGGTGAGCTGTGCACGCAGGAAGCCCTCGTTGACGACCGTGAGCGGACCCACGACCGGTTGGGTCGGGCTCTGGCTGCGGCTGAGGGCCACCGACAGCGCCAGCGTCTTCACCGCGTCGATCGCTCCGCAGCGCTTGGGGGTGCCTCCGGAGGCCGAGACGATGCAGTCGTTGGAGGACCCGACCTCGAGTCCCTGCTGGATCGCGTTCAGGCCACCCAGCAGGCTCTTCTTCGTCGGGCTGTCGTTCAGGTTGCCGACGCCCTGGGCGATCTGGGTGAGCGCGCCCAGCAGCAGCTGGTACTTGTGGTTGTGCTGCAGCGTCTGGGGCAGGGTGGAGAGGGCGTCGTGCAGCTTCGTCAGACCCGACGCGAGCTTCTGTCCGCCGACGTCCGCCTGGTGGGCGCCATCGGCGAGCTGCGCCGAACCGGGCGCTGCCTGGCCCGCCAGACCGGCGTTGAGCTGGTGGGCGCCGTTGTCGAGCTTGATCAGGCCACCCAGCAGCTGACCGGCGCCATCGCGGAGCCGCAGCAGGTTCGTGTTGATCTTGGTCGCGCCGGCCGCGAGCTTGTCACCGGTCTTGGCGCCGGATGCGTAGCTGTCGACCGCGGTGGCGAACGTCGGGTTGGTCGTCGGGTCCACCGGCACCGCGGTGAACGAGACCGGGGGAAGCTGACCGTCGGTCAGATGCGCGGTGTAGCCGAAGGACACCGTGTCGGAGCCGATCGGGGGGAACAGCGTGAGGAGGTACTCCATCTGCGTGCCGCCGTGGCCGTCGCCACCCATGCTGGCGGCCACCGAGTTGACGTCGGTGAAGTTCTTCGGCAGGTCGAAGACCACGGTGCCGACGATCGGGATCGGGACTCCCCCGGTCTCGGTCTTGGTGCCGCCCGCGCCGTCGGTGAAGGTCAGCGGGACCTGCTGGGTGGTGAGGTTCTTGACCGTGTAGGTGACCTTCACGTCGCCGGTCGCCCCCACGAGGTCGCCGGCGGAGACCGTCTTTCCGTCGAGCACGTAGCTGATGGCCACCGAGATCGGAAGCTTCGAGGAGTCGAACGTGCTGACCGTGCGGCTCTGGGAGACACCGTCGACGTCGTAGTGCTGCTCGAGGACGCCGTTGGAGGGGCTCAGCCTGCCGAAGCCGTCGAGGTTGCGCAGGTCTGTCGGGTCGACCGGGTTCTTCAGCGTCACCGAGCCCTTGCCGGTGGCGGTCAGCTGCTCGTAGATGCGCGAGCTGTCGATCTTGCCGTCGGCGTTCAGGTAGGTCTGGACCGTCTCGGTGTTGACCGTATTGACGCCCGAGCCACTGTCGACGGCGAAGGCGGAGCCGGGTCCCGAGGCCGCCACGGCCGTGACCGCCAGGACGGCGGCGAGGCGCGTGGCGCGACCGGTGAGCAGGGCCCTCATCGGGCATCCTCCTTCATCAGGGCGCCGAGCTTCGTGTCGTCGGCCGACTCCGCCTTCTGCGGCTCGTCAGGGGTCTCTGCCGAGGGCGTGGCCGGAGGATCGACAGGCTCGGCGGCCGACCCGTCAGGCCCGGGCACCCGAGGCGCCACCAGCGCGGCGGCGAAGAAGCCGAAGGCAACGGCGAGCAGCACGCTGGTCGAGGAGGACGTCGAGGTGCGCAGCACCTGGCTGGGCGCCTCGATGTAGGTCGTCTCGTAGCTGCCCGCGAGGACGGCGGCGCCGAGGAGCAGCGTCCACAGCGGGAGCCGGTCACGGCTCAGGGCCGCGACGACCGTACAGATCGCCACGACCACCGCCACGGCGATCGCGTGTCCAGCGGTGGTGTCGGGCAGGAACCCCGCCCGCACGAGGTAGCCCAGCCACGAGGCCGCGAACCCGACCAGGAAGCCGATCAGCCGGTCCTGCGGGCTCCTGGTGGGGACGAGCGCGACGACGGCGCCGGAACCGGCTCCCATCAGCGCCACGGACTCGACGTCGAGTCCGAGGGTCGAGCTCAGCACGATCACCAGGATCGACGCCACGGTGAGTACCGCTCCTGACAGCAAGGTGGCCCGCACGCTGCTCCCTCCCTGGGGCCTCGCGTGAGCTCAGCGGGGCACCGACCGACCGCACCCCAGCCGGGAGCGGACTGGCCGGAGGATATAACGCATCAGCCGCCGCGCCTAACTTGTGAGTAACTTCGCCGACACCGGCGCCCTCAGTGGGCCGCGTCGTGCCAGGATCGGCCGGTGCCGACCGAGACGTCGAGCGGCACCGCCAGGTCGGCGGCGGCGCCCATCTCCCGTCTGACGACCTCTTCCAGCGCCTCGCGCTCGCCCTCGGCGACCTCGAACACGAGCTCGTCGTGCACCTGGAGGAGCATCCGTGAGCCCAGCCCCGCGGCCCGGATCGCAGCGTCGACGTGGAGCATCGCGATCTTGATCAGGTCGGCGGCCGAGCCCTGGATCGGAGCGTTCAGCGCC
>DATBBE010000023.1:0-18962 GCA_036271155.1 Nocardioides sp. | reverse complement strand
GTGCGCATGCGCAGGCGCTGGGCCTCGAGCAGCTTGCCCTGGCGCTCGAAGGTCGCGAGCCGCTCGTCGAGCTCGGCCTCGATGCCGTTGATCGCGCGCTCCATGCGCTCCGGGCCGGCGACGTAGTGGGTGGCCGGGAAGACGTACAGCTCGTCGTCCTCGCTGATCACCTCGCCGGTGACCGGGTGCAGCGTCATCAGCCGCTCGACCTCGTCGCCGAAGAACTCCACCCGCACGGCGTGCTCCTCGTAGACCGGGAAGATCTCCAGGGTGTCGCCGCGCACGCGGAAGGTGCCGCGCGTGAAGGTCATGTCGTTGCGGGTGTACTGGATCTCGACGAGCCGCCGCAGGATCGAGTCGCGGTCGCGCTCGTCGCCGACCTTGAGCTTGAGCATCCGGTCGACGTACTCCTGAGGGGTGCCGAGGCCGTAGATGCACGACACCGTCGAGACCACGATGACGTCACGCCTGGTCAGCAGGGAGTTGGTCGCGGAGTGCCGCAGCCGCTCGACCTCCTCGTTGATCGAGGAGTCCTTCTCGATGTAGGTGTCGGTCTGCGGGACGTAGGCCTCGGGCTGGTAGTAGTCGTAGTAGGAGACGAAGTACTCGATCGCGTTGTGCGGGAAGAGCTGGCGCAGCTCGTTGGCGAACTGGGCCGCCAGCGTCTTGTTGGGCTGCATCACCAGGATCGGCCGCTGCACCTGCTCGGCCACCCAGGCGACCGTCGCGGTCTTGCCGGTGCCGGTGGCGCCGAGGAGCACGATGTCCTCGACCCCGCCCTTCACCCGCCGCACGATCTCCTCGATGGCGGCCGGCTGGTCACCGCTCGGCTGGTAGTCGGAGACCACCTCGAACGGCGCCAGACGGCGCTCCAGGTCGGTGACGGGTCGCATGGCTCCAGCCTAGACAGGGGCACCGACATCGGTCCGAATTCGGCAGCTGCTGCGGAAAACGCGGACCAAACCCATCCATCCCCGGGCGAGTCGTCGGTTTCGTCCGCGTTTTCTGCCGGGGCCCCTCGAACCGCGGCGTCACGGCGAGCTCGCTCACCGCTCGCCGCCCGCGGCCGCTCCGTCGCCGACCTGCTCGGGCGCCGGGGCAGGTGCTGCCGGGTAGCGCGGCTGCCGCGGCCTGCGCCACAGCCGGCCCAGCAGGAGATCGGTCTCCGGCGGATCGAGGCGGTGATACCCCGCGGTGGGGGTGAAGGTGAGCTCACCGACGTACGGGTGTCCGTCGACCTCGTAGAGGTCGACCCGCACGAAGGCGAAGTCGCGGCCGAGCTGCTCGGCGATCCAGAGCATCGTGTCGAAGGAGCGCGGACGCGGCGCCGACGAGGGGTGGGTCGGGTACTTGAAGGAGCGGAAGGCCGGGTTCCAGTCACGGTCGAAGTAGCGACCGCCGTACTCGGGAGTGCTCCGCGCGGTCAGCCAGTGCACGTAGTGCACGCGTCCGTGGAAGACCCACATCTTGTAGTCGTCGGGCCACTGAGCCGGGTCGCCGAGGTGAGGCTCCACCAGGATCCGTCGCGGCATCCGGGCGTACTGCCACTCTCCCCCGCGCCGGCCGTAGGTGCGGCTCAGCCACCGGTCGACCGCCCGCTCCACCCGAGTCCAGCGCGGCGGCTCGTCGCCGGAGACCCGCAGCTGCCAGCCGCTGCCGTGGCTCGCCTTCACGAAGAACGGCGGCGGCCAGGTGCGCTCCTCGCGAGGGGGCAGCGACACGCCCGCGAAGAGGGTCGGCACGACGTACTGCTCACCCACTCGCTCGCTGACGAACTTCTTGACCTCGATCTTGTCCGCCAGCACCGGCAGCCGCGGGTCGCGCTGGAAGAGCTTGGCGCGCTGCACCCGCTCGGAGTGCCGCCGGGCGAGGACGAGGTCGGGACGGCGCCCGAAGACCTCCCGGTAGCGACGGTTGGAGTCGCGCACGATGCGCCACCACTCCCGGCTGCGGAACCGGGGCACGCTCTCGGCCACGAGCCGATCCTGTCATCTCACGACGGGGATCGCGGGCGCCGCCGGCCGAGACCGGGCGGCGGCTTCCGGTCGAGCCGTGGCCGGGAACCGCTCGTGGCGCGGCTTGCGCCACAACCGCCCGAGGTCGAAGTCGGTGCTGTCGGGGTCGAGGGTGTGGAACCCGGCCGAGGGAGTGAAGGTCAGCTCGCCGACGTACGGCCGGCCGTCGACGTCGTACAGGTCGACCCGCACGAACGGGAAGCCCTCCCCGAGGGTCTCGGCGATCCACATCATCTCGGCCAGTGACTCCGGGCGCGGTGGGTAGCGCTCGTGGGTGCGTTGCGAGACCGACCGGAACGGCTCGTTCCAGTCGCGGTCGACGATCCGGCCGCCGTACGTCGGGAGGTCTCGGTCGGTGAACCAGTGGATGTAGTGCACTCGGCCGTGGAAGACCCAGAACTTGTAGTCGTCGGCCAGCTGGTCGGGGTCGCCCACGCGCTGCTCGACGATCAGGCGCGGGGCGAGTCGCGCGTACTGCCACTCGCCGCCCTTCTCGCCGTAGGTCTTGCGGAGCCACCGTGCGACCTCACGCTCGATCTTCTTCCAGCGCACCCGCCCGCCGGCACGCACCTCGATCATCTGGTGGCACCCGTGGGCGGCCTTGATCAGGTAGGGACGCGGCCATCGTCGGCGCTTGCGCAGCGGCGGCAGCCGCTTGCCGGACCAGTACGTCGGGATCACGTACTGCTCGCCGACCCGCTCGGCGATGTACTTCTTGGCCTCGATCTTGTCGGTCAGCGGCGGTACCCGAGGGTCGCGGCGCACGAACTTGAGGTGCTGGATCCACTCGCTGTGGGTCCGCGGGAGCAGCAGGTGCATGCGGCGCCCGAACAGCCGCCGGTACTTGCGACGGCATCGGCGCAGGGTGCGGACCCAGGTCCGTGCGGCAGCTACCCGACTCCTGCGCTCCACGCGCTCGATCCTGCCACGACGGGCGGGACGGGCCGACGGCGGTTCGCAGCCGGGGTCCGGACGTGCCCATGGGTAGTTTGGCGGCGTGCGCTCCCGATCCCCTTCGACACCGGCCGACCGCTGGCTACCGCTGGTACGCCGGGTCGTGCTCGGGATCGTCGCGACGCCGTTCCTGGTCGCGATCACGATGACCCTGGTCGACTCCTACCGCCGCCGCGGCAAGCACCGGGCGGTGACCTTCCCGACCGAGCCCCCGACCACGGTGCCGGTCGGCGAGGGCGAGGTCACGACGTACACCTTCGGGACCGACCTGTACGACGACATGATCGCCGCCATCGAAGGGGCCCAGCGCCAGATCCTGTTCGAGACCTACATCTGGAAGAGCGACGAGGTCGGCCTGCGCTTCAAGACCGCGCTCGCGGAGGCGGCCGCGCGCGGGGTCGAGGTGTACCTGATCTACGACGCCTTCGCCAACCTCGTGGTCTCGCCACGGTTCAAGCGCTTCCCGCCGCCGATCAAGGTGCTGCGGTATCCCGTGTACGCCGCCGGGTGGCGGCCCTTCGACCTGCGACGCTACGGGCGCGACCACCGCAAGATCCTCGTCGTCGACGAGTCGATCGGCTTCGTCGGTGGCTACAACATCGGTGCGGCCTACGCCACCGAGTGGCGTGACACCCACGTGCGCATCACCGGCCCCGGGGTCTGGGACCTGAAGCGGGCGTTCGCCGACTTCTGGAACCTCAACCGCAGGCGCCTCCTGCGCAGCAGTGAGCGCCCGCTGCTGCTCGAGACGGCCTCGACCTGGGAGCCCACGATCCGCTTCCACCGGAACGTCCCGCGGCTGTGGATGTTCCCCATCCGGTCGATGTACATCGAGGCGATCAACCGCGCCAGCCGCAACATCTGGATGACCACGGCGTACTTCCTGCCCGACCAGGACTTCGCCGACGCCCTGACCGCGGCCGCCCGCCGCGGGGTCGACGTACGGATCCTGATCCCGGCCAAGTCCAACCACGTGGTGTCCGACTGGATCTCGCGCGGCTACTTCTCCCAGCTGCTCGACGCCGGCGTGAAGGTGCTGCGCTACCGCGACGCCATGGTGCATGCGAAGACCGCCACCATCGACGGCACGTGGACGACCGTCGGCACCGCCAACATCGACCGGCTCAGCCTGACCGGCAACTACGAGATCAACGTGGAGATCATCGACCCGGGGCTCGCCCGGTCGCTCGAGGAGGTCTTCGCGATCGACGAGACCAACTGCCTGGAGCTGACCAAGGCCGAGTGGGAGGCCCGGGACATCTACCGCCGGTTCACCGAGTTCGTGCTCAACCCCCTGCGCCCCCTGCTCTAGCCCATCTTCCGGGTCAGAGCACCGCCAACGCCGTCAGGCACCGCCGGAAGACCTCCGCGTCGGGGGCAGACAGGGCGCTCAGGAACTCCTTCTCCGCGGCGTCGCTGGCCTTCTTCGCCCGCGCCAGAGTGGACCGGCCCGCCGCCGTCAGGACAACGGCGTGACGTCGGCGGTCGGTCGCGTGAGTCCCGCGCTCCGCCAGACCATGCGCCTCGAGGCTGTCCACGAGCGCCACCATCGTGGTCCTGTCGAGGCCCAGCCGCCGGGCGAGGTCCACCTGGGACACGGAGGCCCTGCCGATCGCCAGGAGGACGGCGGTCTCCCGCCCGGTGACGCCCAACGGCGCGAGATGCCGGGCGTGTCGCCGGGCGAAGCCTGCTTGGACATGCTTGAGGAGAAACCCGAGCCGCTCCGTGGGGTCGTCGCTGGACATGTGTCCATACTAGTCACTACGCTCGATCGTCAGGAGTACTGACGATCAGTGAGGCAACGGATGATTCTGGTGACCGGAGGCTCGGGGTTCGTCGGCGCCGCGACGGTGCGGGCGCTTCGCACGCTCGGGCTGACGTGCGTGGCAGCGAGCCGGCAGCCGGACATCACCCTCGCCCCCATCGCTCACCTGGACGTGACCGATCACCGGTCCTGGGAGGCGTTCGAACGTGATCTCCGGGGCCAGCGCGTCACGGGGATCGTGCATCTCGCGGCGTCCTACGACGTGGTGGAGAACACCCGAGGGGCGTGCGAGGTGGTGGACGCCGCACGGCGATGGGCGGTGCCACGCGTCGTCGTGGCGAGCACGATCGGTGTGTACGGCGGTGTGCCCAGCCCCTTCCGGGAGGACTCGCCACTCCCGTTGGAGACGCCGCACGGGGTCCCGGCGGCCAAGAAGGCCCTCGAGCTCCTCGCAGCCCATGCCCCGACCGAGGTCGTGGTGGCTCGCCTGGCCGCGGTGTGGGGGCCTGGAGGTAACCCGGACTCTCGGTTCTTCGCACTCCCACGGCTAGTGCACGCAGCCGCGCGTGGACTGGCGTCAACTGCTCGCGAAGGCGACGCGATCGACCTCATCCACGTGGACGACTGCGGCCGCGCGCTCGCCCTGCTCCAGACAGCCCCGACGCTGGCACATCGCGTCTACAACGTCGGCAGCGGACGGCCGACGGCGAACCGCGAGGTCGCGGACGCCGTACGGACCGCGCGCCCGGCGGCAGACATCCTCCTCGAGAGCGGGGCGGCCACACCCCCGGCCTGGATGGACGTGCAACGGCTGGGCGACGAGGGGTTCGAGCCCCGTCGTGAGCTGGTCGAGGGCGTGGCGGACTACGTCCGACAGGCGGCTGCTCAGGTGTGACCTGGCCCGAGGAGCCCTGGGTGCGCCTCAGACGGCCTCAAGCCGGGAGGTGGGTGCGTGGGGCCATCCGCGGCCCGCGTCGGGGACGACCCCCAGCGAAGCCGTGGATCAGCGCCACGGTGCGGTTGCGCTGCGGACGCCACGGCTCGAGGAACTCCCGCAGCTGCTCGTCGTCGTACGGCGTGCCGGTCACGGCCCAGCCGATGTCCTGGGCGACGTGGTAGTCGCCGAAGCTGACGGCGTCGGGGTCGCCGAAGGCGCGCGACCTCACCTCGGCCGAGGTCCACTCACCGATGCCCGGCAGGGTGCGCAGCTTCGCGTCGGCCTCCGCCGCGGTCAGCCGGTCCAGGGTGTCCGCGACCGTGGCCGCCCGGACGAGCGTGCGGGAGCGGGCCGGGTCGATGTGCAGCTTGAGCCACTCCCACGACGGGATGCGGCGGATGGTCGATGCGTCGGGCTGGACCCAGAGCCGCAGCTCGCCACCCGGGCCCGGCGCCCGCTCGCCGAACCTGTGGACGAGGCTGCGGAAGCCGGCGAACGCCTCCTGCCCGGTCACCTTCTGTTCGATCACCGCGGGCACCAGCGTCTCGAAGACGCGGTGGCTCGCTCCGAACCGCAGGTGCGGGCGACGCCGATGTGCCTCGGCGACCAGAGGATGAAGGTCGGCAGCGAAGCCGACGGGATCGTCGTCCCCGCCGAGCATGGCCGGCAGCTGCTCCAGGGCCCATCCGGCCCCCTGGCCCCAGGCCTCCCCGAGCACCTCGGCAGAGCCTGGCCGGGACGCGACGCGCAGGGTGGCCGGGCCGAGCGGTGTACGGATGCCGCGCCACACCTCCTCGCCGTGCAGGCGGAACGTCGGGTCTCCCCCGCCGTGCCGCTGCTGGCCGAGGACACCGGTGGCATGGCAGGGCCAGTCGGGCCGCCACACCCGCTTCTGCCCGTCCGCGCCCTGCCGTTCCGCCACGGGCGCCACGCTAGCCCGATGCACGGACGGGCTGGCACTCACGGGGGCTGGCACTCACGGGGGCTGGCACTCACGGGCTGGCACCCACGGGCTTGCCCTAAGGTCGGCCTCGTGAGCGACGCCCCCGACGAGCGCCCCCTCGAGGAGGGGATCGAGCGCGACTTCAGCCGCCAGATGTCCTACGGCGACTATCTCCAGCTCGACACGCTGCTCTCCGCGCAGCGGCCGCTGAGCGATCCGCCGCAGCACGACGAGCTGCTCTTCATCGTCCAGCACCAGACCACCGAGCTCTGGCTCAAGCTGATGGTCCACGAGCTCCGCTCCGCCCGCGCCCTCCTGGCCACCGACGAGCTGGCCCCGGCGCTGAAGCGGATGGCGCGGGTCAAGCACATCCAGCACACGATCACCGACCAGTGGTCGGTGCTGGCGACCCTGACCCCCTCGGAGTACGCCCTGATCCGGCCGTTCCTGGCAACGTCCTCCGGCTTCCAGTCCGCGCAGTACCGCGAGGTGGAGTTCCTGCTGGGCAACAAGAGCCACGACATGGTCAAGGTCTTCGCCCACGACCCCGCGGCACACGCCGCTCTCACGACTCTGCTGTTCCAGCCGTCTCTCTACGACGAGTTCCTCGCCTACCTCGCGCGCCAGGGGTACGCCGTACCCACCGCCTGCCTGGATCGCGACTGGTCGCAGCCCTACCGGTCCGACCCGGACCTGGTGCGGATGTTCGCCGAGGTGTACGCCGCTCCCGAGCAGCACTGGGGGGTCTACGAGACCTGCGAGGAGCTCGTCGACGTCGAGGACAACTTCCAGCAGTGGCGGTTCCGGCACCTCCAGGTCGTCCAGCGCACGATCGGGCACAAGAGCGGCACCGGCGGCTCGTCCGGCGTCGACTTCCTGCGCCGCGCCCTCGACCTCACCTTCTTCCCCGAGCTGTACGAAGTCCGGACCCTGATCGGCGGGTAGGGGTTGTCGGAAACCCCGCGTACGCGGGGTTTCCAAGGGTTATCGGGGTGTACAAGCCCCCAGAACCTTCTGGAGAGGCCAAGAACGTCGGGTGTCGGCGGAGTCCGGCAGCATGGCCGCATGCTGCTGCGCGAGCTGGTGGAGACCTCGGGGGTCGTCGCTGCCACACCTTCGCGCAAGGCCAAGGTCGCCGCGATCGCCGAGCGGCTGAGCCGGGCCGGGCCCGACGAGCTGCCGGTGGTGACGGCGTACCTCGGGGGCACGATCCTGCAGCGGCGCACCGGGGTCGGGTGGCGTGGCCTGAGCTCTCTCCCCGATCCGGCGCTCGAGCCGAGCCTGACCGCTCTCGACGTCCACGAGACGCTCGAGGGGCTCGCGGCCATGTCGGGGCCAGGGTCCCAGGAGCGGCGAGCCACCGGTGTCCGCGCCCTGTTCGCCCGCGCCACGGCCGACGAGCAGCGCTGGCTGCGCAGCGTCATGACCGGCAACGTCCGGCAGGGTGCCCTCGACGCGCTCGTGCAGGAGGCGATCGGCGCCGCCTCCGGGGTGAGGCTGACCGTCGTACGCCGCGCGGCCATGCTCGCGGGCGGCACCGTCCCGATCGTGGTCGCCGCCATGACCGGCGGTGAGGAGGCGCTCGCCGAGGTCGGCCTCCAGGTCGGGCGCCCGGTGCTGCCGATGCTCGCCTCCACCGCGCCCGACGTCACCGCCGCGATCGAGAAGGCCGGCGGGGGTCCCGGCACTCCCGTCGCGGTCGACACCAAGCTCGACGGCATCCGGATCCAGGTCCACCGGCGCCACCACGACCACGGCGACGAGATCGTCATCGCCACCCGCAGCCTCGACGACATCACCGATCGGCTGCCCGAGGTCGTCGAGGTGGTGCGGGCCCTGCCCGCGCACGACCTCGTGCTCGACGGCGAGGCGATCGCCCTGGACGACGCCGGGCGGCCGCGACCCTTCCAGGAGACCGCCTCGCGCACCGCGCAGGCCGGGTCTAATGACGGCGTCACGGTCACGCCGTACTTCTTCGACGTCCTCCACCTCGACGGCCGCGACCTTCTCGACGTTCCCGGGGCCGAGCGGCTCGCCGTGCTCGACGCCCTGGTGCCCGAGGCGCACCGCGTGCCACGCCTGGTCACCGACGACCCGGTCGCCGCGGAGGCCTTCGCGAAGGACGCGCTCGCCCACGGTCACGAGGGCGTGGTCGTCAAGAGCCTCTCGATCGGGTACGCCGCGGGTCGGCGTGGCTCCGGCTGGGTCAAGGTCAAGCCGGTCCACACCCTCGACCTCGTCGTGCTCGCGGTCGAGTGGGGCAACGGGCGGCGTCAGGGCCGGCTGTCCAACATCCATCTCGGCGCGCGTGACCCCGCCGCCAACGACGGCGCCGGCGGCTTCGTGATGCTCGGGAAGACGTTCAAGGGGATGACCGACCAGATGCTCGCCTGGCAGACCGAGCGCTTCACCGAGCTGGCCGTCGACCCCGAGACGGTCCACGACTCCTACGTCGTACCCCTACGACCCGAGCAGGTCGTCGAGATCGCTTTCGACGGCCTCCAGCGCTCCACGCGCTACCCCGGCGGTCTGGCGCTGCGCTTCGCCAGGGTCGTCCGCTACCGCGACGACAAGTCCGCCGCCGAGGCCGACACGATCGAGACGGTCCGGTCGTTGGCTGAGGGGAGTTCGGCCCCCGGGTAGGTTCGCAGGCGTGATCGAGCTCAACCGCGGCGACGAGATGGCGCTGACCCATGACGACGGCACTCCTCTCGGCGTCCTGACGATGGGGGTGGGCTGGGACAAGAAGCCGGGCGCGGGCGCCCTCTCGGGGAGCAACACACCCGACGTCGACCTGGACGCCTCGGCGATCCAGTACGCCGGCGACCAGCTCTTCGACCTCGCCTTCTTCAACCACCTCGAGACCCGCGACGGCTCCGTGCGCCACCTCGGCGACAACATCAGCGGGCGTGGCGACGGCGACGACGAGCAGATCAGCCTCGACCTCGCGAAGGTCTACCCGCGAGTGGACACGATGCTGTTCCTGGTCAGCAGCTACCAGGGCCACAGCCTGGAGTTCGTCCGGCACGCGTACTGCCGTCTCGTCGACGAGGACGACGAGGAGCTCGCCCGCTTCACCCTCAGCGAGGGGGTGCCGCGCACCGGGTTCATGCTGGCCAAGATCTTCCGCGACGGCGACGGCGACGGCGACGGGTGGCGGCTCAAGGCGATCGGCCAGGGCATCTCGGTCACCGTGCCGACCGACTCGCTGGAGATCCTCCAGCACTTCGTCTGAAGCCCACCCGCCGGAGCGGTCAGGTGGCGGGGCAGCTCAGCTCCGCCCCGTTCGGATACTTCACCGCCACCGGCCCGCCGGAGATCGGGTACGTCGCCTCACCGGTGAGCACCTGCTGGGTGTGGTTGCCCCCGGCCTCGTGCACACGCAGCTGGGCTTCCACGTGGTCGCCGGCGGGGTGCACCATCGTGCTCACGGTGTCGCCCGGGCCGTAGGTGTAGCCGAGCACCAGCTTCGAGCCGTCCCAGTGGCAGGACTCGAACCGCACACCGCCCGGGTGCGCACTGAGGTACCACCCGATGCTCGTCACGGCGACGGCCACCAGGAGCAGGGCGCCCACGACGTACTGCAGGATCCTCATGCGGCCAGTCTTATGGCTCCTGGCGCCCGCGTGGGGACCCGGGGGTCGATCCGGCCGGTGTCGTTGCTCACCCCTGGCCTCACCGACCGCCTCTCGGGACCGGTCACAGCTGTGCAACTCGGTGTTGCACGAGTCGTACGATGCGGGCATGCCGACCGCATCCCAGGAGGAGAAGCCGGAGACCCGGCGCAGCTCGACCGCCGTACGCCGCCGCGCCAGGGAGTCGGCGATCCTCGCGGCGACCCGCGCGCTCTTCGACGAGCGCGGCGTGGCCGAGGCGCAGATCGAGGACATCGCCCGAGCGGTCGGCATCAACCGGGCGATCGTGTACCGGCACTTCACCGGCAAGGAGGAGCTGTTCGCGCTCGCGCTCGTCGGCTATCTCGACGAGCTCGGCGCTGCGCTCAGCGAGGCAGCCGAGTCACGGACGACGCCGCGCGAGCAGCTGGCGGCGGTCGTCTCGGCGTTCGTCGACTACGGCGTCGGACACCCGGCGTTCGTCGACTGCGCCCACAGCCTGATGCGCCGCACCGGGACGGAGCTCTTCGACGAGATCTCCGAGGTTGCGATGCTGCGGCTGGGGCGCGCGATCGCGTCGTGCCTGGCGGTGCTCCGGCGCGCTCTGGAGGCGGGCGTCGAGAGTGGCGAGTTCCACGTGCCCGACGCCCCGCTGCTCGCGAACACGCTCTACGCGACCGGCCTCGGCGGTCTCCAGCTCGCGCGGGTGGGCCTGGTGATCGACGAGGCCTCACCCGGCGTACCGCAGGTCGGGCGGATCGGTGCCGAACAGGTCAAGGCCCTCCTGCTCACCTCCGCCCTCGCCATGGCCCAGGGCTGACCGACCGATACTTCGCAGCGTTTCGCACCCTCGGGACGGCGTGTCGGGGTGCGAGATGCTGCGAACTATCGGGACGGCGCCACCACGGAGGGTCAGCGATCGAGGATGGCGGTCACGCCTTGGCCGCCGGCGGCGCAGATCGAGATGAGCGCGCGCCCGGAGCCCTGCTGCGCGAGCAGCTTGGCCGCGACGTTCAGGATGCGCCCGCCCGTGGCGGCGAACGGGTGACCGGCTGCGAGCGAGGAGCCGTTGACGTTCAGCCTCGACCGGTCGATCTGGCCGAGCACAGAGTCGAGTCCGAGTCGCTCCTTGCAGAACACCGCGTCGTCCCACGCCTTCAGGGTGCTGAGCACCTGTGAGGCGAAGGCTTCGTGGATCTCGTAGAAGTCGAAGTCCTGGAGAGTGAGCCCGTTGCGCGCCAGCAGCCTCGGGACGGCGTACGCCGGAGCCATCAGCAGCCCCTCGTTGCCGTGGACGAAGTCGACGCCGGCGGTCTCGTGGTCGACCAGGAAGGCCAACGGCTCGAGCCCATGCGCGGCCGCCCACTCCTCCGAGCCCAGCAGCACCGCGGACGCGCCATCGGTCAGCGGCGTCGAGTTGCCGGCCGTCATCGTCGCCCCCTCTCCCCTACCGAAGACGGGCTTGAGCTTCGCGAGCTTCTCGACCGAGGAGTCGGCCCGGAGGTTCGAGTCGCGCTCGAGGCCCCGGAACGGCGTGACCTGGTCGTCGAGGAACCCCGCGTCGTACGCCGCCGCCAGGTGATGGTGGGACGCGGCTGCCAGCTCGTCCTGCTCCTCGCGACCGATCCGCCACTCGAGGGCAGTGAGCGCGGCGTGCTCCCCCATCGACAGCTTCGTGCGCGGCTCGCCGTTCTGCGGGATCGAGAGCCCGAAGTCGGTGGGTCGGATCCGGGCAAGTGCCGTGAGTCGCGACCTGGTGTCGCGGGCGGCGTTGACCTTCATCAGCTTCTTGCGAAGCCGTTCGCTGATCGCGACCGGCGCGTCGGAGGTCGTGTCCGCACCGCCGGCGATGCCGCTGTCGACGATGCCGAGGGCGATCTTGTCGGCGACGATGGCGGCCGCCTGGAGCCCCGTGCCGCACGCCTGCTGGACGTCGGTCGCCGGCGTCTGCGGCGCCAGCCTCGAGCCGAGCACCGACTCGCGGGTCAGGTTGAAGTCACGTGAGTGCTTGAGCACGGCGCCGGCCACGACCTCGCCCACCCGCTCCCCCTCCAGCCCGAAGCGCGCCACCAGCCCGTCCAAGGTCGCGGTCAACATCTCCTGGTTGGAGGCGTCGGCGTAGGCGGTGTTCGAACGTGCGAACGGGATGCGGTTGCCACCGAGGACGGCGACCCGGCGTCGAGCGGAGGTCTCGCGTTTCATGCTCCCATCCTGACCGCGCGGACGGCTGGGTCCAACGCAATGAGCGCCACGTCACGAAATGTGGACGCTGTGTGACACAGCGGGTTACATGGACCCGAGCAGCTCGACCACCCATCCGATCGTCGACAGGGGACCTCATGGCGGACCGCTACCAGGACTTCGCGTCCTCTTCCCTCGGCAGGCTGTTGGTCAAGAACCTCGGTCTGCCCGCGCCCACGCCGCTCGACCGGTACGTCGCCGGGTCGCCCCTCGTCGACGGCACCGTCGTGGTCGGCGGCGCCGGTCGGCTCCTCGATCACCTCCCGGGCATCCTCGACACCCTCGGGATCGACTCCACCCTCACGACAGACTCCGACACCCGCTACAAAGGCCTGGTCTTCGACGCCTCCGGGCTGACCGACCCGAGCGAGCTGGTCGCACTGCGCGACTTCTTCACCCCCCTGATGCGCAGCCTCGAGACCTGCGCCCGGCTCGTGGTACTGGGCACTCCCCCGGAGGCTGCGAAGGGCGCCGAACGGGTCACCCAACGCGCCCTGGAGGGCTTCACCCGCAGCCTCGGCAAGGAGGTCGGGCGGGGTGGCACGGCGCAGCTGGTCTACGTCGCCGCCGGCGCGGAGGGTGGTCTCGGATCGACCCTGGGCTTCCTGCTGTCGCCCAAGTCGGCGTACGTCTCGGGCCAGGTGGTCCGTGTCGGCACATCGCTCAAGGCGCCGGCCGAGACACCGGACTGGCAGCGACCCCTGGCCGGCAAGGTGGCCCTGGTCACCGGTGCCGCCCGCGGCATCGGGGAGCAGATCGCCCGCGTGCTCGCGCGCGACGGGGCCACGATCGTCGGCGTCGACGTGCCGCAGGCCGCCGACGACCTGATCCGGCTCACCCGGGAGCTGGAAGGGGACTACCTCACCCTCGACATCACCGTTCACGACGCCCCGAAGCGGATCGCCCAGCACCTCACCCAGTCCCACGGCGGCGTCGACGTCCTGGTGCACAACGCCGGCATCACCCGTGACAAACGGCTCGCCAACATGGACGCCGCGCGGTGGAGCTCGGTGATCGCGGTCAACCTGGTCGCACCCCAGCGGATCACCGACGAGCTGCTCGCCCAGAAGCTCATCCACGACAACGGCCGGATCATCGGCGTCGCCTCGATCGCCGGCATCGCCGGGAACCTCGGCCAGACGAACTACGCCGCCTCCAAGGCCGGCGTGATCGGCCTCGTCGACTCCCTGAGAGACGGGCTGAAGAAGGGCATCACCGTCAACGCCGTGGCACCCGGCTTCATCGAGACGAAGATGACCGCGGCTGTCCCCTTCGCGACCCGAGAGGTCGGACGCCGCCTGAACGCGATGAGCCAGGGCGGTCTGCCGGTCGACGTGGCGGAGACGATCGCGTGGTACGCCCATCCCGCCTCGACGGCCGTCAACGGCAACGTCGTCCGGGTGTGCGGTCAGATGATGCTGGGGGCCTGAGGTGGTCGGCACGCTCCTGCGGGCCGCCCTCCCGTCGATCCCGCTGGTCAACCAGCTGCCGGGGGTCCGTAAGACGGGCGGCGACCCGTCGTCCCTGCACGAGGTGCGCACCGTGACGGTCACGCGCGAGCGGGTCGCGGCGTACGCGCGAGTGTGCGGATTCCCGGTCAAGGACACCGCACCGCTGACGTTTCCGCACGTACTGGCGTTCCCGCTGCACATGGCGGTCATGACCTCACCCACGTTCCCGTTCCCCGCCATCGGCACGATCCACCTCGCCAACTCGCTGGTTCAGCATCGTCCGATCGCCGTGGGCGAGAGGCTTCAGGTCGAGGTCCACACCTCGCAGGTCCGGCCCCACCCGAAGGGCAGTGCCGTCGACTTCCTGGCCGTGGCCACGGCCGGAGAGGAGACGGTGTGGGAGAGCACGTCGACGTACCTGCGTCGGGGAGGCGCCGACGCTGGGGCCCAGACGGATGCGGTCGACGAGCTCGTCGCGGTGCCGGGCCGGGTCAGCTGGCAGCTCGCCGGCGACACCGGAAGGCGGTACGCCGCGGTCTCGGGAGACCACAACCCGATCCACCTCTACCCGCTGACCGCGAAGGCCCTGGGCTTCCCGCGCCAGATCGCCCACGGCATGTGGAGCCTGGCCCGGTGCGTGGCGGCCCTGGAGAACCGGCTGCCCGACGCGGTGACCGTGGAGGCTGAGTTCAAGAGGCCGATCCTCCTGCCCGGCAGGGTCGCCTTCGGTCAGGACCCGGTCGACGGCGGGATCGCCTTCTCGCTCACCTCGCCCCGCACCGGGGCTCCCCACGTCGTCGGCCGCACCCGGGTCATGGCGTAGTCCGACCGGGCCTGTCCGAACCTGACGGTTTCACGGGACCATGACGCATGGAGGTCCGGCCTGCTGTGTCCCCGGAGGATCTGGCACACGTACGCCGGCTCTTCCGGGCGTTCGTGACGTGGCACCGGGCCAGACACACCAGCGACCTGGACCTCATCGACGCCTACTTCGACGAGTCGGCGTGGGAGCAGGAGCTGGCCGGCCTGCCCGGTGCCTACGCGCCGCCGGGCGGCTGTCTGCTCCTGTGCTGGGAGAGCGGCCTGGCTCTCGGCTGCGTCGCCCTGAAGCGGCTCGACACCGAGTCGTGCGAGCTGAAGCGGATGTTCGTCGCGCCGACCGCTCGCGGCCTCGGGGCGGGTCGGGCTCTCGCCGTGGAGATCATCACCCGTGCCCGAGACTCGGGGTATCACGCGATGTATCTGGACACGAGCGTCCGGCAGACCGAGGCGCTCGCGCTGTACCGGGACCTCGGCTTCGTCGAGGTCGAGCCGTACTACGAGGTGCCCGAGGCGATGCTCGGCTGGCTCGTCTTCTTCCGCCTCGACCTCTGAACCCACGCCGAGTCAGCGGGTGCGGGGGCGGATCAGGCCCTCCTGGGCGACCGTGGCGACCAAGGTGCCCTCCTCGGTGAACACCCGGGCCAAGGACAGGCCTCGCGAGCCGCTGGCCCACGGCGACCACTGGTCGTACAGCCACCAACGGTCGGCCCGGAACGGCCGGTGGAACCAGATGGTGTGGTCGAGCGACGCCGCGATCAGGTCCGGCGAGCCGATCTCCACATCGTGGGGCACCAGCGTCGCCCCGAGCAGGGTCAGGTCGCTGGCGTAGGTGAAGGCCGCAGTGTGCAGGGTCGGGTCGTCGCCGAGCTCGCCGTTGATGCGTACCCACAGCTGGGCGCGCGCGGGCCGGTCGGTGTCCTCGGCGAGATGGGTGCGTCCAGGGAACGCGGAGTTGCCGAGGTAGCGGGTGTCGAGGGCGGCCCACTCCTTGACGAACTCCGTCGCCGAGCGCTTGTCACCCGAGCGGAGCTCCGCGAGCTGGGCGAACGTCAGCCCCTCGTCGGGGCCGGGTACGTCGGGCATCACGTCCTGGTGCTCGAAGCCCTCTTCAGGGCGCTGGAAGTTCGCCGTCAGGTAGAAGATCGGGTGGCCGTGCTGGCGCGCCACTACCCGGCGGGTCTCGAAGGAACGGCCGTCGCGGATCCGCTCGGCGTCGTAGATGATCGGGACCGTCGGATCGCCGGGCCTCAGGAAGTAGGCGTGCAGGGAGTGCACGTCGAGGCCCTCGTCGACGGTCCGGATACCGGCGATCAGCGCCTGGGCGGCGACCTGACCACCGAAGACCCGCTGACGGTCGGTGTCGGGGCTGTTGCCCCGGAACAGGTCGGTGTCGAGGATCTCGATGTCGAGGAGCTCCACGAGCTCCGCCGCGGAGGACGGCATGAGGTCGAGTCTCCCTAGCCTTCGGTCTCGGGGCCGTCCAGACCGGCCAGGAACTGCTCGAACTGCCGGCCGATCTCCTCTCCGGTCGGGATCGGCTCGTTCTCCGCCAGGAGGCTGTTGCCCTCCTGCTCGGCCCGCGTGAACGCGTCGTACTGCTGCTCGAGCGCCTGGACGACCTCGAGCACCTCGGTGTTCGCCGCGAGGTACGTCGCGATCTCCTCGTCGCGCTCGCGCGCCGCCGCCCGGAGGTCCGTCAGGTCGACCGCGATGCCGGCCGCCCGCTCGACGTGCTCGAGCAGCGTCACAGATGCCTCCGGGAAGTCGAGTTGGGCGAGGTAGTGCGGGATGTGGGACACGAAGCCCATCGCGTCGTGACCGCCCTCGCCGAGCCGGAGCTCCAGCAGCGCCTGCGCACTGGACGGGATGCGCAGCTCACCACGCCACGGGCTGTCCGAGGACAGCAGCTCGGGGTTGTTCGCGTGGTGGGTCACCGCGATCGGTCGCGTGTGGGGCACCGCCATCGGCACCGCACCGAGCCCGATCACCCGGCTCACGCCGAGCTGCTCCACCACGTGCTCCACGGTCGCCGCGAAGGCCTCCCACTTGTTGTCGGGCTCCGGACCGTGCATCAGGAGGTACGGCGAGCCGGCGTCGTCACCGAGCAGCCGGACGACGAGCCGCGGCGCGTCGTACTGCTCGTAGTGGTCCCGGACGAACGACATCGCCGGCCGGCGCGCGCGATAGTCGTGGAACTCGTCGACCTCGAACGTCGCGACGACGCGTCCGCCACCGGCCTCGTTGACGAGATGACGAGCAGCGATCGCGGCCGAGCTGCCGGCGTCGAGGAACCCGTCGAGGACGAGCACCATCGCGAGCTCGGTGAGACCGTCGAGCTCGGGCACGTCATCCACGATGTGGACGAGCCGGTCGGGATCGGGCACGGGATCCTCTCGGGTAGGGAACTTGGTGCAGCGTCCGAGGAACCCACCCTATTCCGCACTGTCACCCAGCCGGCCGCGCCTCCAGCACATTCCAGTCCGTGCCCATGTCGGCGAGAACCGAAGCGGTGAACCCCGCCGCGACGAGGAGCTCGTCGTACTCGGCCTTCGTGCGCTCGCGGGCACCGAACATCACCAGCATGTGCAGATCCACCAGGTGGACGTCGCGCTGCTGGTCAGCCGAGCGTCCCGGCGCGTCCAGCACGTGCTCGACGACCAGGAGCCGCGCGTGCGCGGGCATCGCCCGGCGGACCGTGCCCAGGATCGCCACCGAGTCCTCGTCGTCCCAGTCGTGAAGCACGTTGGAGATGGTGTAGACGTCCGCACCCTCCGGGACCGACAAGAAAAAGTCGCAGGCCGCTCCGGACGCTCTTTCGTCGAGCCCTTCGGAGGTGAAGAAGGCGTCGGCCTCGACGGCCATCGCCGGCTGGTCCGCGACGCGTGCCCGCAGTGTGGGGACGGCCCTCAGGAGCCCGGCGACCATGGCACCGCGCCCGCCCCCCACGTCCACCAACGTGGAGGAAGCGCCGAGGTCCACGGCCGCGAGCAGGGCCGCGACCTGACCTGCGCCCCGACGCGCCATGGACGCGTTGAACCTCGCCTGGGTCGCGGGCTCACCGGCCAGGAAGTCCCAGTACTGCTGTCCGTTCACCTGCT
The DNA here is from genome assembly GCA_036271155.1 of Nocardioides sp. Classification (GTDB taxonomy): domain Bacteria; phylum Actinomycetota; class Actinomycetes; order Propionibacteriales; family Nocardioidaceae; genus Nocardioides. Next base: position 1,122 of record DATBBE010000023.1, on the reverse strand, counting down.
CGAAGACGCTGGCCCCGCTTCGGACGGCGTCGTCGACCGCGCCCCAGGCGCCCAGGTTCGCCGGGGTGGCCTGCATGAGCAACAGGTCGCACAACCGGCTGGGGTGGTCGGCACGGATCGTCGCGCCCAACGCCGTGTTGCGGTAGGCCCCGACCTCCTCGGCCCCCTCGACCTGCTCGACCAGCCCGGCGTCCACGAGCACCCGCAGCAGGCGGGCCAGCGGCGCGGGGTCGCTGCCGGTGCGCTCTGCGAGCAGGTCGAGCGAGACGGGCTCGCCCAGCTCGTCGAAGACGCCCAGGACGCACGCACCGCGCAGCGCCAGCGTCACCCAGGCGCCGCGCACCATCCGCAGGACGCTCTCGACCGGATCCGCCATCGCAGCCACCCTTCGAAAGGCCCGAGAGTCTCACGGAGCCGAAGTTCCCCGACAGTGCCGAACGAACCTTCTTCGGACGCGACCGCGTCTGGAATGGTGGCGGGCCAAGGGGCCCCTCGGGACGGAGGACCAGTGAGCGGGAGGGATGGCGCGGCGTTCGCGGAGTTCGCGGCCAGCCGTGCCCGTGCGCTGCATCGGGCGGCGTACCTCATGGTCGGCGACGACCTGCTGGCCCAGGACCTCGTACAGGAGGCCTTGGTCAAGACGTACGTCGCGTGGCCCCGGCTGCGTGACCCGCGCAACGCCGAGGCCTACTGCCGCAAGGCGATCACCACCACGGCGATCTCCTGGTTCCGACGCAAGGGCTGGCACAACGAGCGACCGACCGAGTTCCTGCCCGACGACCTCTCCCGCAGGTCGTCAGGGCTCGAGAGCTCCGTCGCCGACCAGGACGCCGTCTGGCGGGCGTTGCTGACGATCCCGCCGCGCCAGCGGGCGGCGCTGGTGCTGCGCTACTACGAGGACCTCACCGAGGCGCAGACCGCGGACGCGATGGGCTGTGCCGTCGGCACGGTCAAGAGCCAGGTGTCCGCGGGCCTGGCCAAGCTACGTGACCGGCTCGGCGACGACGTCGAGCTGCTCTCCCCGGACGAGAGCGCATCTGAGGAGGCGATGACCCGATGACCGGACAGCTCCGCTCCACCCTGGAGAACAGGGCCGACGAGCTCGACACCTGGGACGTCGAC
>DATBBE010000022.1:0-5175 GCA_036271155.1 Nocardioides sp. | reverse complement strand
TCCAATGCCGCACCGTAGATTCTTTCGTACAATAAGCGATTCAGCGGAGGAAACCCAGGAATGTCGCTGCCGGTCACAGATTCCGACGCCCGTACGACGTGCGACCCGACGGGGCTGCATCGCGTCATCGAGGACACCCCGGGTGCCCGGCGGGTGCTGCCCCAGGCGGCCCGGCGGCTCGACACGCGCCGCGAGCTCTGGCCCGACGAGGTGCGTGTGCGGGTCGAGGTGCTCAACCTCGACGCCGCGTCGTTCCGTCAGCTCGAGGAGAAGCACGCTGTCGACGGCCGCCCGGACGGCGACGCCGTACGCCGTGAGGTCCTCGAGATCATCTCCGAGCGCGGGAAGATGCAGAACCCCGTGACCGGCTCCGGCGGCATGCTCATCGGCACGGTCGAGGAGGTCGGCCCCGAGTCGACCCTCGGCCTGCACGTCGGCGACCACATCGCCACCCTGGTGTCGCTGAGCCTCACCCCCCTGGTCGTGGAGGACGCCCTCGAGCGATGGGACGGCACCGGCGAGCGGATTCCCGCGGACGGCTACGCCATCCTGTTCGGCCGCTCGATCGCCGCGACGATCCCCGACGACCTGCCGGCCGAGCTGAGCCTGTCGGTGATGGACGTCTGCGGAGCCCCGGCCCTGACGGCGCGGCTGGTCCGGCAGTACGCCGACCCGGTCGTGGCCGTGGTCGGTGGAGCCGGGAAGTCCGGCTCACTGAGCCTGGCCGCCGCTCGCCGCGAGGGGGCCTCGCGCACCGTCGGAGTCGTCCCGCACGAGGCCGAGGCCGACCTGCTCCGCGACTCGGGGCTCGCCGACGCGGTGGTGGTCGCCGACGCACGCGACCCCGTCGCGCTGCGCGACGCGGTCGCCTCGACCGGCAGCCTGGCCGATATCACGGTCGTCTGCGTCGACGTGCCCGGCTGCGAGGGCGGCGCCATCCTGGCCACGGCCGAGCGCGGCACCGTCATCTTCTTCTCGATGGCCACGTCGTTCTCCGCGGCCGCGCTGGGCGCGGAGGGTGTCGCCGCCGACGTCACCATGCTGGTCGGCAACGGCTACACCCCAGGCCATGCGGCGTACGCGATGGGGCTCCTGCGCGAGTCCGAGGGCGTACGCCGCCTCTTCGAGCGGAGGCTCTGATGGCGTCCAGACGACGCGGCAAGCTCGACCTCGACCCGGTCACCGTCCGGCAGGCGCGCTCGTTGGCCCGCAAGGTCGGCCGGCCGATCGTGAAGATCGCCCAGCAGCACACCACCGTCTCGGTGGAGCGGGCGACCCTGAGGCTCGCGGGTCTCGAAGGGGCCGATGCCGAGGGCACCCCGTGGGTCAACCGCCTGGTCGACGTGGTGCGCGCCGACGTCGGGCTCGAGCACGGCGTCGCGCTGCCGGTCTGGGACGCGCTGCGTCGCGCCGAGGGTGCCGACCTGCGAGAGCTCGCGGAGAAGGCCTCGGCCGGCTCGGTGACCTTCCGGCTGCCCGAGGGCCAGGACGAGAAGCGCGCCCGGGCCGCAGCGGGCAGGGCCGTGGGCGCGGGCATCCGGCGCATCGACTCGCGACGTACTGAGCGCGAGCGCCTGATCAAGCGCATCGGTGACGCGCCCGCCACACCCTGGATCTACCTGATCGTCGCCACCGGCGACATCTACGAGGACATCCCGCAGGCCCAGGCCGCCGCCCGCGAGGGCGCCGACATCATCGCGGTGATCCGCTCGACCGGGCAGAGCCTCCTCGACTTCGTGCCCGAGGGGGCTACCCGCGAGGGCTTCGCCGGCACCTACGCCACCCAGGAGAACTTCCGGCTGATGCGGGCCGCCCTCGACGAGACGTCGAAGGAGCTGGGTCGGTACGTCCGGCTGACCAACTACGCCAGCGGTCTCTGCATGCCCGAGATCGCCGCCCTGGCCGGCCTCGAGCGGCTCGACATGATGCTGAACGACTCGATGTACGGCATCCTCTTCCGCGACATCAACCCCATCCGCACCTTCGTCGACCAGCGCTTCAGCCGTCAGGTCCACGCCCGGGCCGGCATCATCATCAACACCGGCGAGGACAACTACCTGACGACGGCCGACGCCGTCGAGGCCGCGCACACCGTGACCACCAGCCAGCTCCTCAACGAGTACTTCGCCAAGGAGGCCGGCCTGGAGAACTGGCAGCTGGGCCTGGGTCACGCCTTCGAGATCGACCCCGACATCCCCGACTCCTTCCGCCTGGAGCTCGCCCACGCGATGCTGGCGCGCGACCTGTTCCCCGATGCGCCCCTGAAGTGGATGCCACCCACGCGGCACATGACCGGTGACGTGTTCCGCGGCTACCTGCTCGACGGCTTCTTCAACCTCGTGGGCGCACTCACCGGCCAGGGGATCCTGCTGGTGGGGATGATGACCGAGGCCGTGGTGACGCCGTGGATCTCCGACCGCGACCTGGCCCTGCAGAACGTCCGCTACGTCATGAACGCCGCCGGCAGGCTGCGTGAGGACTTCCGTCCCGAGCCGGACGGGTTCATCGCCCAGCGCGCACGGCAGGTGCTCGCCGAGACCATCGACCTGCTGGAGAAGATCGCAGACGAGCCGGGGAAGGCCCCGCTGCTCGAGGCGATCGCCGACGGCACCTTCGGTCTGATGAAGCGTCCTGCCGACAAGGGCAAGGGTCTCGAAGGCGTCGCCGAGAAGGCCGACGGGTACTGGAACCCCGCAAGCGAGCTCCTGGAGGCCGGCCGATGAGCGGGGCGAAGGCCGGCCCGATCAGGCCGTACGGCGACACCACCGGCGACGGCATGGTGCAGCTGAGCTTCACGCTGCCGATGCCGCACTCCAAGATCGCCGAAGGCGCCGCCGTCCAGCTGGCCAACAAGATGGGCATGGATCCTGCGCTGGTCGTGCACGCCAAGCAGATGGGGGAGGAGTACACCTTCTTCGTGGTCTACGGCCGGGTGAACCACCTCGTCGACCCCAGCGTCGTCCAGGTCGTCGAACGCGACTTCCCCCTGCTGACGCCCAAGGAGGCGAACGCCGCGATCAAGCGCAGCCTGCGTCGGCGCCTGGTCGTCGTGGGCGGGTGCATCGGCACCGACGCCCACACCGTCGGCATCGACGCCATCCTCAACATCAAGGGGTTCGCGGGGGAGAAGGGCCTGGAGTACTACCGCGAGCTCAAGGTGGTGAACCTCGGCGCCCAGGTCAGCGTGCCCGAGCTCGTCGAGCGCGCCCGCGAGGAGAAGGCCGACGCCGTGCTGGTGTCCCAAGTGGTCACCCAGCGTGACGCCCATCTGCTCAACACCCGGGAGATGTCCGCGGCCTTCCGCGAGTCCTATCCGCCGGACAAGAGACCGCTGCTCATCGTCGGCGGCCCCCGCTTCGACGAGACGATGGCCGCAGACCTCGGCGTCGACCGGGTCTTCACCCGAGGTGCGACGCCCGGCGAGGTCGCGTCGTACCTCGTCCATCGCCTGGCGCCGACTCCCGAGCCCACCCGAAAGGCGAGCTGATGCCGACCACCAACGGTCACGACGTCGGTGCCCGCGTCGTCCACCGGCGCTACGTGCCCTACTCCCACGCCCACTACGCCGGCAACCTCGTGGACGGCGCCTACAGCCTGGCGCTGTTCGGCGACGTGGCCACCGAGATGTGCATCCTCACCGACAACGACGAAGGCCTGTTCGCGTCGTATGCCGACGTGCAGTTCAAGGAGCCGGTCCGCGCCGGCGACGTGCTGGAGATCGTGTGCGAGCTGATCAGGGTCGGCACCCGCAGCCGAGTCCTCGAGCTCGCGGTCAGCATCGTGGCCCGCGGCAACCCGACCGACGAGCGGCCGGGGGCGGCGGCGCTGCTCGACCCACCGCTCGTGGCGACCACGGCGACCGGCACCGTCGTCGTTCCGGGCTGAGCGACGCGCTGTCAGGCTCTGCCCGCGAGCTCGCTGGGAGCACGGTTAGCGATCGTTCACCTTCCCGGCGTGTCGGTGTCGGACACGCCGCTCTACGGCCAAAATTCGGGATGAACTTTCGGTCACGACCACCGTTCCTGACCTGCGACTTCGCGCGTCGCCGCAGGTCAGCACGCGGTTGACAACCAGGTGCCGGATGACCAAGGTTGCTCGAGTTCGCTCAGGCATTCGTGGGTGCAAGACCGACGTCCGAGTGGTCGGCTCGCCCGGTGGGAGTCCGCTCATCGGGCAAGCTGATTCGCGGAGGTCGGTTCTTGCCTCGCGAGAGCGAGACCGGAGAGGAATGCGGTCCCCCTAGACAACTTCCGCAGTCCGCGGCAGCCAGTCGTGGTGCGGTCGGCCCGAAGGGCCACAGTCCTCTCCGGTCAGGCCTGAGCGGAGACGTCTCCGTCGCGACGAAGTCGCAACGGAAACGTCGAAGCGAACGGCGCAGCAGCTCGCTGCAAGCCGGCCTGAACCTCAGCCCAGGATTCTCAGCCCAGGATTCAGCCGCCCAGGTACCTTCGCCACCATGAGAACCCGCTGCCTGGTCGCGCTCGCGGCCGGGGTGGCGCTCGCGTTCTCGTTCCCCTCGGTCCACGCCTACTGGCTGCTGCCGCTGGCCGTGGCGGCGTTCTTCGTGGTCACCGACGGGCTGCCCGTGCGCTCGGCGTGGCTGCCCGGCCTGGTGTTCGGCGGCGCCTTCCAGGTCACCCTGCTGTTCTGGCTGCACGTCGTCGGGATCGTGCCCTGGCTCGGCCTCGCCCTCACCCAGACCGTCTGGTACGCCGCGCTGGCAGCGGCTGTGGTCCCGTTGCGGCGGCTGCCCGCCGCCCCGCTCTGGCTGGCGGTGGCGTGGGTCGCGATGGAGTCGGTGCGCTGCACCTGGCCGGCCGGGGGGATGCCGTGGGGCCGGCTGTCCTACGCGGTGGTCGGCACGCCCGTCGCAGGGGCGCTGCCGTTCGTCGGCGCGACCGGGGTGAGCCTGGTCCTGGCGCTTGCCGGAGCGCTCCTGGCGACGGCGTACGCCGGGCGGGACCGTCGCGCGCGTCTGATCCCCCTCGCCGGCGTCCTGGGGGTCCTGGCGGTGGCCTCGGTGCCCGTCGTGGCGCCCTACTCCGCGCCCCAGCAGGGGCAGGTCCAGGTGGCGGCGGTGCAGGGCAACGTGCCCGGTGACGGGACCGACGTCCTGGCCCACTACCGGCAGATCACCCGGCAGCACGAGCAGGAGACCGAGCGTCTCGGCCGCGA
>DATBBE010000021.1:0-36324 GCA_036271155.1 Nocardioides sp. | reverse complement strand
CGTGTGCCCCAGGACGGTTCATGGAACGTCCTGGGGCACACGACCCGCCGGTAGGCCGCCGACGATGAGGGTGATCAGACGTCACTCCGGTAACCTGGGGACATCAGCCCGTCGAGCTCTCACCGCGAGCTGTCCGCACGTCGTAGCAGCAGCCGCTGCTCCGCGCGAAGCCGCCCGAACCCTTCGGATCCCGGCTGTCGGTGAGACACCCGTACAGATGGCAGTCCTTTGACAACCTTTGCTTCTCTCGGCGTGCCCGCACGCCTGTCCGACGTCCTCGCCCGTGAGGGCATCGACACCCCGACCCCGATCCAGGCCGCGACGCTGCCGGACTCCCTCGCCGGGCGCGACGTGCTCGGTCGCGGGCGCACCGGCTCCGGCAAGACCTACGCGTTCCTGCTCCCACTCGTCGCCCGCCTCACCGACGGTAGGCCGGCACGCGCGCGTGCCCCCCGCGCACTGATCCTCGCCCCGACCCGTGAGCTCGTCGGGCAGATCGACGCAGCTCTGGCGCCGTTGGCGCAGGCCGCCGGTCTGACCACGCGCACCGTCTTCGGCGGGGTCGGCCAAGGCCCCCAGGTCAACGCGCTGCGCCGCGGTGTCGACGTCGTCGTCGCCTGCCCCGGCCGGCTGGAGGACCTGATCGGTCAGGGCCACTGCAGCCTCGACGACGTCGAGGTCACCGTGCTGGACGAGGCCGACCACATGGCCGACCTCGGCTTCCTGCCCGCCGTACGCCGGATCCTGGGCCGCACGCCGAAGAACGGCCAGCGGCTCCTCTTCTCGGCCACCCTCGACAAGGCCGTCGGCACGCTGGTCAAGCAGTTCCTGCACAACCCCGTGACCCACGAGGCCGACTCGGCGCAGATGCCGGTCACCGCGATGTCCCATCACGTGCTGCACGTCGACCGCGATCAGCGACTGTCGGTCCTGGTCGACCTCGCCAGCGCACCCGGCCGCACGATGGTCTTCACCCGCACCAAGCACGGTGCGAAGGCGCTGACCCGCCAGCTCAACAAGAGCGGCGTCCCCACCGTGGAGCTGCACGGCAACCTCGGCCAAGGTGCGCGCACCCGCAACCTCGACGCCTTCCAGAACGGCAAGGCAGCTGCGCTCGTCGCGACCGACATCGCCGCCCGCGGCATCCACGTCGACGACGTCGCGCTGGTCGTCCACGCCGACCCGCCGGCCGAGCACAAGGCCTACCTGCACCGCTCCGGACGTACGGCGCGCGCCGGCAACGCCGGCACCGTCGTCACCCTGATGACCTCCGAACAAGTACGCGACGTCCGCGATCTGACCCGCGCGGCCGGCATCAAGCCGACCACGACTCGGATCCAGGGCTCCACCCACCCGGTCCTGCTCGAGCTCGCCCCAGGCGAGCGGACGCTGACCGCGGGCCTGGAGCCAGCTGCCGCGCCGTCGCCCCAGACACGCTCTGGAGGCGGCGGCGGAGGCGGGCGCAACCGCCGCGGTCGTGGCGGGGGCCGCGGTCGCGGGTCGAGCCAGCGCTCGGGCGGTGCCAACGCGTCCTCGTCCTCGTCCTCCTCGTCGTCGTCGAAGCCGGCCTCGCGCCGGCAGCCGCGACGTACGCCGTCCCGCTCGGGGCCCGCGGCGTCTTCCGGGACCAACCACAGCGCGGCGTCGTTCAGCTCCGGCCGCCGCTGAGGCGTCGGTTGCCTGTCGGGATACCCGGCTCACCGGGTATCCCGTCGCTTCTCAGGGGTTGCAACCCCCGATAGGCGACGGGAGTGCCCACGCCAGGGTGTTGGTGTGACGCCTGTGACCGGGACGGGCTGGTACGCCGTCAGCCGTCGACGTCGGCGGCCAGCGCCTCGGTGAGGATGGCCACCAGGGTCTCGACCTGCAGGTCGAGCGTCGAGGTCGAGGCTTCGTCGGCTCCGTCGAGTGCTCGCGCGGCCAGCCCGGCCTTGCTGTCGATGAGCTCGGCGATCTTCGCGTCGATGGTCTGGGCGGCGATGATCCGCCAGGCGGTGACGGGCATCGTCTGACCGATCCGGTGGACGCGGTCGATGGCCTGGGTCTGCTCGGCGTTGGTCCACGACAGCTCGGCGAGGACGACGTTGGAGGCGACCTGGAGGTTGATGCCGACGCCGGCCGCGGTCAGCGAGCAGACGATGACCTGGGTCTCCGGGTCGTTGACGAACGAGTCGATCGCGTGGTCGCGAGCAGCGCGGGTCTGGTCACCGCGGATGGACGTCGCACCGACGCCACGGCGGGCGAAGATCTCCTCCGCGGTGTCCATCACGTCGAGGTGCTTGGCGAAGAACACGACCTTGCCCGTGCTTCGGGCCAGCTGCACGGCGTAGTCGGTGGCCAGCTCGGCCTTGGCCTGCCCGATCTTGCGCACCATCGTGAAGACGTTGTCGCCGGCCCCGTCACCACCTGCGCGCGACTCGGAGCCTTCGGCCACCTCGCGCTCGGCCACACGGCGTACCAGCACGTGGTCGATGCCATCGTCGCCCAGCACCGATGCGCCGGTACGCCGGTGCTCCAGCGCTGCGTGGTAGCGACCGACGAGACGCTTGGCGAGCTGTGCCTCGGCGTCGCGGATCGACCGACCCATCGGGCCCTCGAGCTCGACCGGCAGGTCGGCGATCCGGCGGGCCGGGATGTCGGCGGCGACGTCGACCTTGCGCCGACGGACAATGCCCAGGTCGACGACGGCCTGCCGTGCGGCCGGGTAGAACGCGTGGTCTGCCGGGGTGAAACCGGTCTCCTCGAGCTCGGCCATCAAGAGGTTGCCGGGCTTCTTCTCCTCGATCCACCCCAGCATCTGCCAGATCGCCCGGAAGTCGTCGATGTCGTTGATCAGCGGTGTCCCCGTCAGCGCCATCAACAGCGGCCGAGCGACGCGCTGGCGGATGCGGTCGGAGACCTCGAGGACGTTCTGTGAGCGCTGGGACTTCTTGTTCTTGATGTAGTGAGCCTCGTCGACCACCAGGCCGCGGAAGCCGTGCTCGCCCATCCACCCGACGTGCCGGTCGAGCACCTCGTAGTTGACGACCACGATGTCGGCGAACCCGTCGACGTCCTGTCCGTCGCCGTGCACGACGGTGACCGACCGGCTCGGCGTCCACATCTTCGCCTCGCGCGCCCAGTTGGTCTTGACGACGTTCGGGACGATCGCGAGGAGGGGGAACGCGTCCACGGCCTGGGCGGCCAGCAGCGCCTGCGCGGTCTTGCCAAGACCGGGCTCGTCGGCGAGAAGGAACGTGCGATGGCCGTCGGCCACGGACGCCAGGAGGCGGGCCTGGTGCTCCATCAGGTCGAGGCCCTCGGGCAGCAGGATCGGCCGGGACTCCGGCAGCTCCATGCTCGCCGGTGCTCCGGGCGCGGCCTGCTCGAAGGAGTTCAGCAGCGGCTCGATCAGCTCCCACCCGGCAAGGTGTCCACGCACGCGCGGTGCGGTCTGGCTGAAGTCGGGGACGAGGAACGGGTTGGCGAGCTGGGCCTGGACGACGGACTGGGGGAGGGCGGTGCGCTCACGAGTATTGCCGGTGAACGTCGGCTCCGGATCCGGCTCGGGCTCGAGCTCGAGACCGGCCTGGGTCTGCATCTCGCGTTCGAGCCGCCGGGTGGCGTCGGAGACCTCGGCGTCCTCCTGGAGCAGGGAGAACAGCGACGGCTCCCGGGTCGCGATCTGAGCGAGGATGGTGGCCAGGCCTTCGAGCCGCTTCAGCTGGGTGTCGCGCTGGGCCGGCGTCAGTGACTCGTCGTTGCGGACGTTCGCGCGCTCGGCACGCGCCAGCAGCGCCGAGGCCTGGAACCGAGCCCGCTGACCGGAGGTCAGCTGTCGGCCCGTCACCGCGCGCTCGACCTCGCGCACCGCCATCGCGAGCACCGGGATGATGCCCTCGTTGTCGCGGTTCCGGACGCGGTTCCCCGAACGCTGGTTCCCCGTACGCTGAGCGCCCCGGGTGCCCCCGGACCGCCGTCGATGCTGTGTGGCCAACCAGCCGCTCTCTTCCTCAAGCGCGAATCCCGCTGCTGCCGAGCGTGGTGCCCGGCTTCGGCGTCCCGCCGACCGGCGGGGGTTGAACTCGGTGACCCGATCCGGTTGAGGATCGAACCCCCTTCGGCCGTGTCACGCCCGGACGGCGCGCACCCTGGGCGAGCAGGGACCGGATCGGTCGGCCACCCGCCGGTGCCGATGAGACCAGTGTACGAGGTCTGCGCCGGTTCGCACCCATCCCCTCACATTTCCTCTTCGCGGCTGCCGTCGATTCGGCGACCGCTCGCACGTCATGGAGATAGGAGGCCGGCCCGTCCGGGCGGCCACATCACACAGGAGGCCCTCATGGCCCACCCCATCGTGCACGCCGAGATTCGCTCCAGCGACCCGGACGCCACCCGGTCGTTCTTCGGCGAGCTCTTCGGCTGGACGTACCCCACCGAAGGCGCCTACCCGGGCTACACCTTCGTGGACACCGGAGTGCCGGATGCGCTCTACACGGCGATCAGCCCGCTCCAGGGCGACAGCGACCTGGTCACGTTCTTCATCGGTGTCGACGACATGGCGGCGAGCATTGCCGACACCACCCGGCTCGGTGGACGTGTCGTGCAGGAGCCGGTCACGGTCCCCGGCGTCCAGTTCGCCCTGATCGCGGACCCGCTCGGTCACGTCGTCGGGCTCGCCCAGCAGCTCTGAGTACCCAGCAGCTCTGAGTACCCAGCAGCGCTGAGGACACCGTCACCACTGCGTCAAGGGGGGCACCTGCCCCCCTTGACGCAGTGTTCGACCACACCGCGGGAGCGGTCACCTCACGGATCGCCGAGCGGCCACTATCTCGAAGCGCGTGGGGCCAGACGCCTGGCGACCTCAAGCGTCCCGGGTTGGTCATCGTCGGCCAACACCGCCAGCACGACGTGGTCGGCACCCGCGGCCCGGTGTGCGTCGACCCGTGCCGCGATCGCGTCGGCATCGCCCCATGCGACCAACTCGTCCACGAGACGCACGCCGAGCGTGGAGATCTCGGTGTCGGTGAAGCCCATCCGGGCGAAGTTGGCGCGGTAGCCAGCCACGCCGGCCAGGAACCTCAGGTGTGCGCGGGCGGTCTCGCGCGCCTTGGCGGGGTCGTCCTCGAGCATCACGAACTGGTCGACGACCAGCAGGGCCTCGGCGCCGAGGGCTGCGCGTGCCTGGCGGGTGTAGTCGGGTGTGACCAGCAGCGTGAGAGCGCCAGCGCTTCGATCACGCGCGATCTCGAGCTTGCGCGGACCCAGGGCCGCGAGCAGCCGACGTTCGACGGGCACGGCGCCGTCGCGGTCCAGGCGGTCCAGGTACTCATGAAGCGCAGGGAGCGCGGGCGGGGTCTGCGAACCGCCCAATCCGACCACGACCCGGCCAGGCGCGCTCACCTCGAGCTGGGCGTACCAACTGGTGACCTCGTCGGCGCCGTACACGTCCGGGGAGATGATCGCCGACCCGATCCGCACCTGGGTCGTGGCGCCCACGAGCTCCGTGAGCCGGTCGAGCCTGTCGAGCTGTCCTCCCGGCAGCCAGAGGGCGGAGTAGCCCAGCCTCTCCAGCTCTCGCGCGGCATCCAGGTGGGTGTCGTCGTCCGACACCTCCAGCGAGACTCCGATCGGCCCGAGATCGAGGCGGTTCATCGTGCGGCTCCTTCCGGGGTGTGCTTCCCCTCGCACACCCCAACGTAGGACCTCAAGCACACGTGAGCTCAAGTCGTCGGGCGAGCCCGGCTGGGACGCTGGGCTACCGTGGCGCTGTGACCCCCACCGTGATGCGCGCCGTCGGTGTCGTCCTCATCATCTTCGGCGCCGTGTTCTTCCTGCAGGGCATCAACGTCCTCGGCGGCTCGGGCATGAGCGGCAAGACGCTGTGGGCGGTCCTCGGACCGATCATCGCCCTCGTCGGTGTCGGCATTCTCGTCCGCGGCGGGCGTCGCAGCACCTGAGTGCCCTACGTCGGCAGGTGGAAGGTCGTCTCCGACGTCGAGGTGGCGACCAGTCGACCCGAGGCGACGACGTACGCCGGCGGGTCGTGGTGGGCGAGCACCGATCGCACGGTGGGATGTGAGTGCACGACGAGGTCGGCGTTGCCGCCCTCCTCGAGCCGGTGCCCGCTGACGCCGAGAACGGTCGCAGCCGTGGTCGTGACGGCGTCGTAGACCAGGTCGATGCCGGCGGTGTCGACGGCCTCGAGCGCGTGGGCGCCGAGGAACGCGATCTCGGCCATGTTGTGCCGGCCGAAGGGGTAGAACGCGTCCTCGATGTCGTCCTGGCCGAGCGCGACCGGAAGCCCGAGAGCGGACAGCTCGAGCACCGGCAGGTGGACCGGCCCGGTATGCGGGTCGCTGACGAAGCCGAGCCCCGCGCGGCGCGCGAGGGCCGCGAGCCGTTCGAGGGAGGGGCGCGCATAGAGCCCGACGGCGCGGGCGTGGTTGGCGACGCCCCGGCCGACGAGGCCGTGCTCCAGCATCGCCTCGGCGAGCATCTCGGTGGTGTGCAGGCTCGCGTCGCCGGCGTCGTCCACCAGCATCGCGACGCGGCGCCCGTGCCCGGCGGCCAGGGCACACATCCGGCGTACGTGCTCGCGGGCCTCCGCGTCGGTGTGCTCGATCCACGGGATGCCACCCACCACGTCCGCGCCGAGGTCGACGGCCTCGCGCACGAGGTCTTCCGCGCCCGGGTCGCAGAGCAGGCCGTCCTGGGGGAAGGCCACCACCTGGAGGTCGACGACCCCCCGGAACTCCTGGCGCAGCGCCAGCAGCGGGATCACCCCTTCGAGCCGCGCGGAGGTGTCGACGTCGGCGAAGGCGAGCACGTGGCGTACGCCGTACCGGACCGCCTGCAGGACTGCTTCCCGGGCGTTGGGCTCGATCCAGGCCCGGTCGTAGTCCGCCTTCACGGCTGACGCCAGCTCGATCGATCGGAGCGCGGAGCCCATGTCGCCCGCGGTGTACGCCGTCAGCGCGGCGTCACCGGCGCGGTCCAGGGTGTGCACCTTGTCGAGGTGCAGATGGCCGTCCACGAAGCTCTCGGTGACCAGCCCTCCCGCGGCGTCGATCTCGTCGCGACCGGTCAGCAGCTGCTCGGTGACGGTGGTGATGCGCCCGTCGTCCAGGCCGACCTGCCAGCGGCCGGGGCGCCCGCGCAGGGTCGCGTCCGCGATGACGAGCTGGTGGGTGGTCACGCGCCAGTTATAGCGGCGCGGCCGCATCCCGTGCCACGGTCGGCCCCTGACTCGTCTCCCGCGGGTCAGTCCTGGGAGCCGGCGTCGCGGCGACGCCGTCGGTAGGCGCGCGCGGCGTAGCGGTCGTTGCAGACGCTGCAGCAGTGTCTCCGGGTGCCGGCCCGGGTGCGGTCGACGAACGCACACCGACAGGGGTCACTCGCGCAGATGCCGAGCCGGGCGACTCCATGGTCGGCGATGTGCGCGGCGACGGCCGCCGGCAGTCGCGCCGCCAGGGCGGCGTACCCGGTGCGATCGGGCGCCGGCACGAACCGGCCGCTGTCCTTCGGCCCCGGAGGTACGTCGAGCAGGAACACGGCGCGGGCCTTGACCAGCTGGGGGTTGAGCACCGTCGCGGCCGCGGTCAGGTCGGGTGCCTCGAAGGCGGCCCGCAGCACTGTGCGCAGGGACCTCAGCCGCGGGAGGTCGGATCTGGTCAGGGCGGTCGCGAGGTCGGGGTGCCCGGCCCATGTCAGCACGCCGGTCAGCCACGCCAGGTCGGTCAACCGGTCGGCGGGGTCCTCGAGCAGGTCGTGGCTGTTGACCAGCAGCAGGGCGAGGTCGAGGTCGCCGAGGGGTCGGGCAGCGCCGCGCTCGAGCCAGTCGATCGGGAACGACACCGTCGTCTGCATGGTCACCTCCGCTCGGGACACGATCCGGTATCGATGTGCCGTCAGTACCTTGACGGCCCATACTACTGACCCCAGGATCGCGTCAGGAGTAAGACGGTGAAAGCAACTGACGAGGAGTGGGGAACATGGGTCGCGGACGGGTCTGGATGGCAGTGTTGACAGCGGGGATGGCAACGAGTGCTCTGACGCTGGGCGCGGCGGGCAGTGTCGGGGCGGCGCAGGCCGACCAAGGGCGAGCGGCCCCCCACTCCGGCTCCGGGGTGGTGATCAAGGACATCCGGCTGAAGGTCCACGGGCAGAGCCGACGTGTGGCGGCGTACGTCGTGGAGCCGGCCGGCCGGCAGGTGCGCCGGGCGGATGCCGGCATCCTGTTCCTGCACTGGCTGGGCGACCCGCACAACGACCGCACCGAGTACCTCGGCGAGGCGGTGGAGCTGGCCCAGCAAGGCGTCGTCTCGGTGCTCCCGCAGGGCTACTTCCCTTGGGTGCCGAGCCCCGACGGCACGAAGCACGACGTGACACTGGTCAAGCAGCAGGTGGCCGCGATGCACCGGGCCCTGGACAAGCTGGTGCACATCCGAGGGGTCGACCCGAAGCGCATCGCGGTGGTCGGCCACGACTACGGCGCGATGTACGCCAGCCTGATCGCGGACCGCGACCACCGGGTCTCCGCGCTGGTGCTGGAGACGCCCGACTCGCTGTGGGGCAACTGGTTCGCGACGTACTGGCTGGGGCTGACCGGTCAGGCCCGCACCGACTACTACGCGCTCTTCGACGGCCTGAACCCGATCGAGCACACCTCCCGCCTCGGCAGCCACGTGCTCTTCCAGTGGGCCGGTGACGACGTGTACATCCCCAGCGAGGTGCGCGACGACTTCGCGGCGGCCAGCCCGAAGGCGAAGGTCGAGCTGTACGACGGCGCCGACCACCAGCTCACCGACGCGGCGCGCGTCGACCGCGACGCCTTCCTCGCCCAGCAGCTCAACCTGCACTGAGCGGGCTCGGGTCAGCCACCCCGCCGGTGGGTGTGGAACGGGATCTCCCTCCCGTCCGCACCCACCGGCGTTCTCGGCGTCGCCCTAGTGCGGAGGAGCGAGCCCTCTCCGGTTCAGCGTGCGCAGCGCCCGGCTCAGGGTGCGAAGCTGGCGGTCGAGGAGCCGAAGGGCAGGCCCGCGAGGATCTGAGTACGGCGAGAGAGCGGCGCGGTCACGGAGCAGCTCGCTCTCGGCGTGGGTCAGCGCGGCGTGCACGCGAGGGTCGGAGTCGAGACCCTCGCGACGGCGTACGAGCTCGGCGGCGACCAGCCGGATCGCGGTCAGCTCCACGTCGTCGAGCCGATCCGGTGACCGCGGCCGCCGCGGCCGCAGCCACCACCGGTCGGCCCAGGTGGGCGAGATCGCCATCGACGCCTGGGTGAGCGCCCGGTGGAGCGCGCGACCGTAACCGCTGTAGAGCCCGATCCAGACCGCCACGTCGTGGAGCGCGTCGCGGCGCGCGGACGCCTTGATCGCGCTGTCGTACGGCGCGACCGGGTTCGTCATCGCCATGCTCAGCAGGGGCATCAGGGCCGTCGACTTCGACAGTGTCCGCAACCGTGCCGGGTCGGGTGGCTCTCCGACGTCGGCCAGCCCGAGCCGAGCGCTCAGGTCGGCCCGGACGACCCCGAGAGCACCCCGGAAGCGTGCCTCCTGCTCGCCCGGCAGATGCTCCGCGACGAAGTGGGCGTAGGTCAGCAGCAGGTACGCGTGGAGCTCGGCGTCGTCGACCTCGGGCTCCGGGAGGGACTCCGGCACTGACAGCTTCCGGTCCAGGCTCCCGAACATCGCCCGACCCACCGCGCAGGCGACGGTGGCAGAGCCCAGATAGTTCTCCATCGGATGGCGCACCCCTGGGAGCGGGATGTCGAGCACCCACGGGAACCGGTGGGAGATCCCCCTCATGCCCGTCACCGGGTCGGCACCGCCCCAGACGTTAAGCCACCAGGCGACCTGCGGCTGTGGCTCGCGCAGCACCTCCAGACGGTCACTGCCCTTGTGCACCCCGAGGAGGCCCGCCGGCGAGCCCACGGTGATCACGCCCACGACCTCGACGCCCGCGGGCAGCCGGGTGAGCAGATCGGCGGCGATGACGGTGCCCAGGCTGTGGGCCAGGACGACGATCGGTCCCGACTCCGGGATGGCCGCGAGCACGCGGTGGAGGGTGTTCGCGCGGGTGGCCTGGTCCTCGAGGTAGCGCCTCGCCTGGGGGATCACCTTCATCGCCGCGGGAACGGCTTCCGCCGCCAGCGGCATGCCCCACCCCGTGGCGTGGGCCCCGAGCGCGCGCTCGACGTCGGCCGTGGCCCGCTCGACGCGCCAGCGCAGGTCGTCTCGCTCGCTGGTCGAGAGCTCCGGCCGCGTCTGGGGCGGGAGGTCGTGGTGCTCGTCGCTGGGATAGCGCAGCGTGTGGGGGTACTTCGGCGCCCGGCAGTCGACCCCGTCGAAGAGGCTCGGATAGCCGACCTCGACGAGCGCCGCGCTCAGCACCTCGCGCCACGCGTCGTCGTGATCGGCACCGATGCCGTGGAGGTAGACCAGCGTGGGTGTCATGAGACGCCCATCATGCGGCACCCGGCGTCAGCCGCCCCGTCCGGTGACGAGGGGGACGCAAGCGGAAGCAATCTCCGCTTCTGGTCTAGGGTGTGGGTCTCCATCGACCCCGCGAAGGAAGTCCGTGTCCGTGTCCGCGACCGAGCGCCGTTCCCACCATCAGGTGACCTTCGCCGTCCTTGCCGTCTCCGTCTCGGCCTTCGCGCTGCTGCAGTCACTGGTCGTCCCGGTCCTGGCCGAGATCCAGGCAGACCTCCACACCAGCCAGACGACCGTCACCTGGGTGCTGACCGCCTACCTCCTCTCGGCCTCGGTGTGTACGCCGATCGTGGGCCGAGTCGGCGACAAGCTCGGCAAGGAGCGGATGCTGGTGATCGCTCTGGTGGCGCTGGCGATCGGGTCGCTCCTCGACGCGCTGGCCTCGAGCATCGGGCTGATGATCGTCGGCAGGGTCATCCAAGGCGTCGGCGGTGGTGTGCTGCCGTTGTCGTTCGGCATCATCCGTGACGAGTTCCCGATGAAGAAGGTCCCGAGTGCCGTGGCCGCGGTGGCCTCGCTCTCCGCGGTCGGCGCCGGCCTCGGGCTGGTGCTGGCGGGGCCCATCGTCAGCGCGCTCGACTACCACTGGCTGTTCTGGTTCCCGATGATCATCA
The DNA here is from genome assembly GCA_036271155.1 of Nocardioides sp. Taxonomy (GTDB): domain Bacteria; phylum Actinomycetota; class Actinomycetes; order Propionibacteriales; family Nocardioidaceae; genus Nocardioides. Next base: position 25,235 of record DATBBE010000021.1, on the reverse strand, counting down.
CCGCCGCGGCTGCCGTCGCCACCGTGGCCTTCGTCCCCGAGTCACCGGTGCGCACGCCTGGGAAGATCAGCGTCCTGCCGGCCCTCCTCCTATCGGCCTGGCTGGTGGCGCTGCTGCTGGCGCTGAGCCAGGGCTCGCAGTGGGGGTGGACCTCCCTCGCGGTGCTCGGGCTCCTGGTCGGGGCCGTGATCCTGGCCGTGCTCTGGGTGTGGGTCGAGAGCCGTTCGGCCTCGCCGCTCATCGACATGCGGATGATGCGGCTGCCGGCCGTGTGGACGACGAACCTGGTCGCCTTGCTGGTCGGGTTCGCGATGTACGCGTCGTTCGCCTTTCTGCCACAGCTGAGCCAGACGCCCAGCGCCGCGGGCTACGGGTTCGGGGCGTCGGTCACCGAGTCCGGTCTGATCCTGCTGCCGTCGTCGGTCACGATGTTCCTGGCGGGGATGTACTCCGCACGCGCGGCCCGCCGGATCGGCCCCAAGGCCGTCGTCGTCACCGGGTCGCTGATCGTCGCTCTGGCGATGGGGATGGTCGCCTTCGCCCATGCCCACCCCTGGCAGCTGGTCCTTGCCAACGGAGTCATGGGTCTCGGGGTCGGCCTGATCTTCGCCTGCTTGTCCAACCTCATCGTCGCCGCCGTACCCCCCGAGCAGACCGGGGTCGCCAGTGGCATGAACGCCAACATCCGCACCGTGGGCGGCTCCATCGGCGCGGCCGTCATGGCCACCATCGTGACCGCCCGTGTGTTCACCGACGGCCTGCCGCACGAGTCCGGCTACACCCGCGGGTTCGCCATGCTCATGGTCGTGATGATCCTGTGCGCCGCCGTTGCCTTGATGATCCCGCCCGTCGCGCGACGCGTCATCGAGGAGCACCTGGTGGGCGAGCCCGAGCACGCTGAGCTCGGCATGGTCGCCGGCGGCACCCTCATCGGAGACAAGAGCGAGTAGGTGTCGCAGTCGGAGGTCACAGCCCGGCGGCGGCGCACACCGGCAGCCACGCGACCTGGGCGTGCCGGATGTCGGAGTGGGCGCCGGCGAACGACGACTGGGTGGTGTCCTTGATGACGCTGTTGCTGTCGAACCGGTAGAACTCGCCGGCCTGGAGCTGGTAGGGGTGACCGGACTCCTCGAGCATCAGGGCTGCACCCGGCCCTGGGACCGACTGGGCTCCGTCAGATCCCATCCCGCCCCACTTGGATGCGGCCTCGGTGGACTCGACCATCTGGTCGGCCATGAACGATGCCTTGGGATACCAGATCCCCACGGCCCAGTCGTGCTGGCTGAAGGTCGACAGCACGGGCCCGCTCACCCGGTCGCGGACGTTGCACAGCGGTCCGGCCACCCCGAACGGCATCTGGTCGGCCTGCGCGAACGCCCAGTGGCTGAACGCTCCCTGCAGGAGGGTCACCGACGCCACCGGGCTCTGCTCGGACGTACCAGTGCCGGACAGCGCATAGGACACGAGCCGGGCCCCGAAGCTGTGACCGACCAGATGCACCTTCAGCTGAGGAGAGCCGGCGTGGAGTGACTCGAGCATGGGACCCAGGCCGGCGTGCCCGATGTTCCCCGCACGGGTCTTCATCTCCAGGTACGACGCCACCCGCATGGCACTCTTCGCGCCCGACCAGACCTTGCCGAACACGTCTCCGAGGCTCTCCTCGTCCCCGCCCGGTGGCGCGCTGCCCATGGTGTCGGCGAGGGTCTTGTAAGCCTGTTGCCCGTTGTCGGCGTCCACGAGCGCACTCTCGCCGTTGTCGAGCTCCGCGGTCGTCGCGTTGCTGACGAGGCCACGAAGCTGCGTGTGGAACTGCTCCACGTTCGCGCTCTGGACCGCGTCCGAGACGTCTCCGGCCTTGGCCGCGGCAAGCCCGTCGTCGATGAGCTTCCCCAGTGAGTCGAGCGCTGCGCCCTGTCCTGGGTAGGAGTCCTTGAGGGAGGCGGCGATAGCAGCGCCGGTTACCGCGGCGTCCGCCTGGCCGGGATGCCCGGCCACGCTGGCCTTGGCGACCGAGGGGCTCTGCGCCGCGGACGGCTCGGGAAACCAGATGGAGGGCCAGAAGACCCCCACGAACCCGATCTTGCCCAGGGTCGGGTGGCTCTGCGCTGCCTCGGCCATCGAGCCGAACATGCTCTGGAACAGGTCCTCGGCGCTCCCTGTGGAGTTGTTCCACCCATGAGCGAACACGAAGAGGTGCTCGACGTCGGCGGCCTTGATGTCGCCTGAGGGGTCGTCGCCGACGAGGTGCCCCGACTTGTCGTAGGTGGCCCGCCAGTAGGGGTGCCCTTGGATCTCGTCCATCGGAGTTCCTCTCCGCACACCGTCAGCAGTCGGTGAGCATCCTCATCGCGTCGACGAGGCCGGCACCCTGGGCGGGCTGCTCGCGTCCGAGGTCGACGGCTGTCTCCATCACGAATCTCTTGACCTCCCGGGGCCGCCCGATGTACTCCGGCCGGGCCGACAGGAAGCCGGCGATGACCCCCGAGACGTGGGGCGCGGCCATCGACGTCCCCGACTGCTCGGCGTACGTCGCGACCGAGGGCGCCGGGTCGGGGAGCCCGGCGCGGGTACGGACGGTCCCGGTGGCCGCAGAGGTGATCCACTCGCCCGGAGCGACGATGTCCGGTTTGCGGCGACCGTCCAGGGTCGGGCCCTTGCTCGACGTCCAGGAGATGCCGAAGGTGTGGGGCGCGTCGCGATGCGTGGAGCCGACGGTGATGCAGTCCTCGGCGTGGCCCGGCTCGGTGATCGAGCCGAGCACCGCGACGGACACGGTCGCCTCGGACTGCGACTGTGCCCGGCCGCTGTTGCCGGCCGAGACGACCACGACGACGCCTGAGTCGACGAGGCGGTTGATCAGCTGGCAGAGCGGCGACTGTCCCGCGGCATAGTGCTCGGGATCCCAGTCGCATCCCAGGCTCAGGTTCACTCCGTGCACGCGGGTGACTCCCGAGGCGGAGTTGACCTCGGTGCGCAGGTACTCCAAGGCAGCCATCACCGCCGCGCACGACGTCTTCCAGGCGCCGTCGACCTGCCGGAACACCTTGAGGCTCACCAGCTCGCACTCCGGTGCCATCCCCTGGATGAGCCCGGTCTTGGTCCGCGGCACGAACCCCGCGCCGTCCAGGGGCTCGTCGGAGGACGCCACCTGCACGTCGCCAGGATCGTCCGGGCGCCGGCCGGCGATGATGCCCGCGACATGTGTGCCATGCCCGAGGACGTCGACGAGGGGATCCGGCACCTCGTCCGTCGGCTGGTTGGGGCTCACCAGGTGCGTGAAGTCGCGGTGCAGGCCGGCGGTGGTGCCGGTCGCCGGGGCGGCGTTGGCCGGCGCGGTCGCCTCCCGCCCGATCTCGAGGTCGCGGAAGTGTGGGTGGGTCCCGTCGATGCCCGAGTCGATGACGGCCCAGACGATGCCCGAGCCCCGGGCCGCGAACGAAGCCTGGGCGGCGTCCACCTTCACCGTGGGCGCCGACCGGTCGATCAGTGGCTCGAGCTCGAAGTCGGTCCAGATCTTGAAGATCACCGACGGGCCGTCGCCGCTGCGGTCGCGCCTCACGAGTGCGCGTGCCTGGGTGGGAGTCATCACCGTCTGTAGGCAGCCGGCGGTCACCCATTGGGTACCGGGGATCGGTTCTCTCGCGACCGAGGCCGATGCGGGTTTGTCCTTCACCCGAATCCCGCGTATCCGAGACCCTCTCCAGAGGGCGGCGAAGGCGTCCACGGCTGACTCCATGCCACCCGGGTAGAGAGCGTTGAGCTCGATGATCGCGTCGAGCGGCACCTCTCGGGGTGCGGCGCGCTTCGAGGTCGGGCGGAGCCCCTCACGGGTGGGGGGAGGGGCTCCTCGCAGGTCGCCGACGATCGGCGATCGGCGAGCATCCCCTTCGATGGCCATGCGTCAGCCGGCCGTGCGGTCAGGCTGTGCATCCATGCGCTGACCCTTCGGTGGGACGACCTCCAAGCATCTGAGAATCGCACCGCACGACCGCCCGACGCAACCGACGACTCAGGTCGCCGGAGTGTGGATCCCCGGCCGAAGGGGCACTCCTCCGGGGCCGAGGGGACAGGTCTCCGCCCGCGAGGGGACACTTCTCCGCGCTCGTCGCGGGCGGTGGTTCGGGAGAAGTGCCCCCTCGGGCCCGGAGAAGTGTCCCCTCGGGCCGGGAGAAGTGTCCCCTCGGCGTACGACGGAGCTAGCGGCTCAGGTCGCCGGAGTGGGGACGCCCTGGCCGACGTCGGTGACGGTCTCGGCCGACGGCATGAGGATCCACAGGATCGGGTAGATCAGCAGCTGGCTGCCCGGGATGACCAGGAGCAGCAGCACGAACAGGAGCCGGGCGGTCCAGGGCGCGAGGCCGAGGCGACGGCCGAGGCCGGCGCACACGCCGCCCAGCACGCGCTCGTCGCGCGACCTGACCAGGCCGTACCGGGCGAAGCTGCGGCGGATGTCGTTCATGGTGGTGCACGTCCTTCGGGTGGGTTGGTCAGGGTGTCTCCCTGATGTGCTCCACTCTGGCTGGCGCGTGCGTCCTGCACATCGGGGATCAGCCCTGACCGACCCCGGAGGTCGGACCGCATGCCCTCGGGGCCCGGTCAGGTGTCGGCGCTCACACCGGGTCGACGCGGCCGAGCTCGGTGAGTCGGGTCAGCCCAGGGGCCGTGTACGTCGCGAGCCGTTGCAGCGCGGCGTCCACATCGGGAGTCTCGCGCCGCTCGGGTGCGATCCGGGCCGGGTTGAGCGCGACTGCATCGGCCCACGCCTTGATGTCGGGCTCGGCCCCGAAGGCCTGCGTGGCCAGGGTGCCCCGCACGTTCATCGCCGCCCAGTCCTCGAGGGTGTTGCCGTACGGCGACGGCGGGCACAGCCGGTTCTTCTCCGCGTCGTCCTCGCGCGTCGCCTCGACGTACCCGACCAGGGCCGCGCCGAAGCAGGGGAACCCGGCCCGGATCGGCTGGAGCGTGATCGCGGGCGTGCTCCAGACCGGCACCAGTGGCGGGTTGCGCAAACCGGACGCCGCACAGTGCACCACCACGGCATCGCGGGCGATCGCGACCGATCCGGCGTCCAGCGTGAGGCTCGCCGTGTCGACCCGCTGGACGCGACCGAGACGTACGACGCGCTCGATGCCACGCAGCAGGTCGAGCTCCCAGAGACCCAGCGTGGGCGTGCGCGCCATCGTCGGTGTCACCGCCCGGTCGAGCCGCATCATCACGCCCGCGTCCTCGAGCCGCAGGAAGACGTCGTCGAGGGACGACCCCTCCGCGGCGGCCTGCATGATGTCGGCGGCCATGCCCAGGAACACGGCCGGATCAGGCTGCACCACCGCGCGGTTGAGCATCCAGGGGTCGCGCGGCCGGACCCAGACGATGCGGCCGGGATCGACCCCTCGGGCGAGCAGCCAGACGATCGCGTCGGTCGCCGTCTTGCCCGACCCCACGATCACCAGCTCGCTCGGAGCCTCGTCGAGACCGGGCAGGTCGTTGACCGGGATCACGCGCACCCCGCCGCCGACCTCGAACGGCGGTGGGACGAGCGCCGGGATGTCGGGGGCGAGATAGCCGGCATCGACGATCCGGCAGCGCTTTGGGACCTCGAACCTCTCCCCGGAGATCCGCGACACGAACTGGCGGTCTCCGACGTACTCGCTGCACGCGAAGAACTCGACGCGGCCCGAGGCCAGCATCCGGTCGGTCAGCACGCGACCGTAGTAGGCGCAGATCTCCGAGACCGTGGCGCGCTCGTGCAGACCCGCCTCCGGGCCCGACTGCTGGACGCGACCGCCGCCGAGCAGCGTCGATGCCACGCCGTAGAAGGACGACGACTGGTGGAGCTGCACGAACGGGTAGGCGTCCAGCCAGTGCCCCCCGACCCCCGGACGCCGGTCGACGAGCGCCACGCGTACGTCGGCGTGGTCGGTGACCGCGTCGGTGAACGCCATCCCGGTGGCACCGGCCCCCACCACGAGGTAGTCGGCCTCCACGACGCGAGTCACGGGACTACCCAAGCACTCCGTCGCCGGCGTCGGAATCGTCGGGCTCGTCGAGCTCCTCGAACAGGGTCAGCTGCAGGCCCGCCGGCGCCGAGAGCCTGGAGTTGAGGGAGCGCCAGGGCGTCTCGGTCGGCGGCGCGAGGACGACCGCACCCGAGCCGGCCAAGGCGTTCGTGTCGGCCACGACGTCGTCCACCTCGAACGCGATCCTGATGTGGGGGCTGACCGGACGACCGACCTCGACATCGTCGATCAGCCCTACCTGGGCGGTGTTCGCGATCTCGAGCGTCGCGCGGCCGGCATCGAGGATCGTGACGTGGGCGCCGTCGCCGCCGGCGTAGGCGGCCTCCTCGCCCAGCCCGAGGACGTCGCGATAGAACGCCACCGCCCGGTCGTAGTCCTCGGCGTGCACGACCACTCGCAGTTGCCGGACCGTCATCGTCAGCTCCTCGCTCTTGCTACGACGTGCTCATGGGTGGGCTCAGGCTGTACCCGCGGTGTGCTCGAGCATGGCCGGGATGACGGCGTCCCACGTCTCGGGCGGCGGCACCTCGTGACCCACGCCGGGCAGCACGAGCAGCGTCGCATCGGGGATGGCCTCAGCGAGCGCCACGCCATGGGGGAGGGGGAAGAACGGGTCTTCCGAGCCGTGCACCACCAGGGTCGGGGTGGCTATCCGGCGTACGTCGAGCGGCTCGACCGGCTCGTCCGCGGCGGGATCGTCGTCACCTCCGACCGCGAGCCAGTGGTTGCCGGCGGCTGCGACGTCGTGGCTGCGGGCGTGGATCCGGGTCGCCACCGCCCGCACCGCGCTCTCGTCGAGCGTGACGGATCCGGCATAGGGGCGCAGGCCGGCCACGACCCAGTCGGCGTAGGACCCCACGTCGGCCCAGTCGGGCTCGGGAGGCGGGTCGGCGAACGTCGCTCCCACCTCGGCCGTCGGCCCGGGCAGCTCGGCGTCCACGCCACCGGCGGCGGAGGTCGAGAGGAGGGTCAGGCTGGCGAGGAGCTCGGAGTGTCGCAGGGCGACCAGCTGGCCGATGCCGCCACCCATGGAGATGCCCACCAGGTGCACCGGCCCCACGTCGAGCGCCTCGATGAGACCGGCACAGTCACGCCCCAGCTGCCACCCGTCGTACGCCGGCTCGCCCGGAGTGCCCGTGGTCGACTGCCCCGTGTCGCGGTGGTCGTAGCGGATGACGTGCCGGCCACCGTCGGCGAGCCGGGCGCACAGCCCGTCGGGCCACCAGTCCATCGGAGCAGCGGCCCCCGACACCAGCAGGACCGTCGGCTGGCCCGGGTCGCCGAAGCTCTCCGTCCAGAGCTCGACGTCACCGACCCGCACCGCGCTCTGCTGACTCACCCGCTCCACCCTGCCATCCCGGGGGGCGGACGACTCGGGGCCTGAGCCGGGACGGACGCGATCCGGCTGAGCACGGCGTCAGCGAGCTGGTCTGGGGCGTGGGTCGGAACCCAGTGGTCCACGTCGCGCAGCACCCGCAGCTCGTACGGCGCGCGCACGAACTCCTCGGTGAGCTCGGCGCCCCGCCGCGCGAGCGCGGAGTCGCGGTCGCTCCAGACGTGGGTGGTCGGGACGTGGACCCGCCCGGTCGAGGAGCCGACCGAGAAGGGGAGGGCGCGATACCACCCGAGTGCGCCCGGCAGCGCGCCGTACTCGACGATCTCGCGCCGGCAGCGCTCGACCTCCTCCTGGCCCATCCCGGCACGACGCAGGAAGCGCCCGGTCGCATCCGGGCGGGCCCGGGCCAGGAGCTCGGCGACGAGGGGTGGCTGGAAGGCGAGCATGTACCAGGACCGCCTCGCCTGGTCGCTGCTCGTGAGCGACCGCGTGAACGCGGCGGGGTGCGGCACGGAGACCGTCGTCAGCGTACGGACGACGTCCGGGTGAGCGGCGGCGATGGCCCATGCGACCGCGGCGCCCCAGTCGTGTCCCACCAGGTGCACCGGGCCGCCGTACGTCTCGATCAGCGCCCTCGTGTCCTCGACCAGGCGCGAGATCCGGTAGGCCAGACGGCCGCGTGGGCGTGCCCCAGGCGAGTAGCCACGCTGGTCCGGAGCCAGGGTGCGAAGCCCGTGGGCGTGCAGGATCGCGCTGACGTGATGCCAGTGCGAGGCGCGCTCGGGGAAGCCGTGCAGGAGGACGACCGCAGGGCCGTCGAGCGGGCCGTCGTCCAGCACGTCGAACACGAGCGAGTCGTGCGTGAACGTGTGGATCCGCCGTCCCGTCGCGTCCGGCCGGTCGCCCGCTCCGGTGTCGTTCATGGCGCCTCGCTACCCCCGCTGTCTTTGCCGGCGACCTCGCGTGCCCAGGCGGCGTGCTCGCGGCGGGCCCAGTGCAGCGGTACCCGACCCGTGCGGATGCCCTCCAGCGCAGAGGGGTCGCGCATGGCCATCACGACGTGTCCGACCACGAGGAGGCCGACGGCGAGGGCGAACCAGTCGTGGAGGAACGTCGCTCCGCTGCGCCAGGGGAGAGGGGTGAGCTTCGTGAAGTACATCGTGCAGCCCGAGAGCAGGAGGACCCCGATCGAGCCGGCCGAGAGCGACGCGTTCACCTTCTGGCCGGCGTTGAACTTGCCGACCTCGATCCTTCCGTCGCGACGAGTGCTCGAGCGCAGCCAGGCCCAGTCGCGCGAGGTGAAGCGGTTGAGCCTGCGGGCGTCGTCGCGATACGACCGGCTGACGATGCCGACGACCAGAGGCACCGGCAGCGCGAACCCGGAGTAGACGTGGATCTGCTCGACGACGTAGCGGTGTCCGACCAGCACGGCGATCGACCCGTTGTAGAGGATCGCGGCGGTGAGGATGCAGACGATCATGAGACCACCGGTCAGGCCGTGCACCCAGCGCGAGCTGAGACTGAACCGGTCGACCTTCCGCTCGGTGTCGGGAGGTACGCCGACCTCAGGTGCGCTCATCGATGCTCCGACCGTTGGAGGAGCCGACGAACCCGTCCACGTCGTACCCACGGTGCTCCCAGTAGCCCTCGACCACCTGGTCGGTCACCTCGATGCCGGACAGCCACTTGATGCTCTTGTAGCCGTACATCGGCGCGATGTAGAGCCGCACCGGCCCGCCGTGGTCGTGGGTGACGTCGGCGCCGAGCATCTTCAGCGCCACGATGCAGTCGGGCAGGCGGGCCTGGCTGAGCGTCAGGCTCTCGGTGTAGGTGCCGTCGAAGGAGAAGAGCCGGATCGCGCGGCCAGCCGACTGGACGCCGACCTGGTCGAGCAGGGTGGACAGCTGCACGCCGCTCCACGGCACCTGCGGCACGCGCCATCCCGTGACGCACTGGAAGTCGCGCACGAGGTGCGTCTGCGGCATCGCCTGGAGGTCGGCCAGGGTGAAGGTGGCGGGCTGGTCGACGAGGCCGTCGAAGCGGAGGCGGTACGTCGTCGCGTCCTCGTCTCGGACCCCGCCCGTGACCGAGTAGAAGCGAAACGTGTCGCCCACCGGCAGCAGCGAGGTCAGACCTGTCGGGTCGTGCAGCTGGATCGGGGCGAGGAACGAGGTGACCGCGTTCTGTGCCCGCGTCCCGGTGGCGATCCCGAGCGCGCCCAGCCCGAGCAGCCCGAGCGCGACGCGACGGCCGACCGGAGCACCATGGTCGGGCGGCACTTCCGGCGGGGTCTGGTGCGACCGCCGTGCCCACCATCGGCTCATGCCTCCACGGTAACCACGGCTCCTCAGCGAGGATGGCATAGCCGGAACGGGCAGCTCGCGCGGGCGATCACCGGGCTGTCGAGCCAGGACTCACAAGACCTCGTCGGCCTGCTGCTACGCGTCACCCGCCGCGGGCCTCTCACAAACTGGCCTACAAACGACATCCTCCACCCGGCCCGGCCGTCGTTTGTAGGCCAGTTTGTGAATGGATCACGTCAAGTCGCGAGTCCCGGTGCCTCGGGTCGCGGTCCTCGCGGCGTCACTTCCCCGGGCAGGTCACCGTCGACGTCGAGGTGTGGAACGACGCGCTCGAGGGCGGATGGCATCCACCAGTTCCACCGGCCGAGCAGGTGCATGGTCGCCGGGACCAGGACCGAGCGGAGCACCACCGCGTCCAGCAGGATCGCGACGGCCAGGCCGAGGCCGAACTCGCCGATCGGGCGGCGCCCCTCGAGGGCGAACGCCGAGAAGACGCAGACCATGATCGCCGCCGCTGCGGTGATGACCCGACCGGTCAGCTCCTGGCCCCTCGTCACGGCCCGGCTGGTGTCACCGTGCCGGGCCCACTCCTCGTGGATCCGGCTCACCAGGAAGACCTGGTAGTCCATCGACAGTCCGAACAGGATCGCCAGCAGCATCACCGGCAGGAACGACTCGACCGGGCCGGCCCTCCCCAGCCCGATCGCATCGGATCCCCAGCCCCACTGGAAGATCGCGACGACGACGCCGAACGACGCGGCGGCCGCGAGCACGTTCATCGCCGCCGCCACCAGCGGGATCACCAGGCTGCGGAAGGCCACCATCATCAGCAGGCAGCCCAGGCCGACGATGACGGTCAGGAAGAGGGGCAGCTTGGCCCGGAGTACGTCGGCGAAGTCCTGGAAGACCGCGGTCTGCCCGCCGACGTAGACGTGCAGAGTCGTGTGCGCCTCCGCTCTCGGGATGGTCTCGGTGCGCAGCTGTCGCAAGAGGTCCTGGGTCTGCACGGACTGTGGCGAGGTGGTCGGGACGACGTCCAGCACGGCGATCGATGGACCAGATGAGCTCGGGGCCAGCCTCGCGGACGCGACGCCGGGGAGGGCGCGTACGTCGTCGGCCAGGGCGGCAAGCGCTGCGCGCGATCCCGGGTCCGGCGTGCGCGCTGCCAGCACGAGGGGGCCGTTGGAGCCCGGACCGAAGCCCTCGGCCAGCAGGTCGTAGGCCTTGCGGGTGGTGGAGGAGGCCGGGTCGTTGCCTTGGTCGGAGGCGCCGAGCCGCAGCGAGAACGCCGGCACGATCAGGAGCGCTAACAGGAGGAGGGCCGCACCACCCAGCCAGAGGGGGTGTCGTTGCACCATCTCGGCCCAACGTCGCCAGGGGCCGGCTGTGCGGGAAGCCTGTTCGCCTCGCGTCAGACGGCGGCGTTCCCTTCGGCTCAGGACACGCACGCCGATCAGGCGGAAGAGCGCGGGCAGGAGGGTGACGGCGGCGGCGACTGCGAACCCCACGGTCAACGCGGCAGCGATCCCCACGCCGGTCAGGAAGTCGACCCTGAGCACCAACAGGCCGAGCATCGCCACCGCCACGGTGCCGCCGGCGAAGACGACTGCGCGGCCGGACGTGGCGACTGCTCGGATCGTCGACTCCTCGACACCTTCTCCGACCATCAGCCCCTGCCGATGCCGGGTGACCACGAAGAGGGCGTAGTCGACCGCCACACCGGTGCCGATCAGTGCGGCGATGCTCGGGGTGATCGCGTTGATGGCCAGCCGATGGGACAGCAGGCCGACGACCTCGATCCCCGAGGCGACCGAGAAGATCGCGGCCGCCAGGGGGATGAGCATGGAGGGGATCGAGCCGAACGCGAGGAGGAGGACCACGGCAGCCGCGATCAGTCCGATCAAGATGCTCCCCGAGACCGGGCTTCCCTTGAGGGTCTGGAACCCACCTCCGCCGAACTCGACGTCGAGGGCGCTGCTCCGGGCAGCCGAAGCGGCGTCGACCAGGGGGTCGATGTCGGGCCGGGTCAGGCTCTGGTCGGGCTCGACGAACCTCACGCTGGCGAAGGCCGTGCGCCCGTCGGCGCTGACCTGCCCCGCGGCGCCTGGCGCGAACGGGCTCGTGATCGAGGCGACCTCGGGCTGGTGCCGAGAGGCCGTCAGTGCCTGGGAGATCGCCTGGGAGAGCGCTGGGTCGGTGACGTGGGCCCCGGCCGCGCGTGCGTGGAAGACGATCGTGTCGTCGCCCGGCCCCTGGGTCCGCCCGGCCGACGCGAGCAGCTCCTGGGCCTGGCTGGATCCGGTGCCCGGCAGGGAGAAGCCGTCGGTGTAGGCCTTGCCGGCCACCCGGCCTGCCGCGACCAGGGTGACGAGCAGGACGACCCATGCCACGACCACCACCCAGGCGTGACGGAAGCACCAGCGGGCGAGTCTGCTCATGTCATTCCCCTTGTTAGTCAGTTCACTGACTAACTTTTAGCACAGAGGTTGATGACTGTCTAGAATCAGTTGGGTGACTGACTCATCTCCTGACCTGCCCACCACCACGGCGCGAGGACGCAAGGGCGAGGAGAAGCGGTCACGGCTGGTGGCGGCCGCGCGTCGTACGGTCCATGAGCGCGGCGTCGAGCACAGCACGATCGCCGACATCGCGGAGGCGGCCGACGTACCGCTCGGGAACGTCTACTACTACTTCAAGACCAAGGACGACCTGCTCGCCGCCGTCCTGGCGAGCTACGACGGCGACTACGCCCTGCTCCGGTCGATCCTCTCCCAGCACGACGATCCCCGCGATCGGCTCAAGGCGCTGGTCGTCACCTGGACGATGGCCAAGGAGCGCATCGCGTCGTACGGCTGCCCCATCGGGTCGCTGTGCTCCGAGCTGGGCAAGCGCCCACCCGACCAGATCTCCGACGCGGCCGGTGTCGTGCTCGCGAAGCTGGTCGTGGTCGCCGAGGAGCTGTTCGAGGCGCTCGGCCGCTCGGATGCGCATGACCTGGCGATCACGTTGGTGGCGGCGTACGAAGGTGCGGCGCTCCTCTCTCACGCGATGCACGACCCAGAGATCCTGGCCGACCACGCCGCTCGCCTGACGTCGTGGATCGACTCCCTCGAGGCCTCCATTTAGGCCGTGTGCACGTCACCCGCCGCGGGCCTCTCACAAACTGGCCTACAAACGACATCCCCCCACGCGTCCGGGCGTCGTTTGTAGGCCAGTTTGTGAGCAGGGCCAGTTTGTGAGCAGGGCCAGTTTGTGGACAGGGCTGTCGGAGTGGGGCCGGGAGTCAGCCCGGCGTCAGAGGAACTTGAAGGCGAGGGTGAGCCCGATCGGCACCACGACCCAGGCAAGTGCCAGCAGGATCACGGCGTACACGACGAAGGCACGACTGCGGTCGTGCGGAGGGTCGCCCGCGGCTCCGAGGGTCGCGTAGAGCGCGCGCAACGGCGCGTCGAGGGCGATCCGGGTACGCCGCCGCGCGATCCCTGCGGCGGTGGTCACGCACCAGAAGGCAGCGACCGCGAGCGCAACGGTGACGACTCCCACGATCACCAGGACGAGGCGGTTGCCGGTGACGTCGCGGGCGGTGGAGGAGACCGCCGAGAGCGCCGCACCTCCGACCAGGAAGGCGGGCAGGCCCGCCGAGCCTCGTGACAGGTCCTCGGTGACACGGTCGAGCTGGCGACGGGCGAGGGTGAGCGTGCGGTACTCGACGGTGCCTGGCACGCTGTTCGCCTCGCGCAGGGCGTAGAGCCTTCGCAGGTGCCCGATCACCGAGCGCTGGTAGCTCCGCACGACGATGCCGATCAAGAGCTTGACGAGGATGTTCGCCACCGGTGTCAGGACGCCGACCCGCAGCGAGGACGGCGGACGCGCGGCGTTGCGGTCGAAGACCTCGATCGCCCGCATCACGGTGCGGTGTGCTTCGGGGAACCGGTCCGGCATCCGCAGCGGCTGCACCTGGCCGATCTGCGTGAGCATCTGCGACTCCACGCGACCCGCGGCCCCGAACTGCTCGAGCATGACGTCCGCACGCTGCGGGTCGTCCTCGCGCAGCACGCGCAAGGTCTCGAGCCGGTCGGTGAGCTGGTCCAGCACGAACCGCTCCGCGTGCTCCTCGGCCTCGCCGTGCGGGGCCGGACCGTCTGCTGCCACGACGCGCAAGGTACCGCAGCGTCAGCCCCCTCGGAGCCCAGCGCACGCCCTCCCACCGCCCTCCCACCGCCCTCCGCCGAGTCGGCATACACCGACTCGGCCTGTTTCGGATGCCTCTTCGCGCCGACTCGGTGGGTGGCCGCTCAGTGGCCGGTGCGGTTCAGCTGTTGCGCCCAGGCGGCCATGGAGCTCTCGATGCCACCCGTGAGGACGGGCGCCGGGTCGGAGGTGGTGCTGCGGAGTCCGTCGAGCAGGAACGCGAGGTGTCGCATCCAGGCATCGGGTGCGTGGTCGCGAGTACGCCGCAGCAGGCCGGCGTTGGCCATCAGGATCAGCACGACGTCCTGATGACCGAAGTCCGGCCGGAGCGCGCCTGCCCGCTGGGCGGAGGCGATCAGGTCGCTCAGCCCAGCCAGCGCCCGGGCACGCAGGCGTTCCACGCGAGGGGCTGCAGGCAGCGTGGAAACCAGGAGGTCGGCGAGTCCGCGGTCGTGTGCCTGCAGGTCGCACAGGAAGCGCAGGTGCCCCTCGAACGCCGTCCACGCGTCCGGCTCCGCGGCGTACTGCTGGGCGGACTCGATGATCTGGGTCAGGACGTCCTCGAAGACCGCCTCGACCAGCTCGGACCGGGTGGGGAAGTGTCGGTACATGGTCGCGCTGCCGAGGCCGGCCGCCCGGGCGACGTCGTCGAGCGGTGCATCGAGACCTTGGGTCGCGAAGATGTCCGCCGCCGCATTCACGAGGGTGCAGCGGTTGCGCACCGCGTCCGCTCGGGTCGCGCTCATGGGGGCAGCCTAGGGCGGCGTGCGGGTGTAGTCTGCCGTTAAGTGGGGAACTCTCCCCGTTTTCTTCCGAGGAGCTTCCTTGAAGGCACGTGCCCTCGCACTGACCGGCCCCGAGACCGCGCCCGCGGTCGTTGACGTCGAGGTCCCCGCTCCTGGCAGCGGAGAGGTCACTCTCGCGGTGGAGGCGGCCACCCTCAACGGCATCGACGGCGCCATCGCCGCCGGCCACCTGTGGGGCATGCCGCATGAGTTCCCGGTGGCCCTAGGGCGCGATGTCGCCGGTGTCGTGACCGCGGTGGGGGAGGGCGTCCAGGGCGTGGGTGTCGGCGACCGGGTGGCCGGTGTCATCGCAGGGATGACGCTCGGTCCCGGCTCCGTCGGATCCTCGCTCACGATCGCGTCCGACGTGCTGGCCCGCATCCCTGACGGCGTACCCCCCGAGGCGGCGGCCTCGGCAGGTCTGGCGGGCTGTACGGCGGTCGACGTGGTGGCCGCCTTGGACACCGCCTTGGACATCGTCCCGGGTTCCACGGTGCTCGTCACCGGCGCGACGGGCGGGGTCGGAGTCTTCGTGGTGCAGCTGCTGGCAGCGGCCGGGGTTCACGTGCTGGCCACGGCTCGCGACGAGGAGGCCGCGGCCTTCGCTCTCGCCCTGGGGGCCGTCGAAGCCGTCGGGTACGACCAGCTCGCGGATGTATCCGCCGTCGACGCAGTGGCGCATCTGGCAGGTGATGCGTCTGCTCTGGGTCGACTGGTCAAGCCGGATGGTGCGTTCGTCTCGATCCTGGGTGCGGACCAGGACGCCGTTGGCCGCGGAGACGTCGTCGCCGTCACGCTGATGGCGACCACAGAGGCTGCCAAGGTGGCGACGCTGCTTGAGATGATCGCTGAGGAGAAGCTCCGGGTGCCCGTCACCACCTACCCGCTCGAGGCGGCGTCGGAGGCGTTCGCAGCCTTCGGTGGCCACAAGCTCGGGAAGGTCGTCGTGGTCACCCGATGACGGCGGATCCACCGCTGCGCGTGCTCGTCGTCAACAGCACCACCCGTGAGGACCGGTTCAGCGAGATCGTCTCGCCTTGGGTGCGAGCCGGCCTCCAACGTCGCGTCGAGCTCGAGGTCGACACCCTCGATCTGCGTGACCATCGGCTGCCGTTCTTCGATGGGCCTCCGCCGGCGAAGAACCCTCGGCGCTATCCCGACGACGACGTACGCCGGCTCGCCGAGCAGGTCGACCGAGCCGACGGCTACGTGATCCTCGCCGCGGAGTACAACCACGGCTACTCCGCCGTCCTCAAGAACGCGCTCGACTGGACCTTCGTCGAGTGGAACCGCAAGCCGGTCAGCTTCGTCGGCTGGGGCAACGTCGGCGGGGCACGGGCGATCGAGCAGCTACGCCTGGTCGCCGTCGAGCTCGAGATGGCTCCGCTACGTCATGCCGTACACGTGCTCGGCACGCACATGATGGCCACGCGAGCAGGTGAGACGGACGCCCTCGCCGCCCTCGAGCCTCGGCTGGAGCTGCTCGCCGAAGACCTCGCGTGGTGGGGTCGTGCCCTGCGTGCGGCGCGTTCCTGAGCAACCCGTTGCGACGGCCCCTGCGGAGGAATAGGTTCGCGAAGGTGCCTGACTCGGAGCAGCCCTCCGCACGTGCAGAGTCCACCGACTATCGCCTGGCCGCCGCGGGCCGAGAGGCAGCGGAGGATGAGCGGCTGGATCTCCTCGAGCAGATCTACGATCCGTCCTCGCGCCGGCGACGTGCCCTGGTCGAGCCGGGCTGGCGGTGTCTCGAGGTCGGGGCGGGGCGGGGCTCGATGGCCGTGTGGCTGGCCGAGCAGGTCGGTCCGACCGGCCATGTGGTCGCGACCGACGTCGACACTCGCTACCTGTCGCGCCTCGACCTGCCGAACCTCGAGGTGGTCGAGCACAACATCCTCGAGGACTCGCTCGATGCTCTCGGGGCCGGTTCGTTCGACCTGGTGTGCTCGCGGCTGATGCTGTTCCACCTCCAGGGACGCCAGGAGCAGGCGATCAGGCAGATGACGGAGTGCCTGAGCCCCGGCGGGTGGCTCGTGGACGAGGACGCCGATTGGGGCACCGCCTCCCCCGTCGACCCCGCCCACCCGGCGTACGACGGCTATCGGCGGGTGTGGCACGACGGTGACTGGTGGACGCATCGTGGCTACGACAAGGCGTTCGGCCAGAAGCTGCCGGCCATCTTCGAGCGCTGCGGGCTCGAGGACATTCGCGACGAGGCGTCCACCGAGGTGGTGCGCGGGGGCTCGCCCTGGGCGAGATGGTGGATCCCGACCTTGGAGGTGATCAACGCGCTCGGCGGTGCCGACGATGCGACCCGGCGTGAGGTCGAGGTGATGACCACGGCGCTGGCCGACCCGACGATGTGGCTGCATCGGGAGGTGCTCCACGCCTGCTGGGGCCGGAAGGCCGGCGGCTCTTCCTAGACGCGCCACCTGTCGCCGAGTCGGCGCAAAGAGGCGAGATCACGCCGAGTGGTCATATGACGACTCGGCGTCAGTGGCGTGGGCGTGGAGGTCGGCCAGGTGGTGGGTCGCTCCGAGCAGGTCCACGACGTCGGCCTGAGCTCGCCCGCGCGCGTCGTTCCATCGGGTGAGGTCGAGCAGGCGCATCGCTCGCACCGGAGGCGACGGACACAGCACGCCCGGAGGCTCTGCATCGTCCCGAAGGGCGTGCCAGGTGAGGTCCAGGCTGCGTTGCACGAGCTGGGAGTGGGCCCGCTGCGGGCCGCCGGCCGCGTGCACGATGGAGCCGACCAGGCAGGCGCCGGTGACCGGATAGGTCTCCACCAGCCGCAGGTCGTACGCCGTGAGCACGACCTCTCCGGTCGGCGTACCGACGGTGAACCACCCGCCCTGCACCCAGCCGTGGCGGACCAGCTCGGCCGCCTCCGTCAGCACACCGCGAATGGTGTGCAGCTCCGCGAGGCGCGCGGACGCGGCATCACAGCGAGCCAACCGGCGCTGGTCGGCTCTTCGCTCCCGCCGCCCCGGCCTGGCCGGCACCAGGGCCGGTGGCTGGGCCGGCGTCTGGGCCGGCGTCTGGGCCGGCGTCTGGGCCGGTGTCTGGGCTGGCGTCACCGACGTGCTCATGTGGACCTCCCGTTCCTTACAGCCGGCCGTTCCACTGTTACCGTCCGCCTGTCGTGGGGCAAGCGCTACGTCGGCTCACCGCTGACCCTCGGCTCACCGACCGGAGGAGCATCGGAGTTGCGATTCACCGAGCACGAGCTGACCGCGGCGCTCACGGGAGCGGCCAAGGCGGTCCTGGCGACGCAGCGCAAGGACGTACGCCGCGGCCGGGCCGACATCGACGTGGTGTGGAGCGACCTCGACCGCTACGAGCGGTTCCAGATCCTCGACCAGCTCGGCGCTCAGCTCCTGCCGGTGCTGGTCGCGTTGCCTGACGTCGAGGTCGCGCCCGGCACCCGGCCGACGTACACCGATCGTGAGGTGACCGAGACGATCGCGAGCGTGCTCGCCGGCGACGGCGACGGCGACGGCGACGGCGGCGGCATCGGCAGGGTGCGCAGGGCGGTCATCGTGCGCACGCGGACGGCGCTCGTGCAGTCGGCGCTCGCCCACCTTCCGCCGCGCCAGGATCCCGACGCCCTCATCGTGCCCGACCACCTCTGACCCGGCTGCCGGAGAGACTGGATCAGCCGACGTCGGCCGCCAAGGGCGCATAGCCGGACTCGAGCTCGCTCCAACGGGCGTCCGCGTCGCCCTCGGTCTCGCGGCCGGCGAGGTGGGCACCCAGGTCTTCGATGTGGATCTGAATCCCGGCCCCGTAGGCGGCGATGTGGGTGAGCGGCATGCCGCGCTGCTCCATGACCAGGATCGTCTGGTCGCCGTCGGCCTCCAGCGTGACCTCGATGACGTGCGCCTCCGGTCGCTCGATCCCGTGCCGCACGAGGAAGCGGCGCGGAGGCTCGCACTCCTCCACCCGGCCCGTTCCCTCGGCCCCGCTGGTCGTGAAGTGGAAGCGGTAGGTGCCTCCGACCCGGAGCTCGCCGTCGACCTCGCCCAGCCAGCGAGCCAGGCGCTGGGGCTCGGTGATCGCCGCCCACACGTCGTCGACGTCGGTGTCGAAGCGGTCCTCCATGCGGACGACTCCCGCGCCGTTCGAGGCACCCAGGCTGCCCAGGATGCGCTGGCCTTCGTCCGACCCACTCATGCGCTGCTCCTTCGCTTGCGCTTCCCTGCGCCACCTCCGTGTGCAGGGGCGTCCAACCGGTGCTCCAACAGCGGTCGGGACGGTCCCAACCCCCTGACCGAGCGTACCCACTCGGGTACTTACCTGTCCAGGTACTTAGATCGGCAGATGAGCGCCTAGCAGAGGATGCGCGAGCGCTCCGGGTCGAGGAACGGCCTCAGGGAGACCCGGGTCGGCACGCGGGTTCCGGCGATGTCGATCTCGAAGGTGCCGGCTGTCAGGTCGGCGGCGGTGAAGCCCTCGTCGCGACGTAGCTCGGCGATGCCGCAGGCGGCGCCGAGGGAGTGGCCGAAGCCGCCCGCTCGGACGAGGCCGGCCGGCTTGTCGTCCCAGTAGACCGGCTCGTCTCCGATGAGGTCGTGGTCCGGTGAGTCGAGCAGGACGTTGACGAGTCGACGGGCCAGCGGGCCCGACTCCTTCTGTGCGAGCAGCGCGTCACGCCCCACGAAGCCACCGGGCTTGTCCCAGGCGACGGCGAAGCCGAGTCCGGCTTCGAGGGGGGTGTCGGTGGAGTCGATGTCGTGCCCCATGTCGCGATAGGCCTTCTCCAGCCGCATCGTTCCGAGCGCGCCGACGCCGGTAGGGCGGAGCCCGAGGTCGGCGCCGGCCTCGCGCAGCTGGTCGTACAACGTGGCGCCGAACTCGGTCGGCACGAGCAGGTCCCAGCCCAGCTCGCCGACGTACGTCACGCGCAGCGCCCACAGGGGGGTGTAGCCGAGCTCCACCTTCTGGGCCGTGAGGTAGGGGAAGGCGTCGTTCGACCAGTCGTCCGGGCTCAGTCTCTGCAGCAGCTCGCGCGACTTCGGCCCCTGCACCGACAGCAGGGAGCTGCCGCTGGTCACGTCCGTCACGGTGAGGAACTCGCCCTCGCGAGTCTGCCGACGGATCCACGCGGGCACTCGGCGGTGGATCGTGTCGCCGCTGATCACGACGTACTGGTCGTCGGCCAGGCGGGTGACGGTGACGTCGGCGATGATGCCGCCGCGGTCGTCGAGCCACTGGGTGTAGACGATCCGGCCGACGGCCGTGTCGACGTCGTTCGCGCAGACGCGGTTGAGCACCGTCATGGCGTGCGGCCCCTGCACGAGATGGTGCGACATCAGCGACATGTCGAAGGCCGCGACGTGCTCGCGAGCCCCGCGGTGCTCCTCGCCCGTCCGCTCGAAGGCCTCGCCGCGGGCGTAGCCCCACTCGACGGTCGGTGTGACGCCGGGGCCGGCGAAGTACTCCGGGTACTCCCAGCCGCTGGTGGTCACGAGGTGGGCGCCGTCCGAGACGTGGTGGGCGTGGTACGGCGACCGGCGTACGTCGCGGCCGTGTGTGTTCTGGGCGTTCGGCCACGACAGGTTGTTGAGCAGGAACCCGAGGCGCTCGACCGTGCGCTCCTGGCGGAACAGCCGCGTCGCCTGGAACTCGTGAGCCCGGTCGACGCCGACAGCGGTCAGGTCGATGGGTGGGTGCTCCTCGATCAGCCACTGCGCCATCACCTTGCCGAGGCCGCCACCGGAGAGGATGCCGACGGAGTTCAGTCCGCAGGCCAGGTAGAGACCGTCGACCTCGGGAGACTCGCCCAGCATCGGAGAGAGGTCGTCGGTGAAACTCTCCGGTCCGCAGAAGAGGGTGCGGATCCCGGCATCCTCCAAAGCCGGGAAACGTCGCATCGCGACCTCGAGGAACGGCGCCATCCGGTCCCAGTCGGGTGGGAGCACGGCGAAGGCGCTGTCTCGCGGCGTACCGTCCAGCGACCACGCCTTGCCGACCGGCTCGAACATCCCGACCAGCAGGCCGCTGCCCTCCTCGCGGTAGTAGCCATAGGCCTCGGGCTCCTCGATCACCGGCACCGACTCGGGGGTGACACCCTCGATCGGCTCGGTCAGGAGGTAGTAGTGCTCCGCGGCCTGCAGCGGCACGGTCACCCCGGCCTTGGCCGCCAGCTCGCGACCCCACAGCCCGGCCGCGATCACGACCTTCTCGCACTCGATCTCACCGCGCTCGGTGCGTACGCCGACGACCCTGCCGTGGTCGATCGCGAAACCGGTGACCTCGGTCTCCTCGAAGATCCGGACGCCTCGTTGGCGGGCGCCTTTCGCCAGCGACATCGTGACGTCGACCGGGTTGGCCCGCCCCTCGTCCGGTGTCCAGAAGCCGTGGATGACGTCGTCGGTGCGCATCAGCGGCACCATCTCGGCCACCTCGGCGGGCGAGAGCACCTCCTTGGTCATCCCGACCGAGCGCATGTACGCCGTCTCGCGGCGATAGGCCTCGTCCCGTCGCTCGGTGGTGGCCAACTGGAGGTAGCCGCACTTCCGGAAGCCGGTCGAGAGCCCCGTCTCCTCCTCGAGCTTGGCGTACAGCTCGGCGGAGTAGCGCGCCATCCAGAGCGCGTCCTCGGTCGTGCCGCCCGAGACCACCTCACCCGCGGCGTGCCAGGTCGTCCCGGAGGTGAGCTGCTTGCGCTCGAGAAGCACCACGTCGGTAGCACCGAGCAGCGCGAGGTGGTAGGCGATCGACGTACCGATCACGCCGCCGCCGACGACGAGGTACTGCGCCCGGCTGGGCAGGTCGCCGGCAGAGGAGGCGGACGCGTCCGCGGCCCGAGCCGCCGTGGGGTTGATGGCAGTGAAGTCCAGCGACATGAGGGCACCCTGTCACGCTTTGAATCGTCGTTCAATCAGCGCTGTAGACGAGCTCGCCACCCCCGGCTGGTTGAGAGGTCGCGCCACCGGCTCAGCCCGGGATTGAAGTCTTCGCGGTGACTACGGACCACCCGGTGGTCCGTACCCACCGCACTGTCGGTGGACGCTCCAACGACGGCACGTCATATCGCCGCTTGGCGGGCTCACGGGTGAGTGACCGGATGCTCGGCTCGCTCCAGGTCGATGACGACCTTGCCCGGTTGGCGTGCGGATTCGACTCGTCGGTGCGCATCGTTCGCCGTCGACCAGTCGAACGTCTCGCCGGACAGGCGGGGCTCGAGCTGCCCGGCATCGACCAGTGCGGCGGCGCTACGCAGGATCTCGCCATGATGCTCGCGGCCCTTGCCGGTGAGCAGCGGCAGCAGGGTGAACACCCCCGAGTAGCTGGCTCCGCGGAAGCTCAGGGGTGCCAGTGAGTGCGTCCCCCAGCCGAGGATGCTGACGACGTGGCCGGTGTAGGGCCTCACCAGGGTGAAGGAGTCGTCGAGCGTGGAGCCGCCGACCGTGTCGAAGACGACGTCGAAGCCCGCGCCTCCGGTCGCCTCGTCGACGTAGGCCGCGGCGGTGGTCGTCGTGCGATCGATGGGCACGGCGCCTGCTTGCTCGATCGCGGCGGCACTGGCCGGCGACCCGGTCGCGTAGACGGTGGCTCCGTGGGCTCGGGCGATCTGGATGGCGATGTGGCCCACCCCGCCTGCGCCGCCCTGTACCAGGACGACGTCGCCCGGGCCGACCCTGGCCCGGTCCACGAGCCCTTCCCAAGCGGTGATGACCGCGAGCGGGAGCGCAGCGGCCGCGACCATGGACAGGCTGATCGGCTTCGGCGCGAGCAGGCGCGCGTCCACGGCGGCGTACTCGGCGAGCGAGCCCTGGTGACCGCCGACCCCGCCCGTCATGCCGTAGACCTCGTCGCCGACCTCGAAGCCGGTCCCACCCGAACCGGTCGCAACGACGACGCCGGCGAGGTCGATGCCGAGGACGGCCGGTGTGGTCACCTGCGCATGGCCGGCCGAACCAGCTCGGATCTTGGTGTCCAACGGGTTCACGCCGCTGGCCAGGATCCCGACCAGGACCTCACCTGGTCCAGGTACCGGGCGGGGCAGCACCGTGGGCACCATGTCGGCACCGAACTCCTCGAGGACCAGTGCCCGCATCGTGTCCTCAGACATGGGCGGCGCTCCCCTCGAGACGCTCCTCGATCGCCGGCGTGACCGGAGGCGCCGAGGCTGGGAGCAGCTGCCCGCGAGCGACCGCCACCACGGTGCGGACCCCGATGGCTCCGATGAACACCGTGATCAGCGAGATCACGACGTACTCGTACCCGACGTACCCGGCCGGGTGCAGGACGTCCAGCCAGTGCAGACCCGCGGTGGCGACGGCGGCCCAGCTGAAGGTGAAGGCCCAGAAGCTCGGCATGAACCGGAGCCGCACGAACACCGGCAGAAGACGGACCTGCGCCAGCACCATCAGGACGCCGTACCCGGTAAGGAACGCGGGCACTTCGGCCAGCTGGTCCCCGCGGAGCGCGAAGTAGGCAAGGGTCGCGACGGCCGCGGGCGCGACCTCGATCGCGTACGTCGGCACCAGCGGCGTGGGCAACAGCGGTTGGAAGAACAGGCGCGCCAGGATCATCGAACCGATCACCAGCCAGCAGACGACCCCCAGGCCGAACATCGCCTCGGCCAGATGCGGCTGACCGACGTCTGCGGCTCCGATCGAGGCGACCAGTCCACCGGCGACACTGGGCAAGAAGTACCCGGGATGGAGCTTGGTGAACTCCAGCGGACCGTACATCCACTGTCCCGTGAACCACGCCGCCAGGAGCACGACCAGGGCGATGAACACGTCGACCACCACGCGGCCCGCAGTGGCTGCGTGCGGGTAGAGGCCCTCGGCGCCCAGCAGCACCGGCGTGATGAGAGCCAGCGACGCGAACGGGCTGGCGATCGGGTCGAGGAGGTCCCCCACGAACCGGCCGGTCTCAGCCAGCCCGTGCAGCAGGTACAGCACGACCAGCAGGATCCAGACGGCCGCCGATGCCGCCAGCAGGACGTCGCCCACCACTGCGGACCCCCCGGACTCGGCCAAGGTCAGCCAGGCGCCGGCCAGGCCGGCGAGCCCGAAGGGGATGCCGAAGAGATTCAACGGGATGCGGGGTGTCGTCATGGCTTCACTGTGTTCGCTTCGTCGCTACGGAAAAAGAGACACTTCTAGAAGGCACTCATCGGCGGGACCGATCAATCGGACTACGGTGCCGAGGTGGAGCTACGCCAACTCGAGGCCTTCGTCGCCGTCGCCGACGAGCTGCACTTCGGGCGAGCCGCGCAGCGCATCCAGATCGGCCAACCCGCGCTCAGCGAGCTCATCGCGCGACTCGAGCGCGAGCTCGATGCCCGGCTCTTCGCTCGCACCACCCGGCGGGTGTCGCTCACCAGCGCCGGCGCCGAGCTCCTGCCGAGGGCACGCGAGATCCTCGACCAGACCAACGCCGCGAAGAACGCCGTACGACGGGTCGCGCAGGGGCAGGCCGGGGATCTTCGGATCGGGATCACGCCTCCGGCGGCACCGGTGCTGGCGCCGTACCTCACGGCCCTGTTCGCCGAAAAGGCGCCGCTGGTCACCATCACGATGCAGCAGCTGTGGCTGCCGACGTTGACGGGGTTGCTGGAGGCCGGCGAGATCGACGTGGCCATGACCTGTGGGATCACTCTCGCGACCCCAGGGATCAGGCACGAGATCTTCTGCGCTGAGCCGTTGCTGGTGGCCTTGCGACCCGACCATCGGCTCGCCGGCGAGACGACTGTCGGGCTCGCCGACCTAGCGGAGGACGCCCTCGGCATGCCCCGTGACAGCCTGTTCCCGGCGTGGGCGCTCAGCCAGCGTCAGGCGCTCGCGAAGGCCGCCGTGACCCCGCCGATGACCGATCTCGACGACACCGACATCTCCGCCCGACGGTGGCAGGCCCAGGGCGACATCGACTGGATCATGTTGATCGGCTCACTCGCCACCGGCCACGACGTCGACACCATCAAGCCGGTGCGACCCGAAGTGCTCGTGCCGTTCGTCCTGGAGTGGGCACCGGACCACGCCCCCAGCGCGGCCGTCGCCGACTTCGTCGACCTGGCCCTCAGCGTCACCCCGCCGCCAGGCTGGTCGAGAGGCCCTGCGCACGTGAAGCACCGCCGGCCACCGCCCTGATCGACGACGCGTGGATTCGAACCATGGTTTGCTCGTGCCGGCGACGCGGGGCCTATTCCCAACAGTGCACGCATCCGGTCGCGCAAGCCCTCGCTGGTTGAGGAGGTCGCGCTACCGCGTTTCCGGACTCGCTGCGGCGGGACGATTTGAAGGGGAAGCCGATGGCACGGACGCTGCTGGCCATAGTCGTGGACTGTGAAGACCCATCGGCGCAGGCGAAGTGGTGGGCAAGTGTCCTCTCGCACGAGATCTCGGAGCGCAACGATGGCGAATTTGAAGTGAGTGACCCATCCACCTCGGGTACACCGTTGTACTTCATGAAGGTGCCCGAGCCGAAGACCGTCAAGGACCGTCTCCATATCGACATCACCACAGAGGACTCACTCGGAGACGAGGTGAGTGCTCTGAGCGCGCTGGGCGCCACCCTGGTGGACCTGCGTCAAGACTCCGACACTCTGGCGAATCCCGACCGTTGGGCAGTCATGCGAGACCCAGAAGGC
>DATBBE010000020.1:0-9499 GCA_036271155.1 Nocardioides sp. | reverse complement strand
GACCATCCGCGCGGTCGAGCCGGCATCGTGCCCGTCGCTGACGCAGGGCACCTACGCCTACGACTTCGGTGACACCCTCGGCATGACGCCCCTGATGAAGATGCACACGCTCGGGCACGACTTCATCCCGGAGCCCATCCACGCCGGCGGCCTGCGCTACCACGGCATGAGCCCGCTGATCTCACACCTGTACGAGAACGGCGAGCTGGAGGCGGTCGCCAAGAAGCAGTCGGAGTGCTTCGCAGCCGGCGTCCTCTTCGCTCGCACCGAGGGCATCGTCCCCGCTCCCGAGCCGACGCACGCGCTGGCCGCGGCCATCGAGGAGGCCTTGGCCTGCAAGGAGTCGGGCGAGGAGAAGGTGATCCTCACCGCCCTGTGCGGACACGGCCACCTCGACCTCGCGGCGTACGACGCCTATCTGCGCGGTGACCTCGTCGACCACAGCTGGGACGACGCCGAGCTCCAGCAGGCGGTCGGTGAGGCGCTGAAGAAGCTGCCGGCGCTCAGCTGATCGTCGTCAGGCTCGGAGGGCGGCCTCGTCGGCGTCGGTCCCGACCAGCTCGCGCACGCGGTCGATGGCGTCCCAGTCGTTGACGTGCATGCCCGCGACGACGCGGCCACCTCGCAGCCACCACACCCGGAACGCCCGCTGCTCCACGGGTCCTTCGGTGTCACCGGTGACCACCACGCGGTCGAAGCCGTCGGGGCCCGGGTTGCCGACGTACTCCAGGCCGAGGGCGTACTGGTCGGTGAAGAAGTAGGGGAGATCGTCGGCGACGGCGTGCCCACCGAGCAGGTTGGTGGCCGCCACGGTGCCGTGCTTGATCGCGGTGTCCCAGTGCTCGACGCGCAGCCGGCGACCCAGCACGGGATGGTCGACGTTGGCCACGTCACCGGCGGCGTACACGTCCGGAGCCGAGGTCCGCAGCCCGGAGTCGACCAGGATCCCGTTGTCGACGGCGATCCCTGCGCCCGCGGCCAGGTCGGCGACCGGGATGACACCGACGCCGACGACCAGGCGGTCGACGGTGAGCGTGTCTCCGCCGGCCAGCCCGATCGTCGCGCCGACCGAGGCCGGGTCGGACGATGTGCCCGAGGTCGGGGCGATCTCCTCGATGCGTACGCCGGTGCGGACGTCGACGCCCTGCTCGCGGTGCAGCTGTGCGAACACCGCGCCGACCTCAGGTCCGACGACGTGGATCAGCGGCTGCTCGAGCGCCTCCAGCACCACGACCTCCGCGCCCGCCAGCCGGGCCGCGCTGGCGACCTCGAGGCCGATCCAGCCGCCGCCGATGATGCCGATGCGGGCGCCCGGCCGGAGCTGCTCCTTGAGTGACGTCGAGTCGTCCAGCGTGCGCAGGTAGTGCACGGGTACGCCGGAGTCGTCGGCCAGGGCGAGTCGTCGGGGTGTCGCGCCGGTGGCGAGCAGGAGCCCGGACCAGTCCTGCATCCGGCCGCCTGCCGACAGCGTGCGCGCGTCGGTGTCGATCGAGTCGACGGTGACGCCGGTGCGGAGGTCGACACCGTGCTCGGCGTACCACTCGGGGGTGTTGACCAGCGCCTTCTCCGCAGGCTCGTTGCCGAGGAGGTAGCCCTTCGACAGCGGCGGGCGCTCGTACGGCGGGTGCGCCTCGCCGGCGATCACCACCAGGTCGCCGTCGTAGCCCTGGGTGCGGAGCTCGCGTACGGCGGTGCCGGTGGCAAGACCACCGCCCACCAGAACGATCGGGGCACTCATCGCACACCTCCTCGGTCGCGGGTGAGGGAGAGGAACTCGGCCCGCGTCTTCGGGTCGTCGCGCAGAGCGCCGTGCAGGGCCGCGGTGACGGTGCGCGCGCCCGCGGCGCGGGCGCCGCGCAGGCTCATGCAGGTGTGCTCCGCCTCGATCACGACGCCGACCCCGCGTGGCTCGAGCCGCTCGGTGAGGTGCTCGGCGATCTCTGTGGTCAGGCGCTCCTGGGTCTGGGCCCGGCGCGCGTAGAACTCCACGGTGCGCGCGAACTTCGACAGCCCGAGGATGCGCGCGCCGGGCAGGTAGCCGACGTGCGCCACGCCGGTGAACGGCAGCAGGTGGTGCTCGCACAGGGAGTGGACGGGGATGTCCGAGACCAGCACCAGCTCGTCGTATCCGGCGGAGTTGCTGAACGTCGTGGAGTCGAACTCCGGGGGCGTCAGCATCTCGGCGTAGGCGTGGACCAGCCGACGGGGGGTCTCGACCATGTCCTCGGAGTCGATCGGCAGCCCCAGGGCCGCCAGCATCTCGGCGGCCGCCCGCTCGGCTCGGGCGAGGTCCGCCGGCGCACGCTCGTGGGTGATCCTGGGGCGCCAGCGTGCGCCGTCGATCTGCACCGCGACCGCTTCGGCCATGGGATCGTCCTCCTAGACATGGGATTCTAACTGCGAGTAATATGTCTGTTAGAACTTCAGCCGTCAAGAGGAGGTGGCGATGGGCAGCCAGAGCCCGGGCGCGTCGGCGTACTCCGCCATCGGGGCACTTGCCGACCCCCTCCGCCGTCGGCTCTACGACCTGGTCGTCGCCCGCGGCGACGGGGTGGGGCGCGAGGAGGCGGCTCGCGAGGTGGGTGTGCCGGTGCACACGGCGCGCTTCCACCTCGACAAGCTGGTCGAGGAAGGGCTGCTCTCGGTCGAGCATCGCCGGCTCACGGGCCGGACCGGTCCGGGCGCGGGACGCCCGGCCAAGGTGTACCAGCGCTCCGATGCCGAGGTGGCGGTCTCGCTGCCCGAACGCGGCTACGACCTGGTCGGCCGGGTCTTCGCCGCCGCGGTGGAGCGGTCCCTCGAGGGCGCCTCGCTGCCCGAGACGCTCGCCGAGGAGGCCCGTGCAGCCGGCCGCCGCGACGGGACGGCGTACGACGGGGCGGTGGGCGACGAGCTGGAGCGCTCGGCCGAGGTGCTGGCGAGCCGTGGCTTCGAGCCGACGCGGGTCGGCGAGGGACTGGTGCTGCGGAACTGCCCGTTCGACGCGCTCGCTCGAGAGCACACCGCGCTCGTGTGCGGCGTCAACAAGGACTACGTCGGCGGCGTCCTGGACGGCCTCGGCTGCGCCCATACCTCCGCCCGGCTCGACCCGGGTCCCGACCGCTGCTGCGTGCGGGTGGAGGAGTCGGCTGCGGGCTCGGGGCGGAGCTGACCGTCCCACCCCCCTGACAAGATGGCGGGCATGAGGACCTCTCGGCCGCTCGTCTTCTCGTCTCCGGTGCTGGCCCTGGCGCTGGCGTTCGCACTCGCGCTCGCGCTGGCCGGGTGCGGTGGCAGCAGCGGGCCCTCGCCCGACCCGACCGCGGCGTCCCTCGCCGCGGGCCTGGCGTCGGGAGACCTGTCGCACCTGTCGTTCCTCGACGCGACCCCGGGCGTCGTCCAGCGGGAGTACCACCAGACCGTGGCGGGCCTGGGCGACGTGCACCCGAAGGTGAGCGTCGCCTCGGTCTCGAAGACGAGCAGCTCCGCGGCCACTGCCACCCTGAGCTGGACCTGGCCGGTCGGTCAGGGCTGGACCTACACCAGCAAGGCGGTCCTGAAGGCGTCCGGCTCGACGTGGGAGGTGCAGTGGGGCAAAGACCTCGTCGAGCCGGAGCTGGCGGCCGGCGAGTCCCTCGCCGCCTCGACCGTCTCGGCGAGGCGTGCCGACATCCTCGGCCCCCATGGAGTGGGGCTGGTGACCGACCGGCCCGTGGTGAGGTTCGGCGTCGACCGGCTCAAGGTCCCGGCTTCGCAGGCGGCCGACTCGGCCAGGCGACTGGCGCAGCTGGTGGGCATCGACGTGGCGCCGTACGTCAGTCAGGTCAAGGCGGCCGGGCCGAAGGCCTTCATCCAGGCGATCGTGTACCGGCAGGCCGAGGTGCCGCCGTCGGTGACGGCGCACTACACCGACATCAAGGGCGTCGACGCCATCGCCGGCGAGCTGCCGCTGGGCCCGACCAAGGAATTCGCGGCGCCGATCCTCGGCACGGTCGGCCCGGTGACGGCCGAGATCATCAAGGACAACCCCGGCGTCTACCGGGTCGGTGACGTCGCAGGGCTGTCCGGTCTCGAGGCGAGGTACGACGAGCAGCTGCGCGGCACTCCCGGCGTCGTCGTCCGGGCCGTCGACTCGGCCGGCAGCTCGGCCGGCAACTCGGCCGGCAAGGGCCGGACGCTCCTCAAGCAGGCGGCCAAGCCGGGCGAGCCGTTGCGGCTGACCCTCGACCCGCGGCTGGAGACACTGGCCGAGCACATCCTCAGCACCGTCGGCCCGGCCAGCGCGATCGTCGCCATCAAGCCGTCCACCGGGGCGATCCTGGCGGCGGCCAACGGTCCCGGCAACAACGGGTACAACGACGCGACGTACGGCCGCTTCGCCCCGGGCTCGACGTTCAAGACCGTGTCCTCGCTCGCGCTGCTCGCGCGAGGCGTCACCCCGTCGTCCCCGGTCGACTGCCCGACCAGTGTGAACGTCGACGGCAAGGTCTTCACCAACGACAGCGAGTACCCCGCGGGTGCCAACGGGCAGATCGACCTGGCGACGGCGCTCGCCAACTCCTGCAACACGGCGTACATCAACGAGCGCACGAAGCTGGGGTCGAAGGACCTGGTGAACGCCGCCGCCACGCTCGGCATGGGCGTCGACCACGACCTCGGCTTCCCGGCGTACTTCGGCAACGTGCAGCCGCCCGGCTCGGAGACGACCAAGGCGGCGGACATGATCGGGCAGGGCCAGGACCTCGCGTCGCCGATGACGATGGCGACGGTGATGGCGTCGGTCGTGGCCGGGCACACGGTGGTGCCCCAGCTGGTCACGTCGGTGAAGCCCGCTGCGACCCAGTCGCCCGCGATCACGGCCTCGCAGGAGGCCGACCTCAAGCAGATGCTGCGCGGGGTCGTGACCGGAGGCACGGGCAGCGGGCTGGCGGACGTGCCCGGGCCGCCGGTGATCGCCAAGACCGGGACGGCCGAGTTCGACCGCAACGGGCAGCGGCTGACCCACGCCTGGATGATCGCTGGGTACGGCGACCTGGCCGTCTGCGCGTTCGTCGACGTCGGTCACACCGGCGCCGGCACCGCCGGGCCCCTGCTCGAGCAGTTCCTCCGCGGCACCCTGCAGCGCTGACCCCGGAGCTCCCGCCGAGTCGGCGTGGGTCACGGTTCGGGCACGACCGTGGACGACGCATACTCCTGGTCTCATCCTGTGGTCATGAGCGCACGCTGGCCGATCGCGGTCGTCCTGGCAGGCGTGCTCGCCGTGTCCGCCTGCGGTGGCGGCTCCTCCAGGGGGCCCTCCGCGGACCCGACGATCCCTGGCTCGAACCAGTTTCCGGTGCCGCCGGTCAACACGGTCGATCCGTCGGGCGCCCGTCACTGCACGTCGTGGCCGCTCGTCGGGATGCGGGAGGTCGGCGTCCCCGGCGCCGCCCAGCGCGCCGTCGCCTACACCTACCGCGGCCCGCGGGGCGCCGGCACCGAGGTGGAGCATCGACCTCTGCAGGGTCAGACCGTCGACCCGTTGTCGATGAACTGGAGACAGCTGCGCTTCTTCGGGCTGTCTCCGCGACCTCCGGCGGGAGTACTGAGACACCTGTGGCGCCTCCGGTACGCCGGCGGGGCGGACTTCGGTCGACTGGGGTTCTGCACGCACGGGTACGACTTCATCAGCAGCGGGCAGCCGCCGGAGACCGAGTACGACGCCTACGCCTGCGGCACAAGGCTCGGCAGGTACCAGGCGCCGTACCCGCCGATCGTGCTGTCGGCTCGCCACGTCCGCCACCTGTCGCTGCGGATGAACAACGGCTTGGCGGTCCTCACGACGTACTCCTGCACGACCGCTCCTCGGCTCTCGGTCACCCCTTCGCGGTGCCTCCAGAGGTTCATCCGCGCCCGTGCCACCGACGGGCGCCTCGTGGCGTTGGTGGGACGACCCCGGTGCTCTCTGGCGATGTCGGTGAACGGGCACGTCGCGCTGCGCGTCGTGCTGCACCGGCCGAACGGAAGAGTGATCACCCGTCCGTTCCACCTCTGACCGGCGGGGTCAGCGCTGGCGGTCGGCCACCGAGCGGGCGACGTCCTCGGGCATCGGCTCGTAGTGGCCGAAGGACCGGGTGAAGGACCCGGCGCCGTGGGTGGCAGACCGGAGTTCGACGGCGTAGCGCGCGAGCTCGGTCTGCGGCACCTCGGCGTTGACCACCGTCCGGTCGTCGCCGAGCTTGTCGGTGCCGAGCAGCCGCGCTCGTCGGGCCGAGAGGTCGCTCATCGCGGCCCCCACGTGCTCGTCGGGTACGACGACGGCCACCAGGTCGTAGGGCTCGAGCATCGTCACCGTGGTGGCGGACGCGGCCTCGCGCAAGGCGAGCCCGCCGGCCATCTGGAAGGCCATGTCGGAGGAGTCCACGCTGTGGGCCTTGCCGTCGGTGAGGGTGACCTTCAGGTCGACCATGGGGTAGCCCGCGCGGACCCCGCGCTCCATCTGGGCTCGCACCCCCTTCTCGACCGACGGGATGAACTGGCGCGGCACCGAGCCGCCGACGACCTTGTCGACGAACTCGAAGCCACCGCCTTCGGGCAGCGGCTCCACCTCGATGTGACACACGGCGTACTGTCCGGGGCCGCCCGCCTGCTTCACGTGGCGGCCGAGACCCCGGCCGGCGCCGCCGAACGTCTCGCGCAGCGACACCAGGAACGGCTCGGTCTCCACGTGTACGGCGTACCGCTCGGCCAGGCGGGAGATGAGGACCTCGGCGTGGGCCTCGCCCATGGTCCACAGCACCAGCTGATGGGTCTCGGGGTTGTTCTCCACGCGGAGACTGGGGTCCTCGGCGGCGAGCCGGCCCAGTGCCTGCGAGAGCTTGTCCTCGTCGGCCTTGCTCCGGGCGACGATCGCCACCGGCAGCAATGGCTCGGGCATCGACCACGGCCGGAGCACCCGCGGCTCCTCGATGGACGACAGCGTGTCGCCGGTCTCGGCGCGGCTGAGCTTGCCGATCGCGCACAGGTCACCGGCCACGACCGCGGTGGCCGGCAGGTGCTGCCCGCCGAACGGGTAGGCCAGCGAGCCGATCTTCTCGTCCTCGTCGTGGTCGGCGTGGCCGAAGGCGTCGGAGTCGGAGAAGAACGACGTGAAGTGCCCGGAGACGTGCACCGGGTCGTCGGCGGTGAGGGTGCCCGAGAAGACCCGCACCAGACTGACCCGGCCGACGTAGGGGTCGCTGGCGGTCTTGACGACCTCGGCGACGAGCACGCCCTTGGGGTCGCAGTCGATCGCCTCGGCGTCCCTGCCGGTGGGCAGGAAGACGTCGGGTGAGGGGTGCTCCTGAGGCGACGGGAAGCCGTCGACCGCCAGGTCCAGGAGCGCGGAGCAGCCGACGCCGCTGGTCGAGCAGACCGGGACGACCGGGTGGAAGCTGGCCCGGGCCACGGCCTTCTCGAGATCCTCGGTCAGGGTCTCGTGGGAGATCTCCTCGCCGCCGAGGTAACGGTCCATCAGGGTCTCGTCCTCGGACTCCTCGATGATGCCCTCGATCAGAACCCCCCGCAGGTCGTCGTGCTCGCCGTCGTCGGTCAGCAGGTCGACGAGCCCGGTCACCGCGCCGCCACCGTCGCGGACCGGCACGCACAGCGGGAGCACCTTGTCGCCGAACGCCGCCTGCGCGGCCGCGAGTACGCCGTCGTAGTCGGCCCGGGCCTGGTCGAGCTTGGTGATCACCACGGCTCGCGGCAGGCCGACCTCGGCACACTCGCGCCACAGCGACGACGTCGCGTCGTCGACCGCCTCGCTCGCGGCGATCACGAACAGGGCGCAGTCGGCGGCCCGCAGACCCGCTCGCACCTCACCGACGAAGTCGGCGTACCCGGGGGTGTCGACGAAGTTGATCTTGGTCGACCGATGCAGCAGCGGGGCGATGGCCAGGGAGATGGAGCGCTCGTGGGTCCGCTCGGACTCCTCGAAGTCGCAGACCGTCGTCCCCTCGGCGATGGCGCCGGCGCGTGGGATGGCTCCGGCGGAGGCGAGCAGTGTCTCGACCAGGGTGGTCTTCCCGGAGCCTCCCGGCCCCACGAGCACCACGTTGCGGATCCGGTCCGGGCTGCTCGCCCCGAGATCTTGGCCCGTCGTTCTACGCCCGCCCGCCTTGTCCGCCATGGTCAGCCTCCACCTGTGTCCGAAGGACCCGGTGGCCGTCCGACCGCCGAGCCGGAGTCGATGGAGACCAAACAACTCCTGTCGAGCGCGGAGTTCAAGAGGGGCCGGGGGCGAGCACCGCTCAACCGACCTCGTGACAGGGGCGAGCCCCTCGCAGCATGGGGTCAGCGAGGGGCTCGATATCGTCCGGGTGCATGCCCCCAGGTCGACGTTCACAGGGTGTCAGACTCACGACGGGCACGTGAACACTTTTGCCAAACTCGACGCAATGACAGGCTGATTCCATGACTGGACTAGACCTCTTGGCCACCACAGGCTCCCGCGGGCTGTTCATCGCCGGGCAATGGCGAGAGTCGGGGCGCGGCACGCGGTTCGACGTACACGACCCGGCCGACGAGTCCGTGATCACCGACGTGGCCGACGGTGACACCGATGACGCGATGGCGGCGCTCGACGCGGCCGTCGCGGCCCAGGCCGAGTGGGCCGCCACCGCCCCGCGCGAGCGCGGCGAGATTCTGCGTCGCTCCTTCGAGGCGATCATGGACCAGGCCGACGACTTCGCCGACCTGATCAGCCTCGAGATGGGCAAGACTCTGGCCGAGGCCAAGGGTGAGGTCGCCTACGGCGCCGAGTTCTTCCGCTGGTTCTCCGAGGAGGCCGTGCGCATCCACGGCCGCTGGATGCAGGCACCGGCCGGCGGCTCCCGGCTGCTGACGATCCGCAAGCCGGTGGGCCCGTGCCTGTTCCTCACGCCCTGGAACTTCCCGCTCGCGATGGGCACCCGCAAGATCGGTCCCGCGATCGCGGCCGGCTGCACGATGATCGTGAAGCCGGCCGAGCTGACGCCGCTGACGATGCTGGCGCTCGCGGCGGTGCTCACGGAGGCGGGTCTCCCCGGGGGGGTGCTCAACATCGTGACCACCAGCAACTCCAAGGACCTCAGCAAGACCCTGATGGCCGACGACCGCCTCCGCAAGGTGAGCTTCACCGGCTCCACCCCCGTCGGCAGGGTGATCGTCCGGCAGTCGGCCGACCAGCTCCAGCGGGTGTCGATGGAGCTGGGCGGCAACGCGCCGTTCATCGTCTTCGAGGACGCCGACGTGGCCGCCGCGGTCGACGGCGCGATGATCGCGAAGATGCGGAACATGGGCGAGGCGTGCACCGCCGCCAACCGGTTCCTGGTGCACGAGTCCGTGGCCCAGGAGTTCGCCGGCCTGCTGGGGCAGCGCATGGGCGCGCTGAAGACCGGTCGCGGACAGACCGCCGGCACCGACGTCGGCCCGCTGATCAACGCAGACGCCGTCGAATCCGTCGGCCGGCTGGTCTCCGAAGCCGTCCAGGAGGGTGCGGAGCTGGTCACCGGCGGGCAGG
>DATBBE010000019.1:0-5601 GCA_036271155.1 Nocardioides sp. | reverse complement strand
CATCGACGGCGTGAACCACAGGGTCAGGAAGGTGCCGGTCAGCAGCAGCACGACGAACGACCACAGCGCGATCTCACCGAGCATGAACGACCAGTGGTCGGGGAAGACCTTGCGCAGGTTCTTCCGCATCATCGTGGCCAGCCCGAGCCGGTCGTCGGCCCACGCGGCCACGGAGGACACCCGGCCGACGTCGCGATCCATGGACACCCCGCTTCGCACAGTCTGTTGATCTTTAGTTCCACAGTATGTGGATAACCGTGTGGGCACAACGCCGGGGCGCACCCTGGACAGGCCGGCTGACGCCCGGACCGAGGGTGAGGAGGTCCACCACCTGACGCTGCTCTTCTGCCACGATCGCGACATCGACCCGAGAAAGGTGAAACCCCCATGCACCCTCTCCCGCAACGCATCGCCGCCGAGTTCTTCGGCACGTTCTGGCTGGTCTTCGGCGGCTGCGGCGCCGCCGTCTTCGCCGGCTCCGAGATCGGCTACTACGGCATTGCTCTCGCCTTCGGCCTGACCGTGCTGACCATGGTCTACGCCGTCGGCCACATCTCAGGCGGTCACTTCAACCCGGCCGTGACCGTCGGCCTGGCGATGGGCAAGAGGTTCGACTGGAAGGACGTCCCGACGTACGTCGTCACCCAGGTCGTCGCGGCCGTGGTCGCGGCGTTCGCCCTGTGGGTGATGGCGCACGGCAAGTCGGGCTTCGACTCCACGACCAGCGGCTTCGCCAGCAACGGCTACGGCGACCGCTCCCCCGGCGGCTATGCCTGGTGGTCGGTGCTCCTCGTCGAGCTCGTCCTCACGGCGTTCTTCCTCTACGTCATCCTCGGCGTCACCGACACCCGGGCACCGAAGGGCTTCGCCCCGCTCGCCATCGGTCTGGCGCTGACCCTGATCCACCTGATCAGCATCCCGGTGTCGAACACCTCGGTGAACCCGGCACGTTCGATCGGCCCCGCGCTCTTCGCCGGAGGCACCGCGATCGGCCAGCTGTGGCTGTTCATCCTGGCTCCACTGGCCGGCGCGGTGATCGCCGGCGGCACCTACATCACGCTGTTCGGCAACGGTGAGGACGCCGCCCCGCTCGAGGTCGCCACCGAAGGCTGAGGCTCTCGGACGAAACCCCGCGTACGCGGGGTTTCTGAGGGTTATTGGCCTCTCCAGAGGCCAATAACCCTTGGGAACCCCGCTTAAGCGGGGATCCCGACGGACGACCCGGACATCCCTAGGTCAGGAACAGCAGGGGCTGCTCGAGCAGCCGCACCAGATGAGCCAGCCAGCGGGCGGCCGCTGCGGCGTTGATGCGGTCGGCGTCGCAGGAGAACGCCAGCGCGAGAACGGTGCCGGGCACCACGACGCCGTTCTCGACGACGGCCTGCTCGCGCAGCGCACCGACGGTGAGCACCGCCGGGTGACCCACGGTCGCGTCGAGCGCGGCCTCGGCCACGCCCTCGGCCCCCAGGTCGACGACGGTCACCATCGCCGGCTCGAGCTCTCCCGAGGCGAGCCGGCCGTCGCGGGCCCGAGCCTCTACGTCGGAGAGGGTCGTGGTCAGGGAGCTCACGGTCATCAGGTTGGCCACGCGCACCACAGGTGCGACCGGGCCGGAGGGCGTCCATCGCTGCACCGCCACGTCGGCGACCGCGAGAACGTCGGGCCGCAGGGGCACCTGCCGGGTGGTGGTCGCGACGGCCTTCACCACCAGGGCGATGAGGGACACCGCATCGACGGAGGAGAACACCGCGCTGAGCTGGTCGGCCGCGACCACCTCACGCAGCTGTACCTGGCGCGGCGTCGCCACGGGCGCGCCTCCCAGCGAGCGGGAGTCGGAGACCATGACGGTGTCGACCACCGCCTCCGCGACGGTGTCCGCCCAGTCCACGACGCGGCGTACGACGACGGGCTCGTCGCGCGGGTCGGCCGACGCGGCTGCCACCAGCTCCTCGACCGGGGCGATCTCGACCGCCGGAGCGATCTCGATGGGCGGCGCGACCTCGATGGGCCGCGCGACCGTCTCGGCGGGCGGCGCGACAGTCTCGGCGGGCTCGTCCCTCGGCGCCGCAGCCTCGAAGGGCTCGTCCGTCGACGTCGTGACCTCGACCGGCTCGCCCGACGCCTCTGCTTCGGGCGACGCGGCCATCTCGTCCGCGGAGCCGGGCTCTGGCTCGTGCGGCGGCCATGTCGTGGCGTAGAGCGGGTCGCCCGACGGGACGGCGCGCAGGTGGGCATGGGCGTCGGAGGCCTCCGGCGAGACGGCCAGTCCGAGCTCCACCATCAGCTGCTCGACGTCCTCGATGACCTCGCCGGGCGCACCGAGCACCGCCAGCGGGCTGCCCGGCTCGACCCGGTCTCCGGGGGCGACGAGTGACTTGATCAGGACACCGGGCTCGGCGACCTCGATGCTCACCAGCGACGAGTCGGTCTCGACGGTCGCGATGCTCTGGGCTCCCGCGAAGTCGCCGGACTCCAGCACCAGCCAGGCCGTGAGCGTGGCGACCGTAGGGTCGTCAGCCACCTCTGGCATACGCAACACCCGCGCCACGTCGTCCCCCCAAGGACAGGTCTTGCCCGGGCGCCTTTTCCCACCACCCCCCGCGGTGACGTCCGGGCGCTTGTCGTCGATCGCAACCTAGCCCACGCGGGTACCCTCCACCAGGCACCAAGGGGCAGTTCGCGTGACGTGTCGCGACCACCTGGCCTGGACGCGTCAGGGAGCACGGCACAATGCGGTCGGTGCCGACACCCACACGCCAGCTGTGCGCCCTTCTGCACGACGGTCAGGTGCTGACCGACGATGCGCGGCGGGTCCCGGCGTACGACGAGGACGGGCGGCACACACCCCTCACAGATCGAGTCACGGCTTCCGGTGATCCCACCGCGGTCCTGGCGGCGCCGCAGCTCCAGGTGCGGGCGGATCCGATGGAGCTGCTCAGCGTCTTCACCCCCCGGGCGGCTCGCGCGCCCGGCGTCTGGACCGCCGTGGCCGACCTCGCGGAGGACCACGACGTCGTGGCGGCGCTCTTGTCGGTCGACGCGGTCACCGCCGGTCGGGCCGAGCCTCCCACACGGCGGCCGGACTGGTTCACGACGAGCTGGTACGACGAGGTCGAGGCATGGGTCGACGACCGGCTCGCGGCTCTCGGCCGACGCCGCACCGGGCCGTCGGAGCCGGTGAAGGTGTGGAGCATGTCGGCCGTGCTGAGGATCCCGAGCGACCCCGATCCGGTCTGGCTCAAGGCGGCGTGCGGTCACTTCCACGCCGAGCCGGCCCTGACCCGGCTCGTGTCACAGATGCTGCCCGCACACACTCCGAGCGTCATCGCCACCGACGACGAGCGCGGGTGGACCCTGACCGAGCACATGGCCGGAGCCGACGAGGAGGCCGTGCCCGAGGGCATCGGTCCACCGGCCGCCCGCATCGCCGCGGCCCTGCAGCTGAGGTCCCTGGAGCACCTGCCCGAGATCTCGGCGGCTGGAGTGCCCGTCCGCGACCTGACCGCCACCCGGCACGGGTTCGACGACATCCTGGCCGTCAGCGCCGAGCTCGACCAGCTGACCCCCGACGAGGTGGCCGCCGCGCGGGCGGCGCGTCCGACGGTCCACGCGCTGCTCGAGGAGCTCGACTCGCTCGGCATCCCGGACACGCTCGTCCACGGTGACCTGCACAGCGGGAACGTCGCGCAGGACGGCGACTCCCTGCTGCTCTACGACTGGAGCGACGCGAGCGTGTCCCACCCCTTCCTCGACGTCGTGCTGCTCGGCTCGCGGCTGTCGGACGACGAGCGCGAGGCGACCCACGCGGCGTACGCCGAGGTCTGGCGCGCGGCGTACCCCCTCCTCGACACGACCAGGGCCCTCGCTTTGGCCGAGCACGCGAACACGATCTACCAGATGGTGACCTTCGAGCAGATCTACCGGGCGCAGGAGGACGCGTCCTACTGGGAGATGCGCGGAGTCGTCGCCCGGATGCTGCGCACGCTGCCCGACCTGCTCGCCGGTTGAGGAGGCGCGCTAGCGCAGTCTCCCAACCACTGTCAGGATCGCGGCGTGACCCACACCCCCGCGCAGGACGAGGTACGCCGGCTGCTCGGGACGATCGAGGAGCTCGACCCGCTGATCCACGCGGTGTGCGCGGAGAACCCACACGCCCTCGCCGAGGCCGAGACCCTCGACCGCGAGACGGCGGCAGGTCGCAGCCGATCGCCGCTGCACGGGCAGGCGGTGCTGGTGAAGGACAACATCGACACCGCCGGCCTGGCCTCGACCGCAGGCTCCCTGGCGCTGGCCGACTCGCCGCCGTGGCGTGACGCTCCGCTGGTACGCCGGCTCCGCGAGGCCGGGATGGTCCTGCTCGGCAAGTCCAACCTCAGCGAGTGGGCCAACATCCGCGACGAGCACTCGACGTCGGGGTGGAGCGCCCACGGAGGGCTCACCCGGAACCCCTACGCCCTCAACCGGACCGCCTGGGGCTCCAGCTCGGGCAGCGGGGCGGCGGTCGCCGCGCGGTTCGCGGCGTACGCGGTCGGCACGGAGACCGACGGCTCGATCACGGCACCCGCAGCGGCCTGCGGCCTGGTCGGGCTCAAGCCGACGGTCGGCCTGGTCCCGACCGAGGGGGTCGTGCCGATCTCCTGGAGCCAGGACTCCCCCGGACCGATGGCGTTGACCGTCGCCGACACCGCGGCGCTCCTCGACGTTCTCGCCGGCACGAGCACCGCCGACGACCTGGCGCGCCACGTGCGCGGGCGGCGGATCGGCGTACCCCGCGACCTGTGGGGCGCGGGCCCTGCGGCCGAAGGGGCAGCCGAACGCGCCCTCGAGTGGCTGTCGCAGGCGGGCGCGGTGGTCGTGGACGACCTCGCCATGCCCACCCTGCACGACCTCGGCGGGGAGGCCGAGCTCACCGTGCTGCTGGTCGAGCTCAAGGTCAGCCTGACCCGGTATCTCGAGACCCGGGACGCCCAGGTGCGGACACTGGCGGACGTGATCGCCTTCAACCGCAGCCACGCGGCGCATGAGCTGCAGTGGTTCGGCCAGTCCCTGCTCGAGAAGGCGCAGGAGACCGAGGGGGTCGCCTCCGCGGCGTACCTCGAGAGTGTCGACGCCTGCACGGCCGCCGGGCTCGCCGAGCTCGACCGCACGCTCGGCGAGCACGACCTGGACGCCCTCATCGCGCCGCCGATGGCGCCCGCCCCGCCCATCGACCTGGTCAACGGCGACCCCGGCGGCGGCGACGGCCCGGGTGCCTGCACCTCGAGCGCGCTGGCGGGTACGCCGATCCTGACCGTGCCGGTCGAGCTCGCCCACGGGCTGCCCGTGGCGGTCTCGATGTGGGGAGCCCGGGGCAGCGAGAGCACCCTGCTCCAGCTCGGCCGAGCGCTGGAGTCGGGTCGTGATGCGAGCATCGGGCCACTCCCCCCGCCGACCTTCCCGGAATGGGTGTGACGGTTCGCGGGTTTGCGCAGACATGAGTGAACCTTCAACCGATGATGTCCTCGGCGTCCTTCGTGCCTCGCACGAGCGTCTCGCCGCCGCCTTCGACGAGCTGGGCGAGGAGGGCGCGACCCGGCAGTCCTACGACGACGACTGGTCGGT
>DATBBE010000018.1:0-9742 GCA_036271155.1 Nocardioides sp. | reverse complement strand
CGCCCAGCGAGAGCCCGAACGCCGTGACGTTGGGCAGCAGCGCGTTGCGAGCGGCGTACCCCAGCGCGATGGTGCGGGGCCGCAGCCCGTTGGCCTCGGCGAAGGTCACGTAGTCCTCGCCCAGGGTGTTGATCATGTTGTTCCGCATGCCGAACACCCAGCCGGACAGCGAGGTGATGGCCAGGGTCAGGGCCGGCAGGAAGCTGTGGGAGATCGCGTTGACGACGAAGCTTGCCGACCACTCCGGCGTCAGGCCCGGGCTGTAGCCGCCCTTCAACGGGAAGGCGTTCATCTTGTAGGCGAGCACGAAGAGCAGCAGGAGCCCGAACCAGAACGGCGGGAAGGCCGCGAACAAGGTGGCGCCGACCGTGACAGTGGCGTCGGCCTTGCTTCCGCGTCGCCACCCGGCGTACACCCCGAGGAGGGTTCCGATGACGAACGCGACGACCGTGGTGATACCGACGAGCAGGAGGGTCCACGGCAGCGCGGTCAGGATCGTGTGCGACACCGGCTGGGTCGGGAACGAGATGGAGGACCCGAACCGGAGCCGGACGACGTTGCCGAGGTAGTCGACGTACTGCGAGAGCAGGTTCCCGTGCGGGGAGCCCAGCTCGATCTCGACCGCGCGGCGCTGTGCGTTCGTGACCGGCTGGCCCCCTTGCGAGAGCTTGGCCAGCGCCGCGTCGACCGGCGAGCCGGGCATCATCCGCGGCAGCAGGAAGTTCAGCGTGACCGCGGCCCACAAGGTGACCACGAACAGCACGACCTTCCGCACCAGGTAGCTCATGACGGTCTCACCGGCTCACGACGCGCGCTGGAGGTGGGTGACCACCTCGAGGAGCTCGTCGTTGTAGCTGGTCGGCAGCGCGTAGGCGTCGCTCTGCGAAGGCCAGCCGGTGAAGTTCTTCGTCGAGAACAGGCCCCAGCTGCCGCCGTAGTACATCAGGACGACCGGCACCTGGTCGTACATGATGTTCTCCAGCTGGTGCACGGCCTTCTGCTGCCGCGCCTGCCCGGTCGCGCCGGCCAGCGCGTTCAGAGCGGCATCGACCTTCGGGTCCTTGAACCGCTCGAAGTTGTTGGCCGTGGGCGTGCCCACCGGCGCGGCGAAGGCGCTGTTCAGGGTGTTGTTGAAGTCGGTGTACGGGTCGCCGGTGCCGCCGTACCCGCCGAACGCGGCGTCGAAGTTCCCACTCTGGGTGGCGCTGGTGTACTGCGCGGCGGTCGGGGTGTCGAGGGTGACCTTGATGCCGATGGCCCCGAGCTCGTTGACGACCTCCTTGGCGGCCGCGATCCAGTCGCTGTAGTTGGACGGCGCCATGATCGTCATCGAGACCTGCTGGCCCGAGGAGTCGAGGAGCTTGCCGCCCTGCTGGGTGTACCCGGCCTTCTTGAAGTCGGCGACCGCACCCGAGGTGTCCTGGGTGATGTTGCCGGAGTTCGGGATGGACGGGTCGAGCCACTTCTGCAGGTTGGGCAGGATCAGCCCGGACTGCGACGCGCCCTTCTCGTAGCCGTTGACCGCCTTCTGCGCGATGGTGTCGCGGTCGAGTGCTGCGCTGATGCCCTTGCGGAAGTCGACGTTCTGGTACGGCGCCTTGGTCAGGTTCAGGAACAGCCCGATCGTGCCGCCCGGCGGGAACCAGTAGGTGTTGTGCGCCTTGTCGCGGCTGACGTAGGTCTTGTCGACGTCCGGCAGGTAGTTGTAGGACCAGTCGAACTTGCCGCTGGTCACGTCGAGCTGGTTGGTGGACTGGTTGGTGGACTGGGCCGGCATGACGACCTCGTCCGGCGCGATCTTGTCGGCCTGCCAGTACGACGTGTTCTTCTTCAGCGAGTACTGCGTCGGCGCGAACTTGTCCAGCGTGAACGGCCCCGTGCCGACGGGGGTGGTGTTGGTGAACTTGGTCGGGTCCTTGATCGTGGACCAGATGTGCTGGGGGACGATGACCTGGCTGGCCAGGACGCCGACGAACGGCACGTTGGGCTTCTTGAAGGTGACCGTGACCTTGTTCCCCGAGGCCTTCGCTCCGGAGATCTGCGACCAGATGCCGCTCGAGTCGAGCGCGGGGAACTTCTTCAGGAGGTCGTAGGTGAACACGACGTCCTGGGCGGTGAACGGTTTTCCGTCGCTCCAGGTGACGTTCTGGCGGATCGTGAAGACGACCGTCT
The DNA here is from genome assembly GCA_036271155.1 of Nocardioides sp. Classification (GTDB taxonomy): domain Bacteria; phylum Actinomycetota; class Actinomycetes; order Propionibacteriales; family Nocardioidaceae; genus Nocardioides. The sequence continues at coordinate 7,570 of DATBBE010000018.1, read as the reverse complement.
TCGGGTTGGGGAACGTGTGGCCGGTGGCGAGGAACGGCGTGAAGGACCCGTCGATGGGGCTGCGGATCTCCAGCGGCTCGTACATCAGCTGCGCTCCGTGCAGCTCGGTCGCCAGCACGAGCGGGTTGAAGTTCTCGACCAGCTGTGGGTTGCCGGCGTCGCCCTGGATGGTGAGGGTCCCGCCGCCGGCGGCCTCTGTCTTGTTGTCGCTGCCCGCGCAGGCCCCGAAGGCCAGCGCCGAGGCGAGCAGGAGGACCGACGCGAACGCGGTCGACCTCGTCCTCGAGACGTGCTTCATGCGGATTCTCTCTTCTCAGTTGTCGCCGACGGCGTCGCCGTCGACCAGTCGGACTCGCACGACTCCGGGCTGTGGCAACGTCACCGTGACCGTGCCGTACCCCGAATCGGGGGAAATGTCGTCGATCCGTTCGGTGTGCAGGTGGTCGGCCTCGCGCAGACGGGCCCACTCGGCCTCGTCCGGCCAGTCGGCGTCGCTCGCGACGGAGCGGATGTTGGAGTGCTGCTCGTCGATGCGCGCGAGCTCGACGGCGTACGACGTGCCGGTCAGGCCGCCGATCCGCACCGTGACGTCGCGGGTGAGCCGCGGGTCTCCGTGGAGCAGGTCGGCGTTCACCGTGCCGTTCCAGACGAGCACGTCGACGGTGCCCTGGTCCGGGCCGTCGTCGTGGCGCGCGGCCCAGGCCCGGACGAGCACGTCAGCGCCGTCCCCGTCGACCTCGCTGGGCACCACCCGGTCGCCCAGGTGCGCGGCCAGGTGCAGCGCCCAGTAGCGCGGCTTGCGCAGGTTGCCGAGAGTCAGGAGGCCGAAGCCGTCGTGGAAGAGCCGGGGCGGCCGGCCGAGCTCCTCGAAGTGGTCGCTGACGACCCAGTAGGCCAAGGCAGACATCCGGTGCTGGGCGCTGCGCATGCCGCTGAGGACGAACGGCGCGCCGGAGACGCCGTCGTGGATCGGGCCGAAGTGCGTGGACCCGACTCCCCACTCGGTCCAGAGGATGTCCGCATCGGAGAAGCCGTGGTCCGCCAGCACGCCTCGGAAGTCGAGCGGCAGGTTGCCGTAGGTGTGGGTGGTCGCGAGGTCGAGCGGGAGTCCGTGCTTCTCGCAGTACGCCGCCAGCGCCTCGACCCATTCCGACGCTGCCGTCGAGGGCCCTCCGACGGTCAGCCGCGGGTCGACGTCCTTGACCGCCCGGGCGGCCTCGTCGTACAGCCGGAGGTAGTCGTCCTGGGTGCCGGTCCAGAAGACCTCCAGGTTCGGCTCGTTCCAGACCTCGAAGCCCCACCGGGCGACCTCGTCGACGCCGTACCGCCCGACCAGGTGGGTCGCCAGGGCCGAGACGGTCTCGTGCCACTCGTGCCAGTCGGCGGGCGGGGAGATGATGCCGCCGTACTCGAACACGGTCTGCGTGGGGTCGGCGGCGATCGCGGCCGGCATGAACCCGAGCTCGACCACAGGCCGGATGCCGAGCGCCAGGATCTGGTCGTAGAGGTCGTCGACGATCGTGAAGTCGAAGGCCAGGCTGCCGTCACCGGCCCGGGTCACCACACGGTTGTCGTCGTGGAGGATCGCGTGGGCCCGCACGGCCACGACGCCGAGGTCGTCGTGTGCCAGGCGCAGCGCCTCGGTGAACTCCGTCCCCACCGGGTGACCGTTGCCGAGGTCGCCGAAGCGCAGCTGGGTCAGCCGCTCGGAGCCGACGAGCCACCAGACGCGGTCCAGCTCACCGGCGGCACCCGAGGCGTCGACGGTCACCGCGACCTCGCCGCCCGACGTACCGCTCGTCGAGCCCTCGACCGGGTCGCTCCAGTGCCAGACCGGGTGCTCGTTGCCGAGCACGGCGCCGACGCGGTAGCGATAGGTAACGCCGTCCTCGACGCCGGTGTCGGCGAACGCCGTGTCGACCACGGCCGGCACGTCGCTCCCGCCGTGGGACACGATGGCCGGCTCCGTCCGACCGTCTGCCCGCCCGCGCTCGAGCACGTAGCCCGCGGCACTGCGCACGGGCTGCCACTCCAGCCGCACGAACCCGTTGCCTGGCCTCGCCAGGAGACCGCTCGGCGCCGAGAGCTCGGAGGCCGGGTCGGCCTCGGTCGTCTCGGTGAGGCGTCGGTAGATGCGCCGCTCCCAGTCGGTGCGGGCGGTCTCCGGGGACGAGTCGGTCATGGTCTTCCTCCTCTGGCCGAGCACCCGCAGCTGGCTCGCAGGACGAGCTCGGTCGGGAGTACTGCTGTGTGGCGGGGTGCCGCGCGGTCGGCCAGCCGCTGGACGAGGGTGCGAACCGCGGTCTCCCCGATGTCCCGCATGGGCTGACGGACGGTCGTCAACGCGGGTCTGGTGTGGCGGCCGGCCGCGATGTCGTCGAAGCCGGTGACGGCGACGTCGCCCGGCACCCGGAGCTTGTGCCTGCGAAGCACGCCGAGCCCGCCGATCGCCATCTCGTCGTTGCCGAAGACGATCGCGCGGGGCGGCGTACGCCGTGCTGCGAGCAGCTCCTCGACGGCGCGGGCACCACCGGTCTCGGTGAAGCCGCCGTACACCTCGGGCTTGGTCGCAGTGGGGAGTCCGGCGGCCGCCATCGCCCGGGTGAAGCCGACGAACCGCTCCTTGGAGTCCGGCGACCGGGCGGGTCCGGCGACGAAGGCGAGGTCCCGGAGCCGGTGCTCGGAGAGCAGGTGCTCGGTCACCGTGCGGCTCCCGCCGCGGTTGTCGGCGCCGACGAAGTCGAGGTGCTGAGGTGCCGTGTGGGTCGCCATCAACACCACGGGCACGCGTCGCGAGATCTCCTCCAGCTCGCGCCGCGCGAGGCTGCCGGCGAGCACGACGAGCCCGTCGACCTTGCCGACGAGGGAGCGCGCGAGCTGGAGCCCGTCTCGACCTCGGGTAGCCGCGATCAGGATGGCGTCACCGGCGCTGGTGGCCGCGCGCTCGGCTCCGCGGATCACCTGGTCGACGTACAGCGCCGACTCGCTCTGCGACGCATCCTCGGCATCGGCATCGGCGAAGTCGGAGAACAGCAGTCCGACGATGCCGGTACGCCGGCGGGCAAGGCTGCGTGCCGAGTGGTTGGGGACCCAGCCGAGTCGCGCAGCCGCCTCGAGGACGCTCGTCCGGGTCGCTTCGCTGAAGCCGACGCCGTCGTGCATCACTCGCGAGACCGTGGCCGTCGAGAAGCCGCTCTGCTGAGCGACCTCGTAGATCGTGGCCTTGTCGTTCACGCTCCGCGTCATCTCCTGGTGAGTAACCGCTTACGTTGAGTAAGCGCTTACGTTGCCAGGACCCTCACCCCCTGACCTCACCCCTCCGGGTGAGCACGCGGCGGCGCGGGTTCCGACGCGATCGCCGAGTCGGCACAAGACGAAACGACTCGGCGTGTTCTGGCTGCCTCTTTGCGCCGACTCGGTGGAGGCTCGGCTCAGTAGGACTGCCCCGGGTGGTAGGCGCAGGCGTCGGTGTCGTCCTGGGACGTCGGGGGCGCGTGGTGAGCGTGCTTCGTCGGCGGGAGCAGCGCCTTCTGGACCACCTGGTGCATGTAGTCGAAGTCGGGGTCGTTGGGGTTGAACTGGTCGCTGATGCGGAACAGGACCGACTTCGCACGATGGTCCTTGGCCCGGAGCGCCAGCTGGACGAACGCCGGGAGGAGCTCCTTGGGGATGTCGGTCTTCACCACCTTGCTGCCGGCCGAGGCGAGGGCTTGGTAGCGGCGGAGCAGGTTGACCGGGTTGGCCTGGTCGATGATGGCGTTGACGACGCATCGCTGACGGGCCATCCGCTGGTAGTCGTCGGCGCCGTAGCGGCCACGCGCGTACCACAGCGCATGGAACCCGTCGAGATGCTCGTCCGCGCCAGGCTGGATGTAGCCGGTGGGCGGGATGCCGGCGTCGGTCTGGCCGTTGATCGCCACCGGGACGTTGACGTTCACCGTGATCCCTCCGATCGCGTCGACCAACGTCCGGAAGCCGGTGAAGTCGACCAGGACGTAGTAGTCGACGTGGAGTCCGGTCGCTCCCTCCACCGCCTGCTTGATGGCATCGGCGCCCTCGTCGGAGGACGTGCCCAGGACGTGCGGGTGCAGGATCGGGACCTCGCGGTAGATCGCGTTGAGCATCCAGCTTCCGGGGTCGCCGGGCCCGGTGAAGCCGTTGGGGTACAACGCGTGCAGCGGGCTGTTCTGCGGGAACGGCGCGCCGACCAGGTTGCGCGGCAGGCCGAAGGTCACCGTGCGTCCCGTGTGCGTGTCCAGCGACGCCAGGATCATCGTGTCGGTGCGGGTGCCCTCGCGCTCGGGCCCCGAGTCGCCGCCGAGCAGCAGCACGTTGACCCGAGACCTGCCGTTCCACGGGTCCGCGGCCGTGACGTGGGTGGGCCGGGTGGCCGTCCGGTTGTGGGTGAAGACCGCGTTCACGACGCGTGCCTGCGCGAACGCGTCCCGCACGACCAGCCCGACCGGGGCGATGACGACCAGGCAGAGAGCACCGACGAAGACGCCGCCGCCCACCACGTGCCAGGGCTCCCGGGCCGGTCGCGGCCGGAGCACGACGAAGGTGCCGACGACGACCGCCACCCACAGCACCAGGCAGACCGCGGTGACGACGGCGTCGCGGGTCAGCCGCGACGGGTCGAAGGCCAGGGTCAGCCCCGACCGGAGGCTGTGCGGAAGCGCCAGCGCGGCCCACACCGCACCCGCGACGGCGGCGAGGAGCACCGCGACGCCCAGCCGCTGCCGGCGGCTGTGCAGGAACCCGGCCCCGGGAACCACCGCTGACAGGAGGGTCCAGCCGAGAGAATGGAGCAGCGAGGAGCACCGATGCGGCCCGGCCCTGCGGCGACCTGGCTTGACGCCGTACGGCGGCATCGACATGCGTACTCCTCGGGGCGCGTCCGAGACACACGGTGGGGTTCAGCAGGGACATTGAACCCGATCCGGCCAACAGACGGCGGTACGCCACGAGGTCGGCGTGCACAGCACCGCTCGGCGCCAGCCCACGCACAGAGCTGCCGACAGGGGCCGCTCAGGTGGGCTGAGGGATGCGGGACAACGTCCCCGGGGTCACCGGGAAGCCTGCGGTACTGGTCCCGAGGACGACCGGCACGCTGGTGGCGGTGGGGTTGTTCGCAAAGATGATCCCGAACGGGACGTACTTGTTGACGGCGCCGCCCACCGTGGACGTCTCACCTGCGGCCAGTCCCTTGGCTCGCCGCAGGCGGACCGTGACGATCGTGTCGCCGGAACTGTGTCCCAGCGTCTCGACGGTCCAGCTCCCGTCGGAGGACGGGATCGGCAGGTCGACGTAGCTCGGTGTGGGTGGGTCGAGGAAGGTGTTGGCACCGACGAAGTCGCTGGTCGCGAACTGCAGGTCGATCCAGATCGGCGAGGCGGCCCGCGAGGTCGGGTTGGTCACCGTGATCACCGGGTCGACACAGGTGGAGGAGCCGAGGCTCCACAGGTAGAACGTGGCCGAGACGAACGCGAGCCCGGTCCCGTTCGCCGTCGACGTCGCCGCATGGGCCGGAGCGGCGGCAGCCACCGAGACGAGCGGAGCCGACCACGCGGCGTTCGCAGCAGCACGCATCCAGGTACGCCGAGTGGCGCTGGGCTCGCCATACCAGCGGGGCCGGTTCGGGTCGATCTCGCCGTACATCGCGCTCCTTCGCACACCGCGACGCGCGGACGGTCCGAGCGCCGGGGTCACGGTAGCGACCAGCGACGGCCGGCCAGGGGCTGATCGAGATAGGCGAGGCAGACAAGATCTGTGCCCGTTGGGCTGCACCCACAGCCACGCTTGTCGTCCCGCTCGCGGCGCGACCGAGTCGATCGTCTCGTCAGGACGGCGGGTCGACCTTCACCATGTTCCAGGGGACGACGTCGAAGCCTCCGGTGGCGGTGAGCTGGATCGGCACGGTGGAGACCGTGGGGACGTTCGCGAACCCGATCCCGAAGGGGATCGAGGTGACGGGGTCGCCGCCCACGGTCGACGACTCGCCCGCAGCCAGGCCCGAGGCCCGCCTCAGGCGCACGGAGACGACGGTGTCTCTCTTGCTGGTTTTGTCCGTCGAGATCGTCCAGTTCCCGTCCGGCGACAGGGCCGACACGTTGCCGTAGCTGGGCGTCGGCGGGTGGAGGGAGGTGTTGTCACCGACGAAGTCGGTGGTGGCGAACTCCAGGATGACCGAGACGGAGTCCGTGTTCTGCTTGGTCGGGTTGGTCACCGTGATGAACGGGGTGAGATACGTGACCGAGGCGAGGGTCCACATGAAGAACGTGGCCGAGTCGCAACGGAGCGCGAGGTGGGTCGCGGTCGAGGTGGCCGCCTGCGCGGGGGCGTTGGTCGCCACGGACACGAGCGGGACCGACCACGCGGCGTTCGCAGCCACCCGCACCAACGTCCGCCGGGTGGTGCCGGGCTCCTCGTGCGATCGGGGCTGGCTCGGGTCGTTCTCTTCGTACATCGCGCTCCTTGGTGCACCGCGACGCGCGGAGGGTCCGAGCGCCGAGGCAACGCTAGCCAGACGCGACGGTCGGAAAGGCCTCGAGACAGGGGGGTCGGGCCGACAAGATGTGGCAGCAACGGGCCACACCCCCAGCGAGCCTTGACGTCCGCGCCGGCGCCGCAGTCACGGTAGCGAGACGAGCGCCGTGGGAGGCCCGGATCCGGCGATGAGAGCACCACAGAACCTGGGGGGACGGGGCTGTCCCCCCAGGTTCTCTGGTCAGGCCCGGGGAGGCAGGTCGAAGCCCGCCGTCGGCCGCTCGTCACGCCCACCGTCGGAGCTCGCGTCGAAGCCCATGCCGCGATGGGCGAAGACCTGCCAGATCGCGGTGAGGTGCCGACCGTGGGAGACGGCGTTGTCGGCGACCAGGATCGCGTTGCGCATGTCCAGGAACGACGGGTTGCCGGGCGCCAGCTCCATGCCCCGCGTCACCAGCGACTCGGCCGTGCGGGAGCCCAGACGGTCGCGCAGGTCCCACAGGGTCTGGGCCCAGATCTCACCGTCGGCGTGCACCTCGGGCTCACCGATGACGTGGCCGAAGTCGGCGTAGGTGTACCCGCCCCGGTGGCCGGTCTTCCCACCCGTGCACAGCTTCGCCTTCTGGCCGACCTTGCAGTCAATCGGCTCGGTGCGGTCGAGGTCGACACCATGTCCCTCGTAGACGCCGATGCGGACGTCGGCCACCCCGGTGCGGTCGCGCTGCAGGTGCTGGGCCACCAGGTAGTCCATGGCGTACCAGTCGCTCCAGGCCTCCCCCATGGCGTCGCCCTGGATGGGGTCCAGGGCCTCCCGGCCGCGGACGTCGACGACCAGACGACCCGACAGGCCGTGGGTGTATTCGTGGTAGACGGTGTCGGCGATGTCGCCGGCGTTCGTCGGCGACCACGGGCCCTCGTGGGGGTACGACGTGAAGGGCTCGTGCTGAAGGTACATCTGCATCGTCGGACGGTGGCCGTCGGGCGGGGTGTACATGTTGGCGTTGTCGATGTGGTCGCTGTCGGGCAGACCCTCGAGCCTGCCGGTGCCGGTGTCGGCGCCGTCGTCGGTCTGCACCCGGACCGG
>DATBBE010000017.1:0-14777 GCA_036271155.1 Nocardioides sp. | reverse complement strand
GAGGTCCTGGGTCAGGTAGCTGTTGGCAGGCACGCCGCTCGGGTTGCAGGTGCCGCCCTTGTTGCAGCCGACGATGCTGGCCTGGGTGAGGGCGACCGCGACGTTGTACTGCGTGGGCTGGACGTAGTAGCCGTCCCGGTTCTCGACGTACACGACCGGGTAGTGGGCCTGCAGCGGGTAGGAGTACTCCGTGTAGCCGATCTCGCCCTCGCCACCGGCGCCCTTGATGGTGTTCATGACGCCCGCGTCCTGAGCCACCGCGATCTGGTTGCCCTGTCGGGGATAGATCGAGGTCAGCCCGGCCTTGCCGCCGTTGAACGGGCGCCACAGGGACGGGTACTGCTTGTCCATCCAGAGCGTGAACTGCGCGGTCGCGCCTGAGCCGTCCGAGCGCACGACGGGCTTGATGGTCTCCGACGGCAGCGCGTGCCCGCCGTTCTCCTTGGTGATCTCGGAGTCGTCCCAGTTGGTGATCTTGTTGGTGAAGATCTTGCTGATCGTCTCCCCCGACAGCCGCAGGTTGGTGACCAGGTGGCCGGCGACCGTCAGGTGGTAGGTGAACGCGGTGCCGCCGGCGACCACCGGCGCGTAGGCATAGGGCCGGGGGCTGGCGTCGGTCTGGCCGGTCGTCGGGTCCACGCCCTGGTAGGGGATGTCGGAGTCACCGAAGTCGGTGACGCCGTTGGCGAAGTCCTTGCGGCCCTGGGACGAGCCGGACTGGTTGAACGTGATCTGCATGCCGTACGCCGCCTGGACCTGCGCGATCCAGGGCGCGATGATCCCGTAGGCCCAGGTCGAGCCGGAGCCCTCGATCTCGGCGTACTCGGTGCGGGCGCTCGCGGGGGCGACGGCGGACAGGACCACGACGCCCAGGGCGAGGGCGCTGGCCAGGATCGCGACAGGACTCAGCAGACGGGCCTTCACGAGGTCTCTCCGGGCTCGACGGTCAGCGGGCGGGTGGGGGTCAGCGAGCGTCGGATCCGGCGTCGCAGCGAGGGCTTGGCCGAGGGGGGTCGGGCCAGCAGCCGGGCGATCACGAAGAGGGTCAGGACGAGGATCAGCAGCACCGCGGCCGTGGCGTAGCCGCGCACCACCGCCTGGGGCTCGGGAGCGATCACGCTGTTGTAGACCGAGAGCGGCAGCGAGCTCATCACGCCATGGGTCGGGTTGGTGACCAGGAACGTCGCGTAGCCGGACGCGATGAGCACCGGGGACGTCTCCCCGACGCCACGGGCGACGGCCAGGATCAGGGCGGTAGCGAGGCCGGGCCGCGCCGTCGGCAGCACGACGTGCCAGATGGTGCGCCACCTGCTGGCGCCCAGCGCCAACGACGCCTCGCGGAGGTTTCCCGGCACGACGCGCAGGACGACGTCGGAGGCACGGGCCACGATCGGCAGCATCATCACGCCGATCGCCAAGGCGCCGGCCAGACCGGAGCGGGGCTGGTGCAGCGCGAGGATCCAGAACGAGTAGATGAACAGGCCCGCGACGATCGACGGCAGGGCCGTCATCGCCTCCACCACGGTGCGGATCATCCGGGCGAACCTGCCTCCGACCTCGTTGAGGTAGACGGCCGTGCCCACGCCCAGCGGCAGCGTGATCGCCACGGCGATCCCGAGCTCGATCAGCGTGCCGACGACGGAGTTCAGCACCCCGCCCTGGTTGTAGGGGGCGTCGGGCAGGGTCGTGTGCATCGTCTGGGTGAAGAAGTTCCAGTGGTGCAGGGCAGGCCAGCCGCGCTTGAAGACGAACGTGAGGGTGGACCCGAGCGCGAGGAAGACGACCATCGCGCCCGTCGAGAAGAGCCACTGGGCGACCCGGTCCGCCATGGCGATCGGGCTGTCGATCACGAGCGTGCCGACGGCGAGCAGCATCAGGTTGCACAGCGCGGCCACGACGACGAGCCAGCCCAGCCCCTGGATCGGCAGCAGCCTCTCGACGATCACCCAGGCCAGGCCCAGGGCGGCGAAGCGCGCTCCCCACGACAGGAAGCGGTACTCCAGGGGCAGCACGCCGAGCGAGGTGCGCGGCACCGGTGCCGCTGCGTGGAGGTCCCGGTCGGGGACGTGGGTGGTCGGTGCCTCGGCAGTGGGGGCGCTGCGCCGGTCCAGAGCGAGGGTCATGACGTCGCGTCCCCGGAGCGGCTCCGGCTGACCACGATCGCCGCGAGCGTGTTGACCACGAGCGTGATGACGAAGAGCACGAAGCCCGCGGTCAGCAGCGCCTTGAGCTGGATGCCGGTGGCCTCGCCGAACTGTGCCGCGATGGTGGAGGAGACCGTCGCCGTACCTGTCTCGAGGACGTTGGGCTTGATGATGAAGACCTGGTTGATGATCAGCAGGACCGCGATGGTCTCCCCGAGCGCACGGCCCAGGGCCAGCATCGTGCCGCCGATGATGCCGCCCTTGCCGAACGGCAGGACGACCGCGCGGATCATGCCCCACTTCGTGGAGCCGAGGGCCAGCGCGGCCTCCTTCTCACCGGGGGGTGTCTGGCTGAAGACCTGGCGCATGATGGCGCAGGCCATCGGGAGCACCATCATCGAGACCGCGATCCCGGCGATGAAGGCGCTCTTCTGGAAGGACGACGCCTGGGGGGCGAGGTTGGCGGCGTTGGGGTCGGCGTCGACGGTGAGGCAGACCGGCAGCAGCACGACGGCGGCGACCGCGGCGGCGTAGAGCGGGAGCCGCGCTCCGTGGGACCGCAGACCGACCACCCCGCGGAGTACGACGCCGACCAGGACGCCGCCGACGAGCACCAGCAGCAACGCGGTGCGGGGGGCACCGCTCACGGCGAGGGGCCCGACATGGCGGTCGACGAACATGGCCACCGTGCCGGCGTGCGGCTGGATGAGGTCACGACCCCAGAGCCCGTAGACGATCGAGGGCACCGCCGCCATCAGGTCGATGGCGGAGATCAGCGTGGCCTGCAGCCGGGGGGGTGCGTACTCGCTGATGTAGAGCGCGGTCGCCAGCGCCAGGGGGAAGGCGAGGGTGATCGCGATCAGGGCGACCTCGACGGTGCCGGCCAGGAGGGAGGCGACGCTGACCCGGTCGGTGTCGAAGTTCCAGCCCTGGTGGACGTCGAAGAAGCCGACGCCGTAGTGCCTGAGGGTGGGCACCGACTGCAGGGCCAGGAAGACGGCGATGCCACCGGTGATGACGAGCACCGAGGCACCGACCATGCGAAACCCGTGGACGAAGACGGCATCGCCGCCGGTGGGCTTCCGCGAGACCCTACGGGGGATCGGCAGGAGGTCCTCGCTGCCGTGGGCCGTCACGGGAGCAAGGTCTCGGGGTCAGGCCAACGGCGCGGCCGACCCCGATGAACGCCGCGAGAACAACAGCTCCCAGTTGGGCGAATCTCCGCGCCAGGCGGGCTGGGTCAGGCGTGGCTGGGTCAGTCGGTGCCGTGCCGGCGTACGAAGTCCAGGATCTGCTCGGAGAGCTCGGGCCGGCACACGATGAGGTCGGGCAGGGACACGTCGTCCTGGTTGTAGCGCAGCTGAGAGCCGTCGACCCGTGAGCAGAACAGACCCGCGGCACGGGCGACAGCGACCGGGGCCGCGTTGTCCCACTCGTACTGCCCACCGGCGTGGACGTAGGCATCGGTGAGGTCGCGCACGACCGAGATCACCTTGACCCCCGCCGACCCCATCGGCACGAGCTCGGCGTCGATCTCCTCGGCGAGGGCCTCGACGAACGCCGGTGGCCGGGTGCGCGAGACGGCGATCCGGGGCCGCGCGCTGGTGCGCGCCGGAACGACGGGCGGCTCGCCGGTGTGGAACGTCGTGCCCAGCGCCGGCTGCGCCACGGCGCCGGCGGTGAGCTCACCGTCCTGCCAGAGCGCGACGTGCACGGCCCAGTCCTCACGCGGTGGCTCGGAGAACTCACGGGTGCCGTCGAGCGGGTCGATGATCCAGACCCTGGACGCCGACAGGCGCGCCTTGTCGTCGACCGCCTCCTCCGACAGGACCGCGTCTCCGGGTCGGTGCTCGGCGAGCAGGCGGGCCAGCACGTCCTGTGCCGCCCGGTCGCCGGCGTCCTTCAGGTCGCGGCCGGTCAGCCCCTCGGCGCGCACCTCGAGCAGACGCTCCCCCGCCGTGGTCGCCAGCCACGCGGCGAGAGCGTGGTCATCGAGGTCGGACGGGGTCGCAGTCAGGTCTGAGGACACCGCACGAGGGTAGTCGTACGGCTGCTCGGGCGCGCTGACCGCTCTTCAGCCGGCGGCGGCCAGCCCTGACCCCACGGGGCGTCGAGGGCGCGTGGGGCGACGGATCGGCCCGGTCGTCTCGTCGGAGTCCGCACGCGGGGGCTGCCATCCCAGCTTGTGGGCCAGGCCCACCGCCGTCAGCTGTGAGCTCACCTGCAGCTTCGCCAGGATCGACTTCACCTGGGTGCGCACGGTCGACTCAGAGACGAACCTGGCACGCGCGATCTCGGTGACCTGCTCGCCGGCCATCAGCCGACCGAGCACCTCCGCCTCGCGACGCGTCATCAGGTGGAACCTCTGACGCAGCTCACGCTGGGACTCGGCCACCGCGCGATACGACGCGAGCAGCTCGTCGCGCTCACCTCGCGGCATCGCCGGCAGGCCGTTGCGGATGCGACCGGCCGTGTCGACGATCTCGGCGAACGGGGACGTCTTGGCGATCACCGAGCGCGCCCCACTCGAGAGCGCCTCCCCGTGTCGGACCCGGTCCGTCGAGCCGGTGACCACGACGATGGAGATGCCACTGCCGGCCAGGACGGTCACCAGCTTCATGACGTCACCGACCACCCCGAGGTCGAGGTCGAGCAGCACCAGATCGGGGTTGCTCGAGACGATGGCGCGGGCAAGCTGGGCGAACGTGGTCTCGCCGTCCGGCACCACACACTGCGCGTGGAGGCTGGGCCCGCGCAGGGCGAGCACCACAGCCTCGGCGAACAGCGAATGGTCGTCGACGACGGTGACCCGCCAGGGGCTCGTCTTCATGCCGCTCCGTCCATGACCAGGCTCGGGACCAGCAGGTCGAAGCGGGCGCCGCCCTCGGACCTGTCGGCGAGGGACAGGCGTCCACCGAGGTCGTGCATCAGCTCGCGGGCGATGGCCAGGCCCAGGCCCTGACCGGGAGAGTCCCGGTGGCGGCTGCCGCGCTCGAAGATCGCGTGACGCATCGAGGGGGAGACCCCCGGACCGTCGTCGGAGACCGAGATGCTCACCCCACCGCCGCCCTCGACGGCACTGATGGTCACCGAGGAGCCGGTCGCGTGCCGAGCGGCATTGACCAGCAGGATGTTGAGAACCTCGACCAGGTCGTCTCGGCGAGCAACGACGTGGTGGCCGCTGGGCTGCCAGTGCACGACCTGCCCCGCCAGCCGTCGCGCGAGCACCAGATCGGCCATGATCGCGTCGAGATCGAGCCGCTCCGCGGTGTCGCCCGAGGGCGGCTCGGCGGCGGGCGCCGCGGCCATCCGCTGCAGCCGCTCGACCTCGGCGACGAGGAGCGACTCCATCCGCCCCCGCGACGCGTCGGGCAGCTCGGCCCGCTCGTCGGTGAGGACGTGGAGCGCCCCGGCCACTCCGGCCAGGCCGGCCCGGATGGCGTGCAGCCGGTCCTCGTAGTCAGCCGTCGGCGGCGCAGGCGCTTCGCGCACCGTCACCACGACGGAGTCTGATGGGTAGCGCCAGCGCGATACCCCTGGCAGAACAGGGAAGACCCCACCCTGAACGTGCATGTGCGTTTTCATGTTTCCCCCCGAAGGAACCGACCCCCGTCGGCCCTTCATCACCGCACGACACCGTCAACCCCCCTGACGGCACCGTCCACGACCGGGTCGCAAGCAACCCGGCGCAGTGCGCGGTATAGCACCATCATCGTAGAGCAAGCCACAAATGTCGATGAAAACTTCTCGACGGCCGTGGCGGGCGCAGAATCAGGCGCCAGTGCCCTTGAACAGCGCGCTGCCCGTGCGCACCAGGATCTTCAGATCGAGCCAGAACGACCAGTGGTCGATGTACCAGTTGTCGAAGTGCGCGCGCTCGTCGATCGAGGTGTCGCCCCGCAGGCCCTCGACCGCGGCCAGGCCGGTCAGGCCCACCATGGCGCGGTGTCGATGCGGGTAGGACCGGATCTGGCTGCCGAACTGCTCGACGTACTCAGGACGCTCGGGACGCGGCCCGACGAGGCTCATGTTGCCGCGGAGCACGTTGACCAGCTGCGGGAGCTCGTCGATCGAGTAGCGGCGGATGAAGGCGCCCACCCGGCCCATCCGGTCGGTGCTCGCGGCCCACTCCGGCGGCGCGTCGGGCGCGAGGTTCTTCATCGAGCGCAGCTTGAACAGCTCGAACGGCTGACCGCCGCGGCCGATGCGCTCCTGGCGGAACAGGATGCCGGGCCCGAGGTCGAGCCGGATGGCGAGTGCCGCGACCAGCAGGATCGGGCTGACCAGCACCAGGGCCACCGAGGCGAACGCGACGTCGAAGACGCGCTTGACGACGTAGGAGGTGCGGACGTGGCCGCGCTGGACCTTGATCAGCGGGACGCCCCACACCTGGTCGTCGGCCTTGGCCGAGATGTCGCCCAGTCGGGGCAGGACGTAGACGTCCGCGACGCGCGCCGGGCAGCTGCGAAGGGAGTCGAGGACGTCGTCCTCGATCTCGGGAGACACGTCGCCGACGATCACGGTGTCGACGCTGCCGTCGGCCAGCATGCTCGGCAGCTGGCGGATGTCGCCGGACCACGCGGAGCTGTCCGACGTCGAGGGGTCGGCTCCCAGCACCCCACGCACCCGCAGACCCGTCTCGGGACGCTGCCGGATGCGCTCGGCGAGGTGAACGGCGCCGACGCCGGTGCCGATGATGACCGCGGCACGCGGCAGCGTGCCCTTGCAGCGCTGACGACGAATGCCGGGGTAGACCATGGCGCGCACGGTCAGGACCAGCAGCACGACCAGCAGGCTCGCGACCAGGCCCATCACCCGGTAGCTGGTGCCCACGACGAGCGTGGCCGCCAGGAACCCGACGGCGCCGCCGAGCACCAGTGACGGGACGTCGTCCAGCACCGACATGTGCATCCGGCTGGAGTAGAGGCCTCGCAGCCCCCAGACGATCGCGGCCATCGTGACGATGGGAACCCAGACGTGCATCCGCGGGTGCAGGGCCCACACCGCACTCGTGACGGCAAGCGCGTCACCGGTGGCCAGGGCGATGAGCTCGCTGTGGCGGCCGCTGCGCGACGCCGCAGCCGGGGCCGCGTCGACGACCGGCGCAGGCGACGTGAACGCAGTGTCGCCGTCGCCCAGCCCGGTCTCGAGCTGCGGCACCAGCGACATCACCGGCTCCGAAAGGATCAGCTGGCCCGTCTTACGAGCCTCGACCACACCGGTGCCTGAAGCCCGCGCGCCTGGTGCGTCGACCGTGATCGGCGCACGCACGTGCTCGCGGACATACCCCCCCGCCGTCATGACAAAACCCCCCTGCGCCGACGCAGTCGGCAGCACCCCCAGACACTGCCCCCCCGGCAATGTCAGCGTCGGAAGGCCCTGAACTCCCCCCGGAGTGGTGAGCCTTCGAACGCTGCTAGCCACCTTAGGGCCACCGCGCAGCAGAATGAAAGAAGAATGGCCGTCACTGTGGACGAACTAGCGCATTTAGGTGATGTGGCCTGGTGCCAACGGGCCAGGGGTCACGCTCGGACCAGCGTGGGACCAGCGTGGGAGCTCAGGAGTTGAAGCGGCCCTGAGTGCGTTCGAGGCCCTCGGAGAGCAGCGACTCCACGGCGTCCGCGGCCCCACTGACCTGGAGCGGGAGCGCCTTCCGCTCGGTCGGGGAGTAGTCGGACAGCACGAAGTCCGAGACGTCCTGCCGACCGCGGGGTCGGCCGATGCCGAGGCGCACCCGGTAGAAGTCGCCGGTGCCGAGGGCCCCCCGGAGCGACCGGAGGCCGTTGTGGCCGTTGTCACCGCCGCCGAGCTTGACCCGCATGGTGTCGAACGGAAGGTCGAGCTCGTCGTGGACGGCCACGATGTGGTCGGGCCCCACCTTGTAGAAGGCGGCCAGCTGCTTGACCGGGCCGCCGGTCTCGTTCATGAACGTGCGCGGCCGGACCAGGACCACCCGGGGCCCCGGCGTACCCGGCGGCGTGAGCCGGCCCTCGACGACCTCGGCCCGACCGGACTTGTGAGCCCGGAAGGGCGAGCCCATCCGCTCGGCCAGCTCGGAGGCCACGAGGTAGCCGACGTTGTGCCGGTGACCGGCGTACGTCGGCCCGGGGTTGCCCAGGCCGACCACGAGCCACACCTCACCGGGCTCGGTCGCCATGTCACCTGCCTCTGCTCGGTCGGAGGACGCACGCGCCCGGGCAGGTCTGCGACGCAGCCAGCCCGGACGGTGCGGGAGCCTCACTCCGCGGAGTCGCCTTCGGGCGTGCTCTCGCCGTCGGCGTCGTCACCGGCATCGCCCTCGGCGGCTTCGGTCTCGGCGGCCTCGTCACTCTCCTCGTGGACGATGCCCGCGTCGGCCTCGGCGTCGGCCAGCTCGGACTCGAGCTGCTCGGCCGTCTGCTGCGCGGTGACGTTGACGATCAGGGTGTCGGGGTCGACCAGCAGCGTGGTGCCCTCGGGCAGGACGAGGTCGGAGGCGTGGATCTGGGTGCCGACCTGCGCGCCCTGCACGGAGATCTCGATGCGCTCCGGGATGTTGGTCGCCTCGGCCTCCACCTGCACGGTGGCGTTCTCGGTCACCACCAGCGTCTCGGAGACGGCGTCGCCGGTGACGTGCACCGGCACGTCGACGGTGACCTTCTCACCGCGGCGGACGGCGACGAAGTCGATGTGCTCCAGGACGCGCCGGAGCGGGTCGACCTGCACCTCGCGAGCCAGGGCCAGCTGTGCCTGGCCGTCGATGTCGAGCTCGAGCAGGGCGTTCGCGCCGCCGTGCTTGAGCGCCATCATGGTCTCGTGTCCCGGCAGGGACAGGTGGATCGGGTCGTTGCCGTGTCCGTAGACGACGGCGGGGATCTTGTGCTCGCGCCGGATGCGGCGGGCCGCGCCCTTGCCGAACTCGGTGCGCTTCTCGGCGGTGATCTTCTCGGCCATGCCGGTCTTCTCCTCGTAGAGGTCGGTACAGGTGCTGCAGGTCTGTGGTGTGGCCCCGGAACGAGGAACGCCGCGCGACCTGGTCAGCGCGGCGTGAAGTCGAGCCACCCTGTCGATCACGGACACCGTGCCAGGCACCCTCGGGTGCTGGTCCGGCTCCCTCGCCGAGGCAATCGTCCGAGTCTAGACAACTCTCGCCGGAGTCTCCCAATCCGCAATGGTCCGGGGCTCGGTTGCTCCCCTAGGGTCGGGGTCGTGTCCCTCACCTACGACGAGGCTCGCGCCCGCGCGCAGCAGATCTCCGAGGTCAGCTACCGCGTCGACCTCGACCTGACCTCACGAGCGTCGTTCGGCTGCCGGACGACGGTCGCGTTCTCGATCGCCGACCTCGGGGCCACGACCTTCCTGGAGCTGACCGACGCCGAGCAGCTTCGCGTGAGCGTCAACGGCACAGCCGTCACGTCACCGGCGTACGACGGGCACCGGATCGCCCTGCACGACCTCGAGCCGCACAACGAGGTCGTCGTCGAGGCCCGACTCCCCTATGTCAACGACGGTGACGGCATGCACACGTTCACCGACCCGGCCGACGACGAGACCTACGTCTCGGCGCTGGCGGGCATGGACATCGCCCAGAAGGTGTACGCGTGCTTCGACCAGCCCGACCTCAAGGCCACGTTCTCGCTCACCGTCGCGGCGCCCGAGGAGTGGACCGTCCTCGCGAACGGCCGGGAGACCGACCGGGACGGTGAGCTCCGGACGTTCGCCACGACCCCGCCGATCGCGACGTCCATGTTCGTGGTGTGCGCGGGTCCGTGGCACTCGCGTACGTGGGAGCACGCCGGCCTGCCGTTCGGCTGGCACGTCCGCCGGTCGCGCAGCGACGACCTGGACCGCGACTTCGAGGAGATGCGGCGGGTCACCGAGGCGTGTTTCGACTTCTACACCGACGCCTTCGACGAGCCCTACCCGTTCGACTCCTACGACCAGGTGCTGCAGCCCGGCCACAACTGGGGCGCCCTCGAGACTCCGGGGTGCGTGACCTTCCGTGACGAGTACCTCCCGCGCCACGAGCCGGACGCCGGTGAGCAGGTCGACCTGGCGACGGTGATAGCCCACGAGATGGCCCACATGTGGTTCGGCGACCTGGTGACGATGAAGTGGTGGCAGGACACCTGGCTCAACGAGTCGTTCGCCGACTTCATGGGCTTCCACGTCGCCCACGAGGCGGGGGTCCTCGGCTCGTGGCCGGACTTCTCGTTGAACCGCAAGCCCACCGGCTACAACGCCGACGCGCGACGCTCCACCCATCGGATCGCCGAGGACGCGGCTGTGCTGGTCGACGTCGACACGGCGTTCACCAACTTCGACATGATCACCTACGCCAAGGGCGCCTCAGTGCTCCGCCAGCTGGTCGCCTGGCTGGGCTGGGACACCTTCGTGGCCGGCACGAACGTCTACCTGACCCGACACCGGTTCGGCAACGCGGACCTGGCCGACTATGTGGAAGCCCTCGACTCGGTCACCGAGCGCGACGTCCGCGCCTGGGCGGAGGCCTACCTCCGCAGCACCGGCTTCGACACGGTGCGCGTGCGGCGCGACGGCGACGTCCCGGTCCTGGAGCGCGAAGGCTCGCGACCCCACCGCTTCTCCGTGGCGGCCCTCGCCGGCGACCGGATCCGAGAGACGCGGCTCGTCGACGTCGCCGGCGAGCCGGTCGCGCTCAGCGGACTGGCCGGGGCCCCGGTGCTCCCGAACGCCGGCGACGAGGCCTACGCCGCCATCCTCCTCGACGACCTGTCCTGGCACGCGGTGGTCGACCATCTGTCCGCACTGCCGGACCCCCTGCTGCGCGCGGTGAGCTGGACCAACGCGATCACGCGCGTACGCCGCTCCGGCATGCCCGTCTCGGACCTGATGTCGCTGGTCGAGAAGCACCTCGGGCACGAGAATGACCCGGTCGTCTTCGACGGCGTGCTCCGGCGCCTGACCCGAGTGGTGCTGCCGCAGTGGACCTCACCGGAGGATCTCCCTGCGGCGGAGCGGGCGGTCGCCGGAGTCTGCGCCGAGGCGCTCCGGGCCGGCGACCCGGGCCGCGGGCTGGCCAGCATGCGGCGTCTGGCGATGCTCTCGGAGGACGTCGAGCTGCTGCGCGGCTGGCTCGACACGGGCCGGGCACGTCCAGACCTCGAGGTCGACCGCGACACCCGCTGGCTCGTCGTACGCCGGCTGATCGAGCTCGGCGCCGAGGGCGACGGCGCGATCGAGCGCGAGGAGTCCGCGGACCGCTCGTCGAGCGGTCACGAGTCGGCGCTGGCCGCCAGAGCCACCCGCCCCCAGGCGGCGGCCAAGGAGGAGGCGTGGCAGCGGCTCCTCGACCCCCAGGTCTCCAACCGCGACTTCGGGGCGATCGTCGCCGGCTTCTGGACGGCGGGACAGGAGGACCTGGTCGCGCCGTACCTCGGTCGATACCTCGACGACGCGCCGCGGATCGCGGGCCGCGGGCAGGCTTTCGCCGGCGATGTCGCCGACGCCGCTCCGCACTTCCCGATGGCGCTCCCGCGGCTCGAGGCCTTCCGCGCCGACCTCGAGTCGGCGGCCCAGGGGGCGTCCAACACGGTGCTCGCACGCGGTTGGCGCGACACGGTGGACGACTACGACGTCGCCCTCGCGGTGCGTCGGGGCTGACCCCCGGGTGCGGCCCGTACGGCGGTGACTGAGGATCGCTTTCCGGGTCGCGGAACGGTCCCTACCCACCGCCTACCCGCGTCAGGCCGGTACGGCGGTGACTGAGGATCGCTTTCCGGGTCGCGGAACGGTCCCTACCCACCGCCTACCCGCGTCAGGCCTGCCCGTCGAACATCTTGGTGACCGAGCCGTCCTCGAAGACCTCTTTGATGGCCTGCGAGAGCAGGGGCGCGATCGACAGGCAGGTGAGCTTGTCGAAGCGCTTCTCCTCCGAGATCGGCAGGGTGTCGGTGACGACGATCTCGGTGACCGCGCTGTTTTTGAGCCGGTCGACGGCGTCTCCCGAGAGGATCGGGTGGGTGGCGGCGATCACGACCCCGGCCGCGCCGTCGCGTGCGAGTGCCTCGGCCGCGTGGACGATCGTCCCGCCGGTGTCGATCATGTCGTCGACCAGCACGCAGATGCGTCCGCGCACGTCGCCGACGACGCGGTTGGCGATGGTCTCGTTGGGCCGGTCCTTGCTGCGGGTCTTGTGGATGAACGCCAGGGGCGCGCCGTTGAGGCGTGACGACCAGCGCTCGGCGACCTTGATCCGGCCGGCATCGGGGCTCACCACGGCGAGGTCCTGGTCGCCGTACTTCTCCTTGACGTAGGACGCCAGGATCGGCAGCGCGAACAGGTGGTCGACCGGGCCGTCGAAGAAGCCCTGGATCTGGTCGGCGTGCAGGTCGACGGTGATCAGCCGGTCGGCTCCGGCGGTCTTGAAGATGTCCGCGACCAGGCGTGCCGAGATCGGCTCACGACCACGGTGCTTCTTGTCCTGACGGGCGTAGCCGTAGAACGGCATGACCACGGTGATCCGCTTCGCGCTGGCGCGCTTCAGCGCGTCGACCATGATGAAGTGCTCCATCAGCCACTGGTTGATGGGTGCGGTGTGGCTCTGGATCACGAAGGCGTCGCAGCCACGGACCGACTCGTCGTAGCGGACGTAGGTCTCGGAGTTCGCGAAGTCGTAGGCCTGGGTCGGCACGAGCTGGATCTCGAGCGCGGCCGCGACCTCCTGGGCGAGCGAGGGATGAGCTCGTCCGGAGAAGACCATCAGGTGCTTCTTGGTGGTCCTCTTCGACTTGGAGCTCACGTCTCAGGATTCTCCCTCATGGCTGGCTGGGTCGTCCGGCGAGGTCGGCTCCGCGGCGCGCGGCGTACGACGGTCGAGGTTGCGCTGGGGGCCGCCGGAGACGGCGAGGCTGCCGGGCGGGACGTCGCGGCGTACGACGGTGCCGCCGCCGGTCATCGCACCGTCGCCGATCGTGACCGGAGCCACGAAGGTGTTGTTGGCGCCGGTCTTGGCGCCCTTGCCCACCGTCGTGTGGTGTTTGTGGGTGCCGTCGTAGTTGGCGAAGATCGTGCCGGCGCCGATGTTGGTGCCCTCGCCGATGTCGGCGTCGCCGACGTACGACAGGTGTGGCACCTTCGCGCCGGCCGCGATCTGGGCGTTCTTGGTCTCGACGAACGTACCGATCTTGCCGCCGATGCCGAGCTCGGTGCCCGGGCGCAGGTAGGCGAAGGGGCCGACGCTGGCGCCCTCGCCGATGACGGCGAGCTCGCCGTGGACCCGCACGACGCGGGCGCCGGCTCCGACCTCGCAGTCCTTGAGGGACGTGTCGGGGCCGATCACGGCGTCCTCGCCGACGACGGTGGCCCCGAGGAGCTGGGTGTGGGGCAGCAGGACCACGTCGGCCGCGAGCGTTACATCGGCCTCCACCCACGTCGTCGCTGGGTCCATCACGGTCACCCCGTCGCGCATCCACCCCTCGACGATGCGGCGGTTGAGCTCGCGCCCGAGGTGGGCCAGCTGCACCCGGTCGTTGGCGCCCTCGGTCTGGACGACGTCGTCGAGGGGGAACGCGCCGACCGTCAGGCCGGCCTCGCGGGCCAGGCCCACGGTGTCGGTGAGGTAGTACTCCCCCTTGGCGTTGTCGTTGCCGATCCGTGGCAGCACCTCGACGAGGAACTCGGCGTCGAAGGCGAAGATCCCCGACCCGATCTCGTGGATCTCGCGCTGCTCCGGCGTCGCGTCGCGCTCCTCGACGATCGCCTCGACGTCGCCCTCGGCGTTGCGCACGACCCGCCCGTAGCCGAAGGGGTTGTCCACGACGCCGCTGAGCACGCTCACCGCGCTCTGCGCGGCCTCGTGCTCCTGGGCGAAGTCGCGCAAGCTGTCGCCGCGGAGTAGAGGAGTGTCGCCGTAGACCACCAGGACCGTGCCGGACGACGTGCCCGCGGCTTCGACGGCGATCCGGACGGCGTGCCCGGTGCCCTGCTGGTCGTCCTGCACGGCGAGCACGGCGTCGGGCAGCAACGACTGGATGTGGGGCCCGACCTGGTCGCGCTGATGACCGACGACCGCGACGACCCGACTCGGCTCGAGCACCTGGACCGCGGCCAGCACATGGCCGACCATGCTCCGCCCGCCGATCTCGTGGAGCACCTTGGCCGTCTTCGACCTCATCCGGGTGCCGCCACCCGCCGCCAGCACGATCACGGTGAGGTCGGACGACATGGGGACCAACCTATGCCCCGCGCCCCGCCTCCCGGCCATCGTCCGCGAGGACGATCTCCCCCGCCGCCGAGCTCCCCGGGTAGGAGTCGAACCTACGTCGCTAGTCCTGATTCAAAGTCAGGCGGGCCCTGCCGGCAGACCAACCGGGGATCAATGGGCATCAGGTTACTGACAGCGCAGGTCAGGCCTGTGCGGCCTACGTGCCGAGGATGGCTCCGAGGGTGGTGCGGTAGACCTCGAACGCCTTGCGGCCGGTGTCGGTCAGGGCGACGGCTGTCTGGGAGCTCTGGCCCGTCCCGGTCTTCTGGCTGGTGAGGTAGCCGGCCTCCTCGAGCTTGCGCAGATGGGTGATCAGGTTCCCTCCGGTGAGGTCCAGGTCGCGTTGCAGCCGGGTGAACGACACGGCGTCCCCGGTGGGCAGGGTGGCCAGGGTCGCCACGATGCGCAGC
>DATBBE010000016.1:0-5583 GCA_036271155.1 Nocardioides sp. | reverse complement strand
CGCGGGTGGACTCCTCGGCCTCCTTCAGTCGGGTCGCGAGCGCCGAGGGCAGCAGGTCGAGCGCACCCACCGGATGGAGACGCCAGCGGCGCTGCTCGGCGAGCGCCTCGACGGCGTCCCCGATGACGTGCAGCAGCCCTTCGAGCTCGGCCATCGGCCGGTCGCTGAGGTTGTCGGTGGACAGCAGCCACAACGTGACGACCTGGACGCCGACCTCTTCGCTCCACTCGAGCAGCGGCTCGATGTTCGCGGCCCCGGCGCGGTACCCCTGGGTGCTGTCGAGCTGGACGCCCTTGGCCCATCTCCGGTTGCCGTCGAGCATCACGCCGATGTGCCGTGGGATGCGGTTCTTCGGCAGTGCCTTGACCATGCGCGCCTCGTAGGCCGGATAGAAGAGCCGGCGTACGCGCTCCTTCAGACCCGGGAACCGCATCACCCCCCGATGGTAACGGTGGTCGCACCGGCCTGAACCCAACACGGCCCTTCTCGCGACCGGTACCGTTTCATCATGAACGACTCGATCCGAGCCGGTCTCGACTCTCTCGCCCACCAGGTGGCCGAGTCCGTCGTCAAACCGAGGCTGCGCGGCTGGCTGCACCTGGCCGCCGCTCCCGTGGCGCTGGCCGGCGGGGTCGTCCTCATCGCGCTCTCGCCCACGGCGACCACGCGGCTCGGCTCGGTGATCTACGTCCTGTCGGCCGTGATCCTGTTCAGCGTGTCCGCGGTCTACCACCGCGGCCGGTGGTCACCGCGCGTGACGCGCATCCTGCGCCGCCTCGACCACGCCAACATCTTCCTGCTGATCGCCGGCACCTATACGCCGTTCACACTCCTGCTCCTGCACGGCAGCGACCGGGTGGTGCTGCTGATCGTGATCTGGACCGGCGCCCTGCTCGGGATGGGCTTCCGGGTGCTGTGGATCGACGCCCCGCGCTGGCTGTGCGTGCCGATCTACATCGCGCTGGGCTGCGCCGCGATCGTGGTGCTGCCGCAGTTCGCGGCCGGCTCGGAACGCCTCGGTGTCGGGCTGGGCACCGCCGTGCTCGTGCTGATCGCCCTCGGCGGGGCGCTCTACGTCGTCGGCGGCGCCGTCTACGGCTTCCGGCGTCCCGACCCGTGGCCTCGCTACTTCGGGTTCCACGAGGTCTTCCACACCTTGACCATCCTCGCCTTCGTCACCCACTACGTCGGCGTGTCGCTCGCGAC
The DNA here is from genome assembly GCA_036271155.1 of Nocardioides sp. Classification (GTDB taxonomy): domain Bacteria; phylum Actinomycetota; class Actinomycetes; order Propionibacteriales; family Nocardioidaceae; genus Nocardioides. The sequence goes on along the minus strand of DATBBE010000016.1, from coordinate 4,377 downwards.
GTACTCCTTGCGCTGAGCATCCCCCTCCCTTCCAGAGGAGCGGCGACGTCCCGATACTTCGCAGCAGTTCGCACCCCCGCGCCGGCGTGTCGAGGTGCCAAACGCTGCGAACTATCGAGACATGCTGCCCAGGGGGCTCGCAGAGCGGTGGCGTGAGTCCGCTCACTCCGGGCCCGCTGGCGGAACATCGGGGCGCCGTTGGTCGTCACACCTGGCGATGGCTGACCAGAACACGCACACCCTGTCCTATCCGACCGTGATCGCCGGTGCGGTGGCTGCGGCGACCGCCACCGCGCTCTCCAGCAGGATGGGCCTGCTCGGCACGATCCTCGGCGCGGCGCTCGCCAGTGTGGTGAGCGCGATCGTCACCAACGCACTGGGCGGGTGGATCGCCCACCTGCACGGCGCCACCCGCGATCGCGACCCCCTTCCCTTCCAGCGCCTGCTGATCGGCGTCCTCGCGATCACGCTGGTCGTGCTCGCGTTCCACACAGGCCTGGGCCTGGTGACGCGCGGCATCCCCTCCGACAGCTTCGCCGGGCGGCTGGTGGCCCAGGTGGGGCTTCGCTGACCGTCGACTTCTGCCGGGTCAGCGCTCCCCTCCGTGAACTTCTGCCGGGTCAGCGCGGCAGGCGGACGACGAAGGTCGAGCCCTCACCCAGCGTCGACTCCGCGCTGAGGTCGCCGCCCAGGCGGTGGACGAGGCGGGAGCAGATGGCCAGTCCGATCCCGGACCCGGGGATCTCGTCGGTGCGAGCGTCCGGCGAGCGACGGGCGATGTCGAAGAGGGTGGCGAGCCGGTCCTGAGGGATCCCGATCCCCTCGTCGGCACACCGGAACTCCACGCCGTCGTCGTGGCGAACGAGGCCCAGGACGACCCGACCGCGCGGGAGGCTGAACTTCACGGCGTTCCCGACGAGGTTGGCGAAGACCCGCTCCAAGGCGTTGGCGTCGACGGCGACCCGCAGCTCCTCGGGGGTGTCGACCTCGAAGGTCACACCTCGCAGTCTCGCCTCGGTCTCGATGTGGGCACAGGCATCTCGCACCATCTCGACGAGGTCCACCTCCACCGGCGCGTCGGCACCCTCCTCGGCGCGGGCCATGGCGAGCAGGTCGTCGACGAGGTTGGAGAGGCGATCGGCGCTGCGGCGGATCGCCTCCACCGGGTGGGAGCCCGCCTCCGCGAGACGTCCGTCGGACTCGAGCAGCTCGGTGTTGAGCGCGATCGCCGTCAGCGGCGTCTTGAGGTCGTGGGTGATCGACGCCACCAGGTCGCGGCGGCTCTCGTCGAGCCGCTGCAGCTGCTCGAGGGTCTCCTGGTCACGCCGGCGACCACGCACCTGGTCGGCGACGAGGCCGAGGCGGCGGCCGAGCACGAAGATGGCCTCGAGGTCGTCAGCGGTCCAGGCACCGTCATCGGCTCCGCGGAGCACGAGCAGCGCGCCCTTGGTGCCGGAGCCGTCGCCGATCGGAGCCAGCAGCGCCTGCTCCAGGCCGGCGACACCCGCGAGCCTGCCCAGCAGGGGCTCGCTCTCGTGGGTGAAGGCTCGTTGCTCGCGCAGGCTCGTGGCGATCGTCGGCTCGAGCAGGGTGCAGACATCGGCGCCGAGCCGCTCCCCCACCGCCGGAGGGTACGACGCAGCCTCGGCATGGACTCCAGCCTCGAGCTCGGCGCACGCCCAGGCGCCCGGCACCCGCATCATGCCGACCAGGCTCCGGGCGACGGCATCGAGCAGGCCGGGCAGGTCATCAGCGGCCGCGGCGTCCTGGAGCACGCCGTGGGCCGCGTGCGACATGCGCAGCCGCTCGGCGAGCTGCCCACGCTCGCGCATGGCACCGAGAGCGAGCCGCGCCTGCTCGGCGTACAGCTCGACGAGCTCGCAGACACCGGGCGCCGGGTGCGCGATGTCGACGGGGCCCTCGGTGCTGAGCACCCCGAGCAGCTGGTCGCGCGGACCCCGTAGTGGCGCCAGGAGCAGGCCGAGGTGGCTGGTGATGCTGCGCTCGGTCTCGGGGATGCTCGCCGGGATCTCGACGTAGGAAACGGTCCGCCCCTTGGTGAGGTGGAGCCGTCCGAGCCGCTCGGCACTCGCGAGCATGCCCTCGAGGTCGGAACGCCGCCAGCGCAGACCCTCGGCGATGCCTGGGGAGGGGTCACCGACCACGGCCATGATCTCGAGCCACTCGTCGTCCACGACGCGGCTCACCATCGCCGCACGTGCTCCCACGACGTCGCGCACGGAGGCGGCGACACGTGTCACGTCGTCGACGATCTGATCGTCTGCGGTCGGCACTGCACCACCTCCCGATGGGCGCGCGTCATCCGCGGCTGTTCCCCCCAAGCGAGTCACCGTTCTGGTTTGCCGCTTCCCCCCGGTCGCGGTCGTGACGACCTTAGGTCAGGGTCAAGCCAGTGGCGAGACTTTGCCTGGCCAGAGCACCGGACGGTCACAAACATTGCCACGACAGACGTACGCCGCGGGCCGTTCGTCCACAGGACCACGCCCGGCGAGCAGGGCCACACGGTCCCGTGGACCGTCGGAGACCACCACCACCGCACCCGGCCAGCGCCGGGCCTGGGTCTCCAGATCATCCCGTTCGGCACCAGGCGGACCGACGACCGCGATCTCCGGAGCCCCGTCGACCAGCGCCTGTGCGGCCGCGAGCGACCAGCCCGCGAAGCGCGGGGCCCGACGGGCGAGCTCGGCGACACCGGCCAGCGTCTCGTCGGCCGCGTCGCGCCACCGACCCTCCCCCGTCAGCGCATGGGCGGCGAGGAGCGCGTGGACCACGAGTGAGGTGCCCGACGGGCTCGCGTTGTCGGTGGGGTCTCGCGGGCGGGACACGAGACGCTCACCGTCCGCAGCTGTGTCGAAGAAGCCGCCGTCGTCAGCCCGGAAGTGGTCGAGGGCGGCGTCGAGCAGGCTCGTCGCACGGTCGAGCCAGCGCTCGTCGCCGGTGGCTCCGCACAACGCGAGGAAGCCATCCGCGACAGCTCCGTGGTCCTCCAGTACGCCGGCGGGAGACCCGACCCGCCCGTCGCGCGAGACACGTCGCAACCGGTCGTCGACCAGGTGGACGTCGGACAGCAGGCGCCCCGCGGCCAGCGCGGCGTCGACGTACTCCTCACGCCCGAGCAGCCGACCTGCGTCGACCAGGCCGGAGATCGCCAGGCCGTTCCAGCCGGCCACCACCTTGTCGTCGCGGGCCGGGCGGACCCGTCGCTCGCGTGCGGCCAGCAGCCGGCGGCGTACGTCGTCGAAGCGGGACCAGTCGTCGGGGTCGTGGGGCAGCTGGAGGGTCGAGGTGCCGTGCTCGAAGGTCCCGGTGACCTCGAGCAGGGCCGTGGCCCACTCCGCGTCGTCGGCCCCGAGGACGTCGGTCAGCTGCTGAGGCGTCCAGACGTAGAAGCGCCCTTCCTCACCCTCACTGTCGGCGTCGAGCGCGGAGGCGAAGCCGCCTTCCGGTGTGCGGAGCTCGCGCAGCATCCAGTCGGCCGTGCCGGCTGCCACCCGGTCACCGAGGGGCGTGCCCCAGCGTGCGTACAGGCCGACCAGCTGGGCGTTGTCGTAGAGCATCTTCTCGAAGTGCGGCACGACCCACTGGGCATCGACGCTGTAGCGCGCGAAGCCACCGCCGAGCTGGTCGTAGATGCCCCCGCGCGCCATCGCGTCCATCGTGCGGTCCAGGAGGGTCCGCGACACCTCGTCTGGACGTCGGCGCAGCCACTCGAGCGCCATGCTCGGCGGGAACTTCGGGGCCCCGCCGAAGCCACCGTGCGCCTCGTCGAAGTCCCCCGCGAGGGTCGCGACCGCGGCCTCGAGGTCCGCGACGGTCAGGGGCGGGCCGGTCAGGCTGACCTGGCGACCCAGGTGGTCGCGCACGCTCGCGGCCGCACGGCGTACGTCGTCGGGACGGTCGCGCCAGGCCTCGCTCAGCGCGGTGAGCACCTGACGCAGCGCCGGCTGGCCGCCACGCGGGCGGTCGGGGAAGTAGGTGCCGGTGAAGAACGGGCTGCCGTCGTGGTCGAGGACCACGGTCATCGGCCAGCCGCCATGGCCGGTCATGGCGACCGTCGCCTCCATGTAGACCGCATCGACGTCGGGGCGCTCCTCACGGTCGACCTTCACGCAGACGAAGCCCTCGTTGAGCTGGGCGGCGGTGGCGTCGTCCTCGAACGACTCGTGGGCCATCACGTGGCACCAGTGGCACGCGGCGTACCCCACGGACAAGAAGACGGGTACGCCGCGCCGCCGGGCCTCCCCGAACGCGTCGTCGCCCCACTCCCACCAGTCCACCGGGTTGTCGGCGTGCTGGAGGAGGTAGGGCGAGGTGGCGGCACTCAGCCGGTTGGGCACTCGTCCACGCTAGTCGGCC
>DATBBE010000015.1:0-23278 GCA_036271155.1 Nocardioides sp. | reverse complement strand
GGTCACGACCACCGTTCCTGACCTGCGACTTCGCGCGTCGCCGCAGGTCAGCGGGGAGTTGACAACAAGGTCCCGAATGACCAAAAGTGCTGGCGTTCGCTCAGGCATTCGCGAGTGCAAGACCGACGTCCGAGTGGTCGGCTCGTCCGGTGGGAGTCCGCCCACCGGGGAAGCCGATTCGCGGAGGTCGGTTCTTGCCTCGCGAGAGCGAGACCGGAGAGGAATGCGGTCCCCCTAGACAACTTCCGCGGTCTGTGGCAGCCAGTCGTGGCCCGGTCGGCCCGAAGGGCCGCAAACCTCTCCGGTCAGGCCTGAGCGACGACGTTCCGGCGCGACGCAGTCGCGACGAAACGTCGTCGCGAACGGCGCAGCAGCTTGCTGCAGGCTGGCTTGAACCTCGTCCGGGATTCCGCCCAGGTACCTTCTCCACCATGTGGAAGCGCTGCCTGGTGGCCCTGGTGGCCGGGGTGGCGCTCGCGGCGTCGTTCCCGGAGGTCCACGCGTTCTGGCTGCTGCCGTTCGCCGTCGCGGCGTTCTTCGTGGTCACCGACGGGCTCCCTATGCGCTCGGCGTGGATCCCCGGGCTGGCGTTCGGCGTCGCCTTCCAGGTCACCCTGCTGTTCTGGCTGCACGTCGTCGGCATCGTGCCTTGGCTGGGGCTCTCGCTGACGCAGACCGTGTGGTACGCCGTGCTGGGCGCGGCCGCGGTCCCGTTGCGGCGGCTCCCGGTCGCACCGGTGTGGCTCGCTGCCGCCTGGGTGGCCATGGAGGCGGTCCGGTGCACCTGGCCGGCCGGGGGGATGCCCTGGGGTCGGCTGTCCTACGCCGTGGTCGGCACCCCGGTGGCCGGCGCGCTGCCGTTCGTGGGTTCGACCGGCGTGAGCCTGGTCCTCGCCCTGGTCGGTGCTCTGCTGGCGGCGGCGTACAGCGGCCGGGACCGCCGGGCCCGCGCGCTCCATCTGGCCGGTGTCGTCGGGGTGCTGCTGCTGGCCTCGGTGCCGGTGGTGACGCCGTACTCCGCCCCACTGGTGGGGCGCGTCCAGGTGGCCGCCGTGCAGGGCAACGTCCCCGGTGACGGGACCGACGTGCTGGCGCACTACCGCCAGATCACCCGCCAGCACCAGCAGGAGACCGACCGGCTGGCCTCGGACGTGAGCTCCGGGCGGGCCCCGGAGCCGGACTTCGTGGTCTGGCCCGAGAACTCGACCGCTCTGGATCCCTTCGAGGACCCCCAGATGCACGCCGACATCGACGAGGCGCTCGGCGCGGTCGACGTGCCCATCCTGGCCGGCGTGGTGGTCGACGGCGGGCTCAAGCACGTCTACAACCAGGGCATCGTCTTCGACCCCGTCACCGGCGCCGGGGAGCGGTACACCAAGTGGCATCCGGTGCCCTTCGGGGAGTACATCCCGTGGCGGTGGCTCTTCGGCACCCACCTCGCCCAGCTGAACGCCGTCCCGCGCGACCAGGTCCGAGGGACGCGGGTGGAGCCGCTCGACGTGAGCGGCACCCTCGTGGCCGACGCGATCTGCTTCGACGTCGCCTATGACGACGAGCTCTACGCCCAGGTGTCCCGCGGTGGCCAGCTGGTCGTGGTCCAGACCAGCAACGCCGAGTTCATCCACACCGACCAGATCGACCAGCAGTTCGCGATCAGCCGGCTTCGCGCGATCGAGACCCACCGGTACGTCGTCGTGGCGGCGATCAACGGCATCACCGGAGTGATCGCGCCGGACGGGTCGGTCGTGGCCTCCGTGCCGAGCCTGACGCAGTCCTACGTCGACACCAGTGTCGGGCTCTTCGACGCGGTCACGCCGGCGGTCCGGATCGGGCCCTGGCTGGGGCGGGCCTGCGGCGGCCTGCTGGTCCTGGGGTGGCTCCTGGCCGCGACTCGGTATCGTCGTCGCACGCCGGCCCCGGCCGCTGCGGGGCCTGCTGCCGCGTCCGCGGCCCCGCCCCCTCTCGGCGACAGGATCCCGACCGCATGAGCACCCCTGCAGGAGCCTCGGCCACCGGCCCAGCCGGTCGAGTGGTGATGGTCGTGCCGACCTACAACGAGGCGGACAACCTCGCCTGGATCGTGGGCCGGCTGCGAGCCGCCGAGCCGCACGTGCACGTGCTGGTCGTCGACGACGCCTCACCGGACGGTACGGGGAAGATCGCCGACGAGCTGGCCGAGTCCGACGACGCGGTGCACGTGCTGCACCGCTCCGGGAAGGGCGGGTTGGGGGCGGCGTACAAGCACGGCTTCCAGGTGGCGCTCGACGCGGGCTACGACGTGATCGGCGAGATGGACGCCGACGGGTCGCACCAGCCCGAGCAGCTCCATCTGCTGCTCGACGCCCTGCACGGCGCCGACCTGGTGATCGGCTCGCGCTGGGTGCCGGGCGGCAGCGTGGTGAACTGGCCCCTGCGGCGCGAGCTGCTCTCGCGGGGCGGCAACCTCTACGTGCGCCTCCTGCTGGGGGTACCGGTGCACGACGCGACGGCAGGGTTCCGGGTCTTCCGTCGCACGGCCCTCGAGGCCATCGACCTGGCCACCGTCGAGAGCACCGGCTACGTCTTCCAGACCGACATGGCCGCGCGCTGCCTCCGACTGGGGCTGCGGGTGCGGGAGGTCCCCATCGAGTTCATCGAGCGGGTCCGCGGTGACTCCAAGATGAGCGGACGGGTCGCCCTCGAGTCGCTGCAGCGCGTCACGGCCTGGGGACTGCGTGAGCGCCGAGAGCAGCTCACTGCGCGCTGGCGGCGGCCATGAGCTCTTCTCCCTTCCGGCCCCGCCGGACACGCCGACGGCTGCGCCGGCGGAGCACCACGGCGTGGTTGCTGATCGCGGCGTTCATCGTGATGCCGATCCTCGAGATCTACGTGATCATCCAGGTCGGCCAGGTGATCGGCGCCTGGTGGACGATCGTTCTGCTGGTCGCAGACAGCATCTTCGGCAGCTGGCTGGTCCGGCGGGAGGGCCGACGCGCATGGCAGGCGCTCACCACGACGATCCAGTCCGGCCGCATGCCCGCCACCGAGCTGGCGGACGGTGCGCTGGTCCTGGTCGGCGGCACCCTCATGATCAGCCCGGGCTTCGTCACCGACGTGTTCGGGATCCTGCTGATCCTGCCCTTCACCAGGCCGCTGGCCCGACGCCTGCTGAGCCGGTTCGTCGCGCGGCGGCTGCTCGTCGTACGCGACCCCGACCGCGGGCCGGACGGACCTGTCGTGCGGGGCGAGGTCGTCGACGAGTGACCTGCGTCCGGTCCTGACCGCGCGCCTAGGCCTTGGCCTTGGCCCGTCGCTTGGAGTTCGCGCGGTGGAGATGGGCGGGCCCGATCTCACCCTCACGCAGCAGTTCCAGCCGCTCCTTGAGGATGTCCTCGAGCTCCTTCTCCGAACGGCGCTCCAGCAGCATGTCCCAGTGGGTGCGGGCGGGCTTCTCCGCCTTCTCCTCGGGTCGGATGCCCGAGGTGCTGAGTGCCTCCGCGCCACAGCGCGGGCACTCCCACATGGCGGGGACGTCGGCCTCGACGGACATCGTGACCTCGAACTCGTGCCCGTTCACACAGCGGTAGCCGCTCTGTTGCCGGGCCGCGAACTCGATGCCGCGCTCGTCCTCGAAACTCTGTCCTCCCAGCCGCGCGCCACGAAGTGTGCGCTCTGCCATGAAGGTTCACCTCCCGCTCTCTGCCCCCGGTATGCGTGCGAGGCCCTACTTGACTAACGTCCGTACCCCATGTTCGTGACGGGCACGCATCACGGATTTCCTACTCGCTCCAACGTACGCCGGTCGCGTGGTGTTCCTCTAGGAAGACACCCAGCGCGTCACATCGGTTCGATCATGGCGTGAATCCACCCGATGTGCCGAGATTCACACCCTCACAGCGCCGCCGGGACCGTGTTGCCGGCCTCCTCCACGCCGCGCCGGGCGTCCAGGCGCAGCAGGAACACCGCCCCGAGGATGAAGAAGACGATGAGCGCGACGATCGCCGGGCGGTAGGAGCCGGTCAGCTGGAAGACCACACCGAACAGGAACGTGCCGAACCACGAGGTGCCTCGCTCGCAGGCGTTGTACAGCGCGAAGTACTCGCCTTCACGGCCGCGGGGGATCAGCAGGCTGAAGAAGGAGCGGGAGAGCGCCTGGGTGCCGCCCAGCACGATCGCGATGGCGACACCGGCCAGCAGGAAGGCCACGACGTTCTTGCGGGGGAGGAACATCGCCAGGACGACGATCGCCATCCAGGCGTAGGTGCCCCACAGGATGCAGCGGTAGGCGCCGTAGGTGCCGGCCAGCCGGCCGAAGAGCAACGCCCCGCCGAAGGCCACGAACTGGATCAGCAGGATGGTCCCGATCAGTACGCCGTCCCCGAACCCGAGCTGTTTGGAGCCGTACGTCGACGCCACCCCGATCACGGTCTGGATGCCGTCGTTGTAGAAGAGGAAGGCCACCAGGAAGGTCACGGTCATCGGGAAGCGCCGCATCTCGCGCAGCGTGGTGAACAGCTGTCCGAACGACCGGCTCAGCAGCCCACCCGACTCAGAGACGACGTCCTGCGCCGGGTGGTCGCGGAGCCGGAGAAACGGGATCAGCGTGAACCCCGCCCACCACAGGGCCGCCGACAGCAGCGAGATCCGGACGGCCAGCTCCTTGTCCAAGCCGATCGCGCCGTGGGCGAGGACCATCACCAGGTTGACCGCGAGCAGCAGGCCACCGCCGAGATATCCGAAGGCCCAGCCTCGCGAGGAGACCCGGTCGCGCTCGTCCTCCGTGGAGATGTCGACCAGGATCGCGTAGTAGCTGACCAGCGAGCAGCCTCCGAGGATGCTGCTGACAACCACCGCGAACGCCGCGAGCTGCCAGTGGTCACCGTGCATCCAGAACAGCAGCGCCGCGAAGAGCGAACCGGACCACGCGAACGCCGCCATGTGCAGCCGCTTGCGAGAGGAGCGGTCCACGAGGGCCCCCACGACCGGCAGCACGAACGCACTGGCGATCGTGGCGAAGCTGGTGAGGTAGAACGGCAGCGATCCGGCCGCGAGGTGGAGGCCGAGCAGGTCGACGGTCTTGTCGCAGGTGTCGTCGGCGGAGTTGCCGCATCCTGCCGCGCGCCCCGCGACCGTGATCATGAACGGCGCGAACAGGACGCTGAGGACGGTCGTGTAATAGGCGGAGTTGGCCCAGTCGTACCAGTTCCAGGCCTTCTGCTCCTTGGAGCGCCACAGCGGCTCCAGGTCGGCGATGCTCTGGCCCATCAGCCCTCCACGGCGTTCACAGGGCCACCGCGACGGTGATCGCCGAGACCAGCTGGGCCAGGGGAGCAGGCGTGGTCGGGGCGGTGAGCTCCTCGGCGAGCCGGCGGGCGAGGACCAGCTTGCGACCCGAGGCCGTGCCCGCGAAGCGATGGAGCTGCTCGGCCAGGTCGCGGCCCCTCCACTGAGGCTGACGCTGGAAGGCGCGGAACCGCTCCAGCTCCCCGAGCTCGGGCAGCACGTGCTCCACGCGATCGGGCCCGAGGGCGCGGATGAGCTCCTCCTCCAGGTCGCGGTCACATACCCAGAAGCCCACCTCAGAGAGGTCGCGGTCTGCGTCGGGGTCACGCCCGGTGCTGTGCAGCGCTCGTCGCACGAACCGCTCCTCGGGGGCGTCGTAGAGCCCGAGGACCCGAGCGCCGGACGGGATGCTGCGCAGGTGGCGCCCGACGTTGGTCACCCCGCCGAGGTCGCGGATGTCGACAGCCGAGGCCGGGATGCCCCCGGAGGTGCACAGCACCCGCACCACGGCCGCATCGCTCGCGCCCTCGACGAGGACGACCACGGCTGCGCCCACGGGTGGCTCAGAGGTCGCGGAACGTCTCGATCTGGGCGCCGAGCTGGTTGAGCCGCTCGGCGAGGTCTTCGTATCCCCGGTGGATGACGTACGTCGAGCGCAGCACCGAGGTGCCCTTGGAGGCCAGCATCGCCAGCAGGACCACCACGGCCGGGCGCAGCGCCGGCGGGCAGACGATCTCGGTGCCGGTCCAGCGGGTCGGACCCTCGACCATGACGCGATGGGGGTCGAGCAGCTTGACCTGCCCGCCGAGCTTGTTCAGCTCGACGAGGTAGATCGCGCGGTTCTCGTAGACCCAGTCGTGGATCAGGGTCTGACCGTCTGCGACCGCGGCGATCAGCGCGAAGAACGGCAGGTTGTCGATGTTGAGGCCGGGGAAGGGCATCGGGTGGATCTTGTCGAGCGGCGCGGTCAGCAGCGACGGGTGGGTCGTCAGGTCGACCAGCCGGGTGTGGCCGTTGCTGGCGACGTACTCCTCGGAGCGGTCGTACTTGAAGCCCATGTCCTCGAGCACGGCGAGCTCGATCTCGAGGAACTCGATCGGCACCCGCCGGATCGTGATCGAGGAGTCGGTGACGATCGCGGCCGCCAGCAGCGACATCGCCTCGATCGGGTCCTCGGCGGGGGCGTAGTCGACGTCGACGTGGATCTCGTGGCAGCCGGTCACGGTGAGGGTGGTGGTGCCGATCCCCTCGACGTCGACGCCGAGCTTCTGCAGGAAGAAGCAGAGGTCCTGGACCATGTAGTTGGACGAGGCGTTGCGGATCACGGTCGTGCCGGGATGCAGCGCCGCGGCGAGCAGGGCGTTCTCGGTCGTGGTGTCGCTGCGCTCGGTGAGCACGATCGGGCGAGTCGGCTCCATCTTGCGGTTGACGGTCGCGTGGTAGTAGCCCTCGGTGGCCTTGACCTCGAGCCCGAACGGGCGCAGGGCGGCCATGTGGGGCTCGACGGTGCGGGTGCCGAGCTGACACCCACCGGCGTACGGCAGCTCGAAGGAGTCGGCGCGATGGAGCAGGGGACCCAGGAACATCAGCACCGAGCGGGTACGACGCGCGGCCGACTCGTCGATCGCGCTGAGGTCGAGCTCCTTGGGGGGAACGATCTCGAGGTCACCCTGGTCGCCGATCCACTTCGTCTGGACCCCGAAGCTGTGGAGCACCTCGAGCAGGCGGTTGACCTCCTCGATCCGAGCGACCTTGCGCAACGTGGTCTTCCCGCGGTTGAGCAGGGACGCGCACAGCAGGGCGACACCGGCGTTCTTCGACGTCTTGACGTCGATCTCGCCCGAGAGGGTCGTCGGGCCGGTGATGCGCAGGTGGGTCGGGCCGGCACCCAGCGCGACGATCTCGGAGTCGAGGGCAGACCCGATCCGGGCGACCATCTCCAGGGAGAGGTTCTGATGGCCCTTCTCGATCCGGTTGACCGCACTCTGGCTGGTCTGGAGGCGCTCGGCCAGCTGCTGCTGCGTGAGCCCTCGGTGGGTGCGGGCGTCGCGGATCAGCTTCCCGATACGGCCCTTGAAGTCCTCCGTCATGAGTCCACGGTATCTCATGTGTGAGATAAGTCCACACTCCCTGGTTGCGTGTCCGGCGGGTCAGGATGTCGGGCATGACGTTACCCAGACTGGCCGGGCGAGTAACGCGGGGACCCGCCCGCAGGAGTGTCCCCGAGGTCGTGGGCGCACGATGATCAGGGCAGTCGTGCTGGACATCGGGTCGGTGCTCGAGGTGATCGACGACTCGGTCTTCCCCGAGCCGTTCGAGCGACGACACGGGCTCGCTCCGGGCTCGGTCGCAGCGGCGTCTGACTGGCCCGGCGATGCGGCGGTCGGCGAGGTCACCGAGGCGCAGGTGCAGGCCCACTGGCAAGAGCGGCTGGGCCTCACGGCCGCTCAGGCCGACGAGCTCATGGCCGACCAGTGGCGGTGGTACGTCGGGACGCTGGACCAGCGGCTGTTCGAGTGGTTCGCCGGGATCCGGGGGAGGGGACTGAAGGCCGGGATCCTCTCCAACTCGGGGGCCGGCGCTCGCGAGGCCGAACGCCACTACGGCTTCGAGGCGGTCACCGACGATCTCGTCTACTCCCACGAGGTCGGGCTGAAGAAGCCGGATCCCGCGGTCTATGCCCTGACGGCGTCACGGCTCGGCGTGGAGCCGGACGAGATCGTGTTCCTCGATGACAGCCAGCGGTGTGTCGAGGGCGCTCGCCTCGCCGGCTGGCACGCCGTACTCCACGAGGAGACGGAGCGGTCGCTCGGCCGGATCGAGCAGATCATCGCCGCCGAGCTGGGCTGAGCCTGGTCCCAGGCTGAGCGGGGGTCGGCCCGGGACCTCGGGGCCGGCCACCGCGAGCGGGTCGCGGGGCCGGCAGGCCCGAGGTCGGGCGCCGGGGGGACGTCTGCTCCGGGTGTCCGCTAGCGGCCAAGCGCACTCAGCAGACGACTGCCCGGCATCTCGCACGGTGTGCAGTCGCACTGCTCGTCGCACACCAGGAAGGTGTGCATCGCATGGCCGCACCGGGGGCAGGGGAGGTCGTGTGAAAGAGGCCGGCTGTTCTCGCTGACCGTGTCCCACATGGCGAAACCCCCCTTCTCCCGGCTGCGGTGTCACCCGGATGAGCCCATGTTGTCGCGCCGTCGGAGCGACGAGAGGCAGAAGGGCGACAAATGGTCACAACGTGCTACGCGGTCGAGACCATTGGCCGTCGCCATGGTGCGGATGGCTCATCCAGGCTCAGGCCTCCAGGGACCGGATGGCCCGGCGAGAGGCGAACCACGCGCACAGGGCGGACATCGCCAGACCGCACACGAGGGTCGCGACGAGCACGTTGGTGGCGTGCACCACCGCCCCGAGGGCAGGCACGGAGAGCGGCATCAGTGTCATGTCGCCGAGACTGGTGACCGACGAGACCCGGCCCAGGTGCGAGGGCGCGATCGCGCGGATGAACGCCGCACTGAGCCACACCGAGGCGGCCCCCGCCGTGAAGCCGAGCACGGCCATCGACAGCATCAGCATCGGTCGCCAGGCGACTCCGACCCCGGCGATCGCCAGGCCCTGGACGACCAGCACCCGGAACCCTGCCGCAGCGCCGTACGTCGGCTGCCAGCGGATCGCGACGACGCTTCCCACGATGGCTCCGGCAGCCAGGCAGGCGTCGGCGATGCCGAGCCAGTGCGCGCCCCAGCCCGATCCGCTCACGCGCAGGGCGACACCCAGACCCGTGACCGGCGTGACGAAGACGTTGAGCGCCGTGAGTCCGATCACGAAGAGCTTCGCGGTGTCGTGGCTGCGGAGGTACTGCATCCCGTCGGCGAAGGACTCCCGCCAGTGCTCGTGGGTCGCGCGCGGCAGCCGGTAACGGGGCCTGACGACGGCGAGCAGCACCACCGCGATGCCCAGGAACGTCACGGCGTCGACGAGCATCACCGACACCGGACCGCCCCACGCGACGAGCACGCCGCCGGCCGGGGCGCCGAGCAGCTTCATGGCTCGGCTGCTGATCTGGTTCCAGCCCTGGACCGTGCCCAGATCGTCGCCGGCGACGATCTGGCGGACCAGGGTGGCGCCGGAGGGGAGCGTGAGGCCGCTGGCCACGCCGAACGCGATGGCGATCGCCAGGAGCACCGGTGCTCCGTGGATGCCCGACCCCCAGGCGGCCGCTCCCAGCAGGAGCACCACGGCCTGTCCGACCTGTCCCGCGACGAGCATCCGGCGGGGGTCGTAGCGGTCGGCCATCACACCGCCCACCAGGACGAGCACTGCCTGCGGCAGCATCTCCGCACCGAGCACGACACCGGCGATCACCGGGGACAGCGTGTGGGCGGCGGTCCAGGCGAGGGCGACGCTCCATGCGTAGTCACCGAACCACGACAGCCCGACGGCCGCCAGCCAGGTGAGGACCATCCGGTCGTGGCGTACCGGTGGCGGGGGAGCGCCGAGCAGCTCCGGGCTCGTCACGGCACTCATGGCCGCACCGGCCCGCTCGGGAAGATCCGCGCGATCGCGCGGACCGGCCGCCGGTCGGCCTCCGGGTGCTCGGTCGCGTCGGTGAGGCACTCGCGCGTCCACTCGCCGATCAGGTCGCTCAGGCGCTCCGCGAAGTCGCGGACCTGGGCCTCGGTGGCGGGCACGTAGGTGTCCACCGAGTTGGCGGCGGTTCGCCAGCCGCGCGACTCGCCGGCCGCGCTGCGCAGCCACTCCTGGGTCGCGCGCACCTGGAACCGGAAGTTCTCGATCTCGGCGGTCTCGGCCACACGCCGGCCGAGGGTGCCCTCGTCGAAGTCCAGGACGCTCCACATCATGCGCCGCGGCTTGAGCCGCCACCAGCTCTCGCGGGTGTCGCGGGCGAGGTCGGGCGCAGGCTCGACGAGATCCTGCTGGTGCAGGACCTTGAGGTGGTGGCTGACCGAGCCGACGGCGAGACCGGTGGCGGACGCGAGCATGCCGACGTTGGCCGGACCGTCGATCCCGAGGAGCTCGGTCAGCCAGCGCCGGACCGGGTGGTGGAAGGCCATCAGGAGCGCGGCGAGCTCGTCCGAGGGGTCTCGGGCGGCGTTCACGACCGGGGCCGAGTCGCGGTGTCGCTCGAAGGCGGTACGACGGGTCATGAGGCCAGCGTGCCGCCGTTGGCATGCGACGTACAAGAGGTCTTGTATAACTCGGAGGTACCCGGGTCCGGCGGTCAGAGGGCCGCGCCGAGCCACCACCCCAGGGCTGCCGCGGCCAGGCCGGCGGCCAGGCTGCCGACGACGTTCGCGAGCGCCGAGCCGGACTCGCCTTCCTCGGCCAGCCGCACCGTCTCGTAGCCGAACGTCGAGAACGTCGTCAGCGCGCCGCAGAAGCCGGTGCCCGCGAAGGTGACCAGCCAAGCCGGCCCCGAGGCGACCACCAGGCCGAGGACGAACGAGCCGGCGACGTTGACCGTCCACGTGCCCCAGGGGAACACCGTGCCGTGCCGACGCTGGACGACCTGGTCGGTGAGATAGCGCGCGGGCGCACCGACGGCCCCACCGAGCAGGACGAGGAGGACGGTCACCGGACCACCCGCTCGGTCAGACGCAGTCCGGCGACCACGGCGACCAGGCCCAGCAGCAGCGTGCCCCCGAGGTACGCCGCGGCGACGGCCGGGCGCCCCGCCGCGAGCAGAGTCCTGGTGTCCAGGGCGTAGGTGGAGAAGGTCGTGAACCCGCCGAGGACCCCGGTGCCCAGGAAGGGCCGCACCAGTCGTCGCCGCGGCAGCACCTCGATCACGAGCACCATCAGGACGCCGATCAGGAAGCATCCGGTGACGTTGGTGAGCAGCGTGTCCCACGGGAAGCGACCGCTGTCGTGGGGGAGCGCCTCCGCGACCGCCCAGCGGGCCAGTGCTCCGAGCGCCCCGCCCACTGCGACCACGGCGACCGCGTCGCGATGGAACCGTGGCGGTGGGACGTCGGTGTCGTGGGTGACGTCGGGGTCGACCGGAAACCCCGGGAAGGGGTCGTGGCGCTCGGGTGGCTCGGGCATGCAGGCTCCTACCGGTCAGGTAGGGACTGTTGGCGGTCCACCACTGTCGTGGCCGCGGTTCACACGTCTGGTGTCGGCGAGCCCCACCGCCGATGGCCTCAGAGTACTGGACCGGAGCCCCTGGTCGTGGCACGGTCGAGAGAGGCCGACGACCACGACCCAGAAGGGGGACCAGATGGCGACGTCACTCTCGGAGGACCGTTCGGACGGCAGGGCGCCCGCTGTGCCGCCGGTCGTGAGCGCGGAGGAGTGGGAGCGCGCACGCGAGGACCTGCTCACCGACGAGAAGGAGCTCACCCGGGCACTCGACCGGCTTGCCGCCAAGCGCCGCAGGCTCCCCGCCGTCCGTATCGACACGGCGTACACCTTTGCCGGGCCCGACGGGTCGCGGACGCTGCTCGAGCTCTTCGAGGGGCAGCAGCAGCTCGCGGTCTACCAGTTCATGGACGTCGGGCCCGACGCGTTCTGCCCCGGCTGCACCCACCTGACCGAGAACGTGACCGATCTTCCGGACCTGGTCGAGGGAGGCGTGGCCTGGGCGACGGTCTCGGACATGCCGCTGGCGCAGATGGCCGGCTACTGGGCCGAGAAGGGCTGGGACGTGCCGTACTACTCCTCCCGGGACACGACGTTCTCGGCCGACATGGGCACCGGTGGCGGGTTCCTGCTGAGCATGTTCCTGCGCGACGGCGACACGGTCTACCGCACCTACTCGACGACCCAGCGCGGCGTCGACCGCGTGCTCTTCGTCAACAACGTGCTGGACCTGGCGCCCTACGGCCGCCAGGAGGCCTGGGAGGACTCGCCGGAGGGCTACCCGCAGCATCCGACCTACGGCTGAGGGCGTCGGCGTCAGGGGCGCCAGTCGGAGGGTGGGTCCTCGCCGGTGCGTCCGTCGAGGGCCTCGCGCACGAGGTCCAGGTGGCCGGTGTGCCGGCAGTACTCCTCGATCCGGTCGAACAGCACCCGGCGGATGCTGGCCTGTGAGCCGTCGGGCAGCCTCACGCCCGAGTCGCCCGTGATCCCGCGCTCCTCGATCGCCGCGGTCACGATGTCTCGCGCCCTGACGACGGCGCCGTCGTACAGGGGATACAGCACCTCGGGAGGGTCCTGCGCACCGGTCGTGAACTCCCACTCGTCGTCGTCCTGGTCCCAGCCGAGGTCGTGCCAGAGCCCGGGCATGGAGCCACCCGCGATCTTCACGGCCGAGCAGTAGTCCTCCTGCAGGGCAAGGTGCTTGAGCAGCCCGCCGACCGTCAGCGCAGAGGTGGGAAGGGGTGTCCCGAGCTGGGCCGCGCTCAGCCCGTCGGCCTTCCAGCGGAAGGTGGCCTGCATCCGCTCCAGGCTGCCGAGGACGTGCTCGACCTCGGTGCCGGCGAACGGTGGCTCCCAGGGTGGGTAGACCTGCTCGGTCACTCGGGCACCCCCTCGCCGACGAGGCCGTCGATCGACTCGCGGATCAGGTCGGCATGGCCGGTGTGACGCGCGTACTCCTCGACCATGTCGACCATCAGCCGGCGCACGGTCGGCGTCCGGTCGCCGGACCACGGAGTGGGGGAGTGGGCGTCCGGGCCTTCGGCGTACGCCGTGGCGAGGTTGGCCCGGGAGCGCGCGACGCACGACTCCCAGAGCGCCAGCAGCTCCTCGGGGCTGTCCTCGGCCGCGGTGCGCCACTCCCAGTCGGGGTCGGCGTCGAAGTCGACGGCGTCGAACGGCGGGGACAGAGCCGGGGCAGCGGTCAGCTGGCGAGTGAAGTACTCGTCCTCGACGAGCGCGAGGTGCTTGAGGAGCCCGCCCAGGGTCATCGAGCTCGCACCGACGGTGGTCCTCAGCTGATCGGCGTCGAGCCCGCCGCACTTCCAGGCGAAGGTGCGCCGGTTCCGCTCGAGAGCACCGACCAAGGTCTCGATCTCGGTGCCGGACATCGGCGGCCCCGCGAGGACGGAGGGTGACATCTCGGACTGGTTCGTGGGCATGTCGTCGAGGTTAGAGTTACTTCCGGACGTTTTCCTTCCGGATATCGAGGCAGCCTGTGGTCGTGCACGATGTGAGCCCCGCGGCGCGGGCGCTGCTGGTCCTCGAGATGGTCCAGAACGCGCCCGGGATCACTGCCGACCGGTTGGCCGAGCGGCTCGGTCTCTCCGACCGGGCAGTCCGTCGCCACGTCGGCGTCCTGCGCGAGGCCGGCATCCCGGTGGAGTCGACGCGGGGAAGGTACGGCGGGTACCGGATCGGGCGCGGCCTGCGTCTGCCGCCACTGATGTTCACCACCGCCGAGGCGCTCGGGCTCGTGATGGCCGTGCTGGAGGGCCATCCCGCGGGGGAGGACGACCCGGTGGGCCAGGCGCTCGGCAAGATCGTCCGGGCCCTGCCCGAGCCCCTCGCGCGGCCCGCGGACGCCGTACGCCGGCTCCCGGCGCGGGGGTGGCACGTCGTCGTCCCCGACGCGGAGGTGACCCTGCAGCTGGTGCAGGCCTCGGACGCCGGCCACCGGGTGCTGCTGCGCTACGGCCACGACTCCGAGCACCAGTGGGACGTCGCGCTCGACCCGTGGGCGGTCGTCGTACGCCACCGGCGCTGGTACCTCCTGGGCTGGTCGCACGACAAGGACGCCCGCAGGGTGCTGCGCGTGGATCGGGTGCGCGCCGTCACCCTGCTGCCCGAGACGTTCGAGGCGCCCGCCGACCTCGATGCCCTGGACGCCGTGGAGGAGCAGCTCTCGATGGGTTGGAAGCATGCCGTCGAGGTCCTCATCGAGGCGTCCCTCGAAGAGTGCCGACACTGGCTGCCGCGCAGTCTGGGCCGGCTCGAGGAGGTCGACGCCCAGACGACACGGCTGGTGGCCACCACCGACGAGCCGGAGTGGTACGCCGCACAGCTGGCCAACCTGCCGATGCGCTTCCGCCTGGTGGGGTCTCCCGAGGTGCGTGCCGCCATGGTCGACCTCGGTGGTCGACTCCTCACCGCCGCGACCGACGGATAGTACGCATCAGCCGGCACGTCATTCTCCGGGTTTCACGTGCCGGTTTGATCCGTACTACCCCTCCATCGGCACCCACAGGATGTCGTCGAGGCTGCGGCGCCGACGCGAGGGCGACTCCTCGGCGGTCGGGGGCCCGGTGTCGACGTGGGCTCGGCCGATGGCCGCCATCGTGGTGACCTCCCAGTGCGGGGGTACGCCGAAGTCCGCGGCCACGCCCTCACGGTCGAAGGCCCGGAACTGTCGCACGTTCAGGTCCAGCGCCTGGGCCTGCACGCTCAGATGGGCCACCGCCTGTCCGAGGTCGTAGAGCGAGAACTCCGAGAACTCCCAGTCGGTGCTCTCGACCAACCGGTGCGAGAGGTTGGCGACGAGCAGGGCGGCCGACGGCGCCCAACGCCGAGCGCTCGGGGCCAGCCGGGTGACGAGTCGCTCGTGGATCGGGTCACCGCGCCGACCGACCACGAAGGACCACGGCTGGCTGTTGCCCGCCGACGGCGCCCAGCGAGCGGCCTCCAGCAGGAGGAGCACGTCGTCGGGGGAGAGGGAGTGGGTCTCGTCGAAGCCCAGTGGGCTCCAGCGGCTCGCGAGCAGCGGGTGGAGTGCGACGGGGCGGCCGGTGTGTGACACGCGGGTGCAACACGCGCGGCTGAGGTCTCGTTCCCGTAGCGTGACCGGCGTGAGAGCCGGTCGGAGCCGGGTTCGAAGCCTGGTCGCGGTCGGAGCGGCGCTCGGGGTGCTGGTGGCCGCGATCCTGGCGACCCTGGCGACCCTCACCCCGGCGTACGCCGACTCGAGCCAGGCCGCGCAGCAGCTCGCGCAGAGGTACAGCCCCATCGTGATGCTCCGTGACTTCACCAAGCCGTGCGGGCCCGGCGAGGCCTACGTCCCGATGCGGGTGGACCCACTCCTCGGCAACCCCGAGATCGCGCTGCGCCAGGTGGGCAACCACGACGCCGTCATCAAGTGGGGCCCGACGGCGGCCGACCTCTACGGACGCGGCACCGGCACCTACCTCGACCTTCCCGGCGACGCGCTCTCACCCGGCTGCATCTACGCCCGCGACAGCGCCCGGTACACCCCGCTGTCCAAGTCGGCCGTCTACGCCCACGTCACGACCCAGGCCGACAAGCCCGGCTACGTCGCGGTGCAGTACTGGCTGTACTGGTACTACAACGACTGGAACGACAAGCACGAGAGCGACTGGGAGTTCGTCCAGGTCCTGATCAAGGCGCCGTCGGTCGAGGCGGCCCTCGACACCGAGCCGTTCCAGGTCGGCTACGCCCAGCACACCGGCGGGGAGACCGCGGCCTGGGACGACTCCGACAAGCTGCAGAAGGAGGGCGACCACCCGGTCGTCTACTCCTCGGAGGGCTCCCATGCCAGCTACTTCGAGCCGGCGCTCTTCCTGGGTCGGAGCGCCAACGAGGGCTTCGGGTGCGACAACACCCAGGCTCCGAACACCCGGGTCGTGCCCACGGCCGTCCTGCTGCCCGACAAGCCGGCGGGGCCGCACAGCACGTTCGCCTGGCTGGACTTCAACGGCCGCTGGGGCGAGCGGCACGCCGGCCCGAACAACGGCCCGGACGGGCCGCTGGGGAAGCCGCGCTGGCGCCAGCCGGTGACCTGGGAGGAGAACCTGCGACCCTCGTCGTTCGTCATCCCCGGCGGCAGCGACACCCCGCCCGCGCTGGTCGGCACGTTCTGCAACGTGGTCGGCAAGGGCTCGGTGCTCTATGTCCGGTACGCCGCCCAGCCGGGCGCCGTGCTCGGGCTGCTGGCCGTGGTCGCGCTCGCCCTGACGTTCCTCCTGCGTCGCACGCGCTGGGACAAGGTGCCGGCGTACCCCGTCGTGCGTCGGCGCCGCTCCGGCCAGATCGCACGCGCGGCTGTGAACCTGTACCGACATCACGTCCCGGCGTTCGTCGTGGCTGGTCTGCTCGCGATCCCCGTCGGCGTCCTGGCGACGCTGGACGTCGTGCTTCTCCAACATCTTCCGTACATCGGCACCGTCGTGCGCGTCTCGACCCAGCAGGCGCCGACGGGCAACAACATCCTGTTCTCCTCCTGGGTGGCCACCAGCTTCTGGCCGCTGACGGTGCTCCTGGTGTCGTCCGCCGTGGCGCACCTGATGGACGACGGCGGGTCGCGGACGACGCTGGCGCGCGGCTGGCTCGCGGTGCGGGCCGTCGGCGCGCGCTGGAAGCCCCTCGCCTCGGCGTACCTCCCCGCGGCCGTCGCGATCGCGCTGCTGTCCTGGACCGGGATCGGGGTGCCGGTCGCGGCGTGGCTGACGGTGCGCTACCAGTACCTCGGACAGATCGTCATCCGTGAGGATCTCGGCGGCTCGGCTGCCCGCAAGCGGGCCGGTGAGCTCGTCCGCCGCCGCTGGTGGCACACCGCGATCATCGTGGCGCTGATCTGGGCCGGCATCCACGGCCTCGGCATCCTGCTCGGCCTGATCCTCCTGATCTCGTTCACGTCCCTCCCGCTCTGGTCGCTGACCGTGATCGTGCTCGCGGTCGAGATCGCGCTGACCCCGCTCGGATCGATCGCGCTGACGCTGCTCTACGGCGACGCCGCCGCCGAGCACGACGAGCGGGAGCAGCAGCCCGAGCCCGAGCTCGCCGACGCGTGACGTTCGCTCCCAGCGCGGCAGAGGGCGGGGATGACTCCCGCGAGACTCAGTCGACCAGGTGGCGGTGTTCCTCCACCCACCGGATCTCGTCGTCCTCACGCTCGGCAGCACCGTCGGCCACCCACGTGCGCTGGGGCTCGACGCCCGCCGCCGCGCGTGCCGCCATCAGGTCGCGGGTGGCCCGCATCCGCCCGGCGACCGCGTCCACGAGGTCGAACGCCGGGAGGTCGCCGTACGCCTCCAGGAAGACCTCGACGCGGTGTCGTCGATCGGGCACACCTTCGACCCCGCTCGCCCGGAGATGGCGCAGGAGTGCGTGCACGGTCTCAGTCGCAGCGGTCATTGGCCGCCGGACGACGTCGTCGTCGATGTCGACCGGTCGGAACTGCCGGTTGGCCTCGACGGCGCGGTCCACGGCGTCCAGGCTCATGGCGTCACTGTCGTCGCTCACCGGCGCCAGCATGGCACGATGGCGAGGTGACCAGTCAGGCCGACGAGCAGCGTCTGCGCGACCTCGTGCTGCTGCGCCAGGTGCGTGACCGGATCGACCGGGAGTACGCCCAGCCGTTGGATGTCGAGGCGCTCGCACGGGGGGTCCACATGTCGGCCGGACACCTCAGCCGGGAGTTCCGGCGCGCCTACGGCGAGCCGCCGTACTCCTACCTGATGACGCGCCGCATCGAGCGGGCGATGGCGCTGCTGCGACGTGGTGACCTGAGCGTCACCGACGTCTGCTTCGAGGTCGGCTGCTCCTCCCTGGGCACGTTCAGCACCCGCTTCACCGAGCTGGTCGGTGTCTCGCCGAGCGTCTACCGCGAGCAGACGGCGGACGGCGTCGCGGAGACGCCGTCCTGCATCACCAAGCAGGTCGCCCGGCCGCTGCGTCAACGGGCAGACGCGGGATCGGTCAGGAATGGAGAAGCACCCGTCTCCAGCCGCCCCTAGCGTGTCCGTCATGGACATCACCATTCACTCGAGCTTCCTGCCCGCCACCGACCCCGAGGCCTCGCTGGCGTTCTACCGCGAAGCGCTCGGCTTCGAGGTGCGCCTCGACGTGGGCCAGGGGACGATGCGCTGGCTGACGATCGGGCCGGCGAACCAGCCCGACACCAACATCGTGCTGACCCCTCCCGCCGTCGACCCGGGGATCACCGAGGACGAGCGTCGCACCATCGCCGAGATGATGGCCAAGGGCACCTACGCGGTGCTGCTGCTCGCGTCGGCCGACGTCGACGCGGCGTTCGAGCAGGTCAGTGGCCACGAGTCGGTCGAGGTCGTGCAGGAGCCGACCGACCAGCCGTATGGCATCCGCGACTGCGCCTTCCGTGACCCCGCAGGCAACCTCGTCCGCATCCAGCAGCGGCCCTGAGGGCCGAGGCACCTCGTCCGTCATGTGCCACCCTGGCCTGGCCCTGCTGGCGAAGACCCACGACAGGAGACCCCATGAGTCCCCATGCTGCGGACAGCCACGACCTGATCCGGGTCACCGGGGCGCGGGTGAACAACCTCAAGGACGTCAGCGTCGAGATCCCCAAGCGGCGGCTGACGGCGTTCACGGGTGTCTCGGGGTCGGGCAAGAGCTCGTTGGTGTTCGGGACGATCGCCGCTGAGTCACGGCGCCTCATCAACGAGACCTACAGCGCTTTCGTGCAGGGCTTCATGCCGAACCTCGCTCGCCCGGAGGTCGACGTGCTCGACGGTCTCACCACGGCGATCATCGTCGACCAGGAGCGGCTCGGGGGTGACGCGCGATCGACCGTCGGCACCGCCACGGACACCCACGCCATGCTGCGGATCCTGTTCAGCCGGCTGGGGGACCCGTACGTCGGACCGCCGACGGCGTTCTCCTTCAACGTCCCGACCACGATCGCGAGCGGGGCCCTGCAGGTCGAGAAGGGGAGGGGCGAGCGGAAGGTCGTGCGCAAGCGGGTCTACCTCGGGGGCATGTGTCCGCGCTGCGAAGGTCGGGGGTCGGTCAACGACATCGACCTGAGCGTGCTGTACGACGACACGAGGTCGCTCAGCCAGGGTGCCCTGACGGTGCCGGGCTACAGCATGGACGGGTGGTACGGCCGGATCTTCGCCGGCAGTGGCTTCTTCGACATGGACAAGCCGATCGCCCGGTACACCATGCGCGAGCTCGAGGACCTGCTCTACAAGGAGCCCACGAAGATCAAGGTGGAGGGCATCAACCTCACCTACGAGGGCGTCATCACCAAGCTCCGCAAGACGATCCTGGCCAAGGACGTCGACTCCCTGCAGCCGCACATCCGGGCTTTCGTCGAGCGGGTGGCGACGTTCCTGACCTGCCCGGAGTGCGACGGGACCCGGCTGACCCAGGAGGCGCGCTCGTCGAAGATCGCCGGCGCGGGCATCGCCGAGCTGTGTGCCATGGAGATCCGCGACCTCGCCGGCTGGGTGAGGGCCCTCGACGAGCCGTCGGTCGCCCCGCTCCTGTCGGCGCTGGGGGAGACCCTCGACTCGTTCGTCGAGATCGGCCTCGGCTACCTCTCCCTCGAGCGACCGTCGGGCACCCTGTCGGGCGGGGAGGCCCAGCGGGTCAAGATGATCCGGCAGCTCGGGTCGTCGCTCACCGACGTCACCTACGTCTTCGACGAGCCGACCATCGGGCTGCACCCCCATGACATCCAGCGGATGAACGAGCTGCTTCTCCAGCTGCGCGACAAGGGCAACACCGTGCTCGTCGTCGAGCACAAGCCCGAGACCATCGCGATCGCCGACCACGTCGTCGACCTCGGGCCGAAGGCCGGCAGCGACGGTGGCCAGATCGTCTTCGAGGGCACGGTGGAGGAGCTTCGAGCCAGCGACACGGTCACCGGCCACCACCTCGACGACCGCGCGACCCTCAAGGAGACGGTTCGCGAGCCGACGGGGGTGCTCGAGGTGCGGGGCGCGGCCACACACAACCTGCGAGACGTCGACGTCGACCTTCCCACCGGCGTCCTCCTGGTGATCACCGGAGTGGCTGGCTCGGGCAAGAGCTCGCTGATCCACGGCTCCGTAGCCGGGCTCGACGGCGTGGTGACCGTCGACCAGACCGGCATCCGCGGCTCCCGCCGCAGCAACCCCGCGACGTACACCGGGCTCCTGGACCCGATCCGGAAGGCGTTCGCGAAGGCCACGGGCACCAAGCCGGCACTGTTCAGCGCCAACTCCGAGGGCGCCTGTCCCGGTTGCAACGGCGCGGGCGTGGTCTACAGCGACCTGGCGATGATGGCGGGTGTCGCGACGCCGTGCGAGGTGTGCGAAGGCAGGCGCTTCCAGGCCGAGGTGCTGGAGTACACGTTCGGCGGCAAGAACATCGCCGAGGTGCTGGCGATGCCGGTCGACGAGGCCCTGGGCTTCTTCGGCGAGGGCGAGGCTGCGACCCCACCGGCGCACCGGGTCCTGGAGCGGCTCGCGGACGTGGGGCTCGGTTATGTCAGCCTGGGCCAGCCACTGACCACCCTCTCGGGGGGAGAGCGACAGCGGCTCAAGCTCGCCACCCATCTCGGCGACAAGGGCGGTGTCTACGTCCTCGACGAGCCGACCACGGGGCTGCACCTCGCCGACGTCGAGCAGCTGCTGGCTCTGCTGGACCGGATCGTCGACTCCGGGAAGTCGGTGATCGTGATCGAGCACCACCAGGCCGTGATGGCTCACGCCGACTGGATCGTCGACCTGGGTCCCGGCGCCGGACACGACGGTGGGCGCGTCGTGTTCGAGGGGACGCCGGCCGACCTCGTCGCCGAGCGGTCGACGCTCACCGGCGAGCACCTCGCGGCGTACGTCGGCTCCTAGGGCCGTCCCCTCGGCACGCCAGTGACAGCTCGTCAGCGGCAGTAGGAGACGAGCGCGTCGGCGAGCTGGTTGATCGACGTCTGGGCGTTGACCCGGTCACCGACCCAGTTGTTCCTGATCCGGATGAGCGTCGCGTGGGCGCCGGCCACGGTCACCGTGTTCCCGCCCCAGCCGAGCATCTGCGGGACGTACCTGGTGCAGCCCTCAGCCGACACCAGGCGCCGGATGTGCCAGTCGTCGAGGTAGAAGTGGGAGCCGGACTTCGTGGCCTGGAGCGCCGCCTTCGCCGGCCTCGGCCGCGGCAGCAGCCGGTCGACCAGCCGGCGATCGAGGATCTGGCGTCCGTGCCAGCGCCCGTGATGGGCGTACAGCGCGGCGATCTTGGCGAGGTCGTCGACGGTGGGGTAGTAGCCGTAGGCCATCAGCGGATGACCCGCGGAGCGGGGGCGACGCGGCTCGATGGTGCTGTTGGCCGGTGCGTAGAAGATCCCGATCCTGCGGTACACCTCACGCCGCCGCATCGTCCAGAGGTCGGCGTGACTGCCCGCCTCGGCCTTGAGCAGGTGAGCCTCGACGACGCCGAGCAGGTAGGCGTCCTGGTCGCGGTAGTTGTACACAGTTCCGGGCTTCGCGAACCGCCGATAGTCGAGGGCCTCGGTCGTCTTGTGCCGCTCCGACCGAGCGACGTACCAGCGGCTGTAGTCGCACAGGTAGCAGTGCGGATGAGCAGCAGGGCCGTGCCCGGAGGCCATGTTCGCGAGGTCCTCGACGGTGACGTCGTGCCAGCTGCGCGGCTGGCGTCCGGGCAGGAGGCGCGAGATGCGGCTCCGGAGGATGCCGGCGCCGTACTTCTGGGCCAGCCTCAGCAGCGCGACGTTGAGCATCGCGGACTTGGTCACCGACCACACGCCGTACCGCACGTCGTCGCAGTACGGGAAGGGACCGGCCGCGGTCGGACACGGCGTGCGGTAGACGGTGCCGTCGATGTCGACCGCGCTCTGCACGACGTCGCTGAAGTCGCGGAACGCGTTGCGCGTCCGTGCCCCGACCCGGTCGCGCAGCGCCGACCACGGGCGGTGCGGGAGCCGGGCCTGCTGGGAGCGGACGTAGCGGTGACGTGCCTCTCGGACGTGCGCCACACCGCGCGTGAGCGTCGCCCTGCTCGTGCCCCAGGCGCTGAAGTACTGCGTCACGAGGTACGGCGAGGTCTGCTGGACGATCTGGAACCGGACCGGCGAGACTCGGTGCCCCCGGTAGAGGAACATCGCGATCCCGGTGTGCGTCTCACCCTCGATCGAGTTCACCAGCTCGAAGGGGAACGACGCGCGGTGCCAGCCGTGGTCGCCGGGTTGCGTCCAGCGCCGTCCGGGCTGGACCAGCAGGTCCCAGTACGAGCGGGTGTGGCGAAGCGACCCCACCCGGATGACGTCCTGGCTGGTCGGGACGAGATGCGGCCCGTCGCTGAAGAACGGGATCCGAGCGGCCGGGAACAGCGTGGTGTCCTTGCCGAGTACCGGGTCGGCGATCCGGTGGCGGTGCTGGCCGTCGCCCAGGACGTGCATGACGGCACCGGAGAGACGCAGGGTGCCTCGCAGCGGCGGCGCAGACTTGGCGTTCGACGGCGCCGCGAACCGGCTGTTGTTGCTCAGTGACGTCGGCACGGCTCCGCGCAGCAGCTGACCGGTGGAGATCGGTGCTCGCGACACGTGTCCGCCGGGCGGCGTCGCGGCACCGGCCGAGGTCAGGTCGAGCGGCGCCACGACCACCAGGGACGCCGTCAGCGTGCCGGTGAACGTCCATGCCAGTGACCTGAGACCGAGGGAGAGCATGAGCAGGATCGTGGCAGCGGGCTGAACGGCCAGTCAATAGCCCCCTCTTGAGCGTGTGTCTGCTTCGCCGATAACTAGCATTATGTCAACTCACGACGAGAGCAGCAGGACTGCTTCGCACTCCCCTCGACCTTCTCAGGTGTTGTCGCGCTCCCGGTCCACCGTTTTCGTTGTGCCCGCCCCGCAGGGATCCCAGACTCCCGTCACCGGACTCGGCCGGCCTCGGCGGTGAGTGTCAGCGTGCTGACCAGACCCGCGGTCACCTATGTACCGGAGGTTGTACATGTGCACGTCCCTTTGCAGAAGGCACGGAAGAGTCGCAGGACGCCGGCTCTTGACGTCCACCCTGGTGCTGCTCTTCTCCCTGGCCGGTCTGACCGTGCTGGCTCAGCCGCCAGCCCAAGCCGGCGGCGCCGAATGGGGTACTGCTCTGAGCGGCGCCATCTACAACTCGTCGGGGTATGACTTGTCTCTTGTCCAGAAACATTCCAACAATCCGTTGCCGGCATGGAAGACGGCGCCGAGCCCCCTGATCACGAACGGAAGCGCTGGCCTCTTCGAGCTGAACCGAGGATACAGCGAATACGGAGGTCCCACCGGATTCTGCTTCGGTACCTGGCAGCAGAACTATGACGGCTGGTTCACCTACGAGGCCGACGTGGTCGACGGCGGTCCCGAGTACATCACCCTTTCGATCAACGGTCTGAG
>DATBBE010000014.1:0-4720 GCA_036271155.1 Nocardioides sp. | reverse complement strand
CCCCGACTCGTTGAGCACCTCGATGCTCATCGGCGGACGCGCCTCACCGTCTCTGCTCGGCGGCCGACGCCTCGGGTCGCGCGTCGAACTCGTCGTAGGCCGCCACGATCTCGCCGACCAGCTTGTGGCGCACCACGTCGTGGGCGGTGAGTCGCTGGAAGGAGACGTCGGCGAGCCCCTCGAGGATGCCCTGCACCACGCGCAGCCCGGACTTCACACCGCCGGGGAGGTCGACCTGGGTGACGTCTCCGGTGACGACGATCTTGGAGCCGAACCCGAGGCGGGTCAGGAACATCTTCATCTGCTCCGGCGAGGTGTTCTGAGCCTCGTCGAGGATGATGAACGAGTCGTTGAGCGACCGGCCGCGCATGAACGCCAGGGGCGCCACCTCGATGGTGCCGGCCGCGAGCAGCTTGGCGATCGACTCCGGGTCGACCATGTCGTGCAGCGCGTCGTACAACGGTCGGAGGTAGGGGTCGATCTTCTCGCTGAGCGTGCCCGGCAAGAAGCCGAGCCGCTCGCCGGCCTCGACGGCGGGTCGGGTCAGGATGATGCGGTTGACCTGCTTGGCCTGCAGCGACTGCACGGCCTTGGCCATCGCCAGGTAGGTCTTGCCGGTGCCGGCCGGGCCGATCCCGAAGGTGATCGTGTGCTTGTCGATGGAGTCGACGTAGCGCTTCTGGTTGAGCGTCTTGGGCCGGATCGAGCGACCGCGGTTGCTCAGGATGTTCAGAGACAGGACGTCGGCGGGACGCTCGGTGGTCTCGGCGCGCAGCATCGAGAGCGCCCGCTCGACGGTCTCGCCGGTGATGCCCTGCCCCGACCTGATGAGGGTCACCAGCTCGTCGAGCAGGCGCTCGGCGAGCGCGACCTCGCCGGGGTCGCCCTCGAAGGTGATCCGGTTGCCGCGCACGTGGACGCGGAGGTCGAAGGACCGCTCGATCAGCGCGAGGTGGTCGTCACCGGGCCCGAGCAGCCGCACCATGTCGATGCTGCCGGGCACCACGACGGTGTGGCGGGTGCCCTGTGGTTGATCTGTCTGTTGGCTCTCTGTCATCTCGGGCTCCATGCTACGGGCGCCCACCCCCACAGACCCAACGCATTGCTGCCCGACGGGGCGATGGTACGGATCACTCGGCACGCTTCCAGCCCCGGAACACCCGCGTCCTGATCCGTACTACCGAGGAGGCGTCAGCCAGGGGGCCACGCCTGCGGGCGGCCGGCGAGCACGTGCAGGTGGGCATGGAAGACCGACTGTCCCGCCTCCTCGCCGGTGTTGAAGACCATCCGGTAGCTGTCATGGCCCTCGTCGGCCGCCACCTGCCGCGCGACACGGACCAGCTCGGCGACCGTCGCCGGCTCGATGTCGGCCAGCTCCGCGGCGTTCGCCACATGCGTGCGAGGGACCACGAGCACGTGCAACGGCGCCTGCGGGCTCACGTCGCGGAACGCGAAGGCGGTCTCGGTCTCGGCGACCACGTCGGAAGGGATCTCACCGGCCACGATCCGGCAGAACAAGCAGTCGGCCATGGGCTCATCGTTCCACGAAAGCGGGTAAACCCTCGGCCCCGCTCGTACGTGCTACTAGCGTGATCGGACATGCGGAGGTCCGACTGATGGCTCCCACCCGGAGTCAGACGTCCGGCTGGAGCGCCGACGAGGCGCTCGAGCTGCTGTACGCCGCCCACTGGCGGCAGCTGGTCCGCCTCGGCGTGCTCCTGGTCCGCGACGTCGGCACCGCCGAGGAGATCGTCCAGGACTGCTTCGTCGCCGTCCACGCCAAGTGGAACCGCCTGAAGGATCCCGACAAGGCGCTCGCCTATCTCCGTCAGAGCGTCGTGAACCGCTCGAGGTCACACCTGCGCCACCTGTCGGTCGTGCGTCGTCACGCAGACCGCCAGGGCGCCCCGGAGCCGGTCGATGGCGCCGACCTCACGGCGTACGACCATGCCCGCAGGGCCACGGTCCTCGATGCGCTCCGTCGTCTGCCCCGTCGGCAACGTGAGGTGATCGCGCTCCGCTACTACCTCGACATGTCCGAGGCAGACATCGCGGACACGCTGCAGATCAGCCGTGGAGCGGTCAAGAGCCACGCCTCGCGAGGCGCCGCCGCCCTGCGTGCCGAGCTCGGGGCCGTGCTCGAGGAGATCCGATGAGCGACGACCGGCTGCACAGGCTGCTCTCCGACGCGGTCTCGGACATCGAGCCGGCGGACCGCATCGAGGAGCTGCGCGCGTCGGTGCGCCCCAGCACGAAGGTCGTGCCGATGTCGCGCCCGCGCTCGTGGTACGCGGTCGCGGGCATCGTCGCGACCGCGGCCGTGATCGGGGTCATCGCCTACCTGACCTCCGTGGTCGGCGACAAGTCGACCGACCTCGGTCCGACGAGCGACGGTGGCACCGCCCTGCCCACGGTGGTAGCGACGGACACGGCCGCGCCACAGTCCTCGCACGACCACGGGAAGGCGGTGTTCACGACCGTCGGGGTCTACTTCCTCGGTCACGGCCCGCACGGCGACGTGCTGTATCGCCAGGGCAAGCTGGTCTCTGCCGACGAGAAGCCGCTCGACGCCGCCGTCTCGGCCCTGATGACCGACCCCTACGACACCGACTACCGGGCCGGCTGGTCTCCGAGCTGGCTGGTGTCGGCCGAGTTCCGCCAGGGCGTCATCGACGTGGAGCTCGGCACGGTTCCGGCCGCTCGCCCGGCGCACATGAGCGCCCGCACCGCCTCGGAAGTGGTGCAGTCGGCCGTCTACACCCTGCAGGAGGCCGCTCGATCGGACGCCAAGGTGCTGTTCCTGCGCTCCGGCCAGGCGGCACCCACGGTGCTGGGGGTGCGGACCGACCGGCCCGTGGGGGCAGGCCTGGTCTCCGAGGTGCTGTCGCGGATGAACATCACGCGCCCGTCTGTCGACGGACGCCCCAGCCGGCACGGGCGTCTGGTCGTCGCGGGCACGAACAACGGCCCGGGCGGCACCGTCGTCCTCCGGCTGGTGCGCAAGACCGCATCCGGTGACCGGACCGTGCTGCGCCGGACGACGACCGCGCGGGGCTCCGGCGACCCGGACCGGCTGTATCCGTGGCGGGTCACCCTCGACACCTCGACCCTGTCCCCCGGCAGCTACACGATCGTGGCGAGCAACGCCGACCCCGCCGGCACCGGACAGGTCGCCTCCGACACCCGTCTGGTCGTCCTGAGGTAGCCATGGCTGGTCGTCGAGGTCCGGTCGTGGCAGTGGTGCTCATGGCTGTCGTCCTCGTCGTCGCCGGGATCGGGTACGCCGTGAGAGCCCTGTCCGGCTCGTCCGACCAGGCGTCGTCCGGAGACGCCCAGGCCACCCTCCCCACCGCGACGAGCCCAGGAACGGCCGGACCGTCCTCGGCGCACCATCGGTCGCAACGCGGGCCGAAGTACTCGTCCCTGACGTCGTACTACCTCGTCGCTGGTCCTCGGGGGCCGGTCCTCCAGGGCTCGTCCACCTTCGCTCCGCGAGGCACCGACGTCCTCGAGCTGGCCTTGGAGACCCTGGAGGAGCAGCCCGACGCCCGGAAGGACCACACGTCGTGGCAGCCGGGCTGGCTCGGCTCGGCGACACGTGCCCACGGCCACATCGACGTGGACGTGAGCGCCACACCGGCAAGCCGGCCACCGGCGATCGACGCGCAGACGGCATCGGTGTCCCTGCAGCAGGTCGTCTACACCGTGCAGGCCGCGACCGGCTCGCACGACAGCGTGCAGTTCACCCGCAAGGGCAAGCCTGCCTCCTCCGTGCTCGGCGTCCCGACGACCCGCCCTCTGCAGGCGGCGCCGATGGCGCAGGTCGTGTCCCTGATGAACGTCCTCGAGCCCCAGTTTGATGACGGGACCATGGGTCGCGCGCCCTTCCGCGTGTCCGGCACCGGCAACACGGCGGGAGGCGCCCTGACAGTGCGGCTCGAGCTGCACGGGAGGATCCTGCTCACCCGCACCGGTCGCATGGCGGGATCGGGTGACCTGGGTCGGCTCTATCCCTGGCACCTCTTCATTCCCACGCGGGGACTGGCCAACGGGACCTACCAGGTCGTCGCCAGCGGGCCGGACCCGGTCGACCCCTCGCTGACCGTCACCGACCAGGCGCCGATGCATCTGGAGTGACGGCCGGTCAGCCCCAGCGAGGCGTTCTCGAGAGCAGGGCCGAGACCGCCGCGACCCCGGCCGTGGAGGTGCGCAGGACCTCCTGACCGAGGCGTACGCCGTGCGCACCGGCCGCCGCGAAGGCCGCCAGCTCGTCGTCGGTCAGTCCACCCTCGGGCCCGACCACGACGACCACCGAGCCGCCGTCCGGGACGACGACCGTACTGAGGGGCGCGGGCGCCGCCTCGTGCAGCACCACGGCCAGGTCCGCCGACGACAGCAGGCCGGCCACGCTCTCGGTGGTGGCGAGATCGGCGACCTCAGGGAACCAGGGGCGCCGCGCCTGCTTGGCCGCCTCTCGCGCGGTGGAGCGCCAACGGGCCAGCGACCGGGCCGCGCGCTCGCCCCGCCAGACCGCGACCGAACGGTCGGCGGCCCAGGGCACGATCGTCGCCACGCCGACCTCTGTCAGCACCTCGACCGCGAGCTCACCGCGGTCGCCCTTGGGGATCGCCTGCACGACGGTGAAGGCGGGGGCCGGCGGAGGTCGCACCGCCACCTCGTCGGCGCCGACGACGAGCCGGCGCTTGCCGGTCTCGGTGAC
>DATBBE010000013.1:0-17868 GCA_036271155.1 Nocardioides sp. | reverse complement strand
CGGTCGCTGTAGACCTCGGTCTCGCGGCCCGGGCGCCTGCGGCCCACCACGAAGAAGTAGATCGCCGCGAGCACGAACAGCACGATCGAGGTCCAGACATTGAGGCGCAGGCCCAGGACGTGTTGGTACTCGACGTCGTCGATGCGCAGCATCTCGATCCAGCCGCGGCCCGCGGTGTAGGCCATGACGTACAGCGCGACGACCCGACCGTGGCCGAGCTTCCACTTCCGGTCGGCCCACAGAACGAAGCCGAAGGCGGCGAGGTCCCAGATCGACTCGTAGAGGAAGGTCGGCTGGAACGTGGCGTACTGCTCATAGCCCGGCGGCCGGTTCTCGGGAGCGATCTTCAGCGCCCACGGCTCGGTCGAGGGCTTGCCGAACAGCTCCTGGTTGAACCAGTTGCCCCACCGTCCGATCGACTGAGCGACCAGGACTCCGGCCACCATCGCGTCCATGACCGGAGGCACCCGGATGCCCTTGCTCCTCGCACCGAACCAGACGCCGACCGCGCCGAGGGTGATCGCGCCCCAGATGCCCAGCCCACCACGCCAGACGTAGAGCGCGTCGATCGGCGACCTCCCGGCCCCGAAGTAGAGGTCGTGGTCGGTGATCACGTGGTACAGCCGCCCGCCCACGACACCGAACGGCACCGCCCACAGGGCCAGGTCGGTGACCTCGCCGCGGATGCCGCCGCGGTTGACCCACCGGCGCTCACCGATCCAGATCGCGGCGATGATGCCCGCGATGATGCACAGCGCGTAGCCGCGCAAGGGCACGGGTCCGAGGTACCAGACACCCTGGGACGGGCTCGGGATGAACAAGGAAGTCACAGGGAGCCTCAGGTCTCGTCGAGCAGCTGGTGGATGTCGTGGGCGAACTCCGGTGCCGTGGTGCCGAGCGTCCACACCACTGGAACGACGTTCTTGCCGTCGATGCCGAGGACCTGCGTGCCGTGGGTGACGTCGTACCCACCCGACGGCAGGCGCCGGCCCTTCGCGATGGGGATGCCGACATCGGTGGCGACCGTCTTGATCGTGGCTAGCGGACCGGTCACGCCCGTGAACGTCGACGAGAAGTGGTCCAGCCAGGAGCGGAGCACCGGACCGGTGTCGCGCGCGGGATCGGTCGTGACGAAGACGACCTGCACGTTGCTGCGGTCGGAGGCGTCGAGCTGGAGCATCGCGGAGGCCAGGGTGGCCATGGTCGTCGGGCACTCGTCGGGGCAGTGGGTGTAGCCGAAGAACAGCAGCGTCAGCCGTTTGTCGGTGCTGTTCGCGAGGGAGTACGGCCGGCCCTCGGTGTCGACGAGCGGGGTCACCGGCACGCGGTAGGGGCGGTGGAGCACCGCGCCGTTGAACGTCGCCGCCGAGCTGCTCGAGCAGGCGGTCAGAGCCGCGCCCACGACCAGCGCCACCCCGGCCAGCGCGGCCCTAGGCACGGCGTACTCCCGCAGCGAGGTCGTCGGTGAGCGAGACGAGCGCCCGGAGGGCCAGCGCGCTGTCGTCATGGTCGAGCAGGCACCGGACGAACGCCGACCCGACGATCACCCCGTCGGCGTACGCCGCGACCTCGGCCGCCTGGTCGCCGTTGCTGACGCCCAGTCCCACGGCGATCGGCAGCTCGGTGCCTTGGTCGAGGACGGCAGCCTTGGCTCGCGCCACCAACGGCCCCGCCAGGTCACTGGTCGTCGCCCGCGCACCCGTCACGCCCATCACCGCCGCGGCGTACACGAAACCGCGACAGGCGGCGGTGGTCATCGCGACCCGCGCGTCGGTCGAGGAGGGCGCGATGAGGAAGACCTTGTCGAGGTCGTGCGCGTCGGCGGCCGCGATCCACTCGGCACCGCTGTCGGGTGTCAGATCGGGGGTGATGAGCCCGGCCCCGCCGGCCGACGCGAGATCGGCCGCGAAGCGTTCGACGCCGTAGCGCTCGACGGGGTTCCAGTAGGTCATCACCAGCGTCGGCGTGCCGGTCGCGGCCACTGCCTCGACCGTGCGCAGGACGTCGCGGATGCGCACACCGCCCTGGAGGGCACGCTGGGCTGCGGCCTGGATGGTCGGCCCGTCCATGACCGGGTCGCTGTAGGGCAGCCCGACCTCGATCACGTCGCACCCGGCGTCGACCATGGCCCGCATCGCCTCGACGCCACGGTCGACGGTCGGGAAGCCGGCCGGCAGATAGCCGACCAGGGCCGCCCGCCCGTCAGCGCGCGACTTCTCGAACGCCGGGCTCACGCCGGCCGCCGCACTCATGCCACGGGCTCCGCGGTGCCGTGGGACGCCTCGCCGAGGTCGAACCACTCGATCGCGGTCTCCATGTCCTTGTCGCCGCGTCCCGACAGGTTGACCAGGAGGATGTCGTCGGGGCCGTAGCCCTGGGCCACCTCCAGCGCCCCCGCCAGGGCGTGCGCCGACTCGATCGCGGGGATGATCCCCTCGGTGCGGCTGAGCAGGGCCATCGCGTCCATCGCCTCGGCGTCGGTCACCGGCGTGTAGGTCGCCCGGCCGGACGCCGCGAGATAGGCATGCTGGGGGCCGACGCCGGGGTAGTCCAGCCCCGCGGAGATCGAGTGGGACTCGATCGTCTGGCCGTCGTCGTCCTGGAGCACGTAGGTGCGGGCCCCGTGCAGCACGCCACGGTCGCCAGCCTTGATCGTGGCCGCGTGGCGCCCGGTCTCGAAGCCGTCTCCCCCGGCCTCGAACCCGTGGATCTCCACGTCGTCGTCGAGGAACGCGGTGAACAGGCCGATCGCGTTGGAGCCACCGCCCACACACGCGGCCACTCCACGCGGCAGCACGGCGTACCTCTCGAGGCACTGGGCGCGTGCCTCGTCGCCGATGCCGCGGGTGAAGTCGCGCACCATGCTCGGGAACGGATGCGGGCCCGCGGCCGTGCCGAAGAGGTACGCCGTGTGGTCGACCGAGGCGACCCAGTCACGCAGCGCCTCGTTGATGGCGTCCTTGAGCGTCGCGCTGCCCGAGTCGACCGGGACGACGCGGGTGCCGAGCAGCTGCATGCGGGCGACGTTCAGCGCCTGGCGCTTCACGTCGACGGCACCCATGTAGACGGTGCAGTCCATGCCGAAGTACGCCGCGGCGGTGGCACTGGCCACGCCGTGCTGCCCCGCACCGGTCTCGGCGATGACCCGGGTCTTGCCCATCCGCCGGGTGAGCAGGGCCTGGCCCAGGACGTTGCGGATCTTGTGCGCCCCGGTGTGGGCGAGATCCTCGCGCTTGAGCAGGACGCGGCAGCCGACCTTCTCAGAGAGCCGGGTCGCCTCGTAGAGCGGGCTCGGCAGCCCGGCGTACTCACGACAGACGGTGGCGAACTCCTCGGTGAACTGCGGGTCGGCCATGGCGTCGTGCCAGGCGGCCGTCAGCTCGTCGAGCGCCTGGACCAGGGCCTCGGGCATGAACCGGCCGCCCCACGCCGACTCGCCGCCGAACCAGCCGTGCTCGTCGGCGTCCCACCGCCCGCGCGAGCCTGGCTGCTCGCTCCGGTCGGGCTCGTCGGGACCTTGCTGGGCGGTGGTCATGCCTTCACTCCTGTCATCGCGCGCACGGCGCCCTCCGGGTCGCCGTCCTTGACCAGGGCCTCACCGACGAGGACCGCGTCGGCGCCCTCACCGACGAACCGGCGAACGTCCGCGACGCCGCTGACACCGCTCTCGGCGACCAGGACGACGTCGTCCGGCAGCAGAGGGGCGAGCTTTCCGAACGTCGCCACGTCGACGTCGAGGGTCTTCAGGTTGCGCGCGTTGACCCCGACCAGGCCCGCTCCGAGCTCGACCGCCCGCTCGGCCTCGGGCTCGTCGTGCACCTCGACCAAGGGTGTCAGCCCCAGCTCGCCCGCCGTTTCGTACAGCCTGCGCAGCAGGTCACCCGGCAGGGCCGCGACGATCAGCAGCGCGAGGTCGGCGCCGTGGGCGCGGGCCTCGAGCAGCTGGTAGGCATCGACCACGAAGTCCTTGCGCAGCACCGGGAGGCCGACCGCCGCGCGGACGGCGTCGAGGTCGCCGAGGCTGCCCCCGAAGCGACGCTCCTCGGTGAGCACGCTCACCGCCGCCGCTCCCCCCCGCTCGTAGCCCGCCGCCAGGGCCGCCGGGTCGGGGATGGCGGCAAGGTCGCCCTTGCTGGGGCTGCGCCGCTTCACCTCCGCGATCACCGAGGAGCCGACGGCGCGCAGCTGCGGCATCGGGTCGAGCGGGGGTGGTGAGTCCTGCAGGCGGGCGCGCAGGTCGCTCGCGGAGGTCAGCGCCTGCCGGCGTGAGAGGTCCTCGCGCACGCCCACGACGATGTCGTCGAGCACGGACATGACGGGGCCTCCAGAGCCTCCTGGACTGCGTGGGATTGCGGCCAAGCCTCTCACGCGACGCCAACCGCCCCGGCACCTGCCCGCTTCGCGAATCGTTGACGCCGCATGGACCGGCGCGGATAGGGTCAGCGCTCGGGGCGGTTCGACCGGACGGCCTGTCGGAAGGGGACTACGAACATGAGCTACGACGCACCTCCGCCGCCGCCGAGCGGCACGCCCTACGGCTCGTCGCAGCCGGCTCAGGCCAACAGCAGCAAGGCGACCTGGTCGCTGGTGTGCGGCATCATCGGCCTGTTGTGCTTCGGCATCATCCTCGGCCCGGTCGCGATCGTGCTCGGTCGTCAGGCTCAGCGTGAAGGTCGCCCCGGAGGCATCGCCAAGGCCGGCGAGATCCTCGGCTACGTCGACGTCGTGTTCTTCGTCGTCGGCATCATCTACTTCGCCACCCGCTGACGCCGACGCTCGCCGACGACTCGTGCCGACCCCCGCGGTCTCAGGGTGCGAGCCAGCTCCCCGGGAGGTTGCGGGCCACGGTGAACACGACCACGAGCACGATCAGGCCTGTCTTGACCCCTGACGGGAGCGCCGGGACGGGTGTGACCTCGCGCCCCGACCACGCCCCATAGCTCCACCGCGCGAACGCGACCAGCGCGAACGGGATGGCCAGCACGAGCAGGAGGTTGCTGGAGGCCGCCTGGCCCAGGTGACCGTTGGTCAGGTCGTTGACCCCACGAAGGCCACCGCACCCGGGGCAGTAGATCCCGGTCAGCGCGTAGAGCGGACATACGCCCCACGAGTGGGTGACGTGGGGGTCACGCACATGCAGCGCGAGCGTCGCGGCCGCCAGCGTCGCCGCGCTGACCAGCGGGCCACGCATCCGCTCCGACCGCGGACGGACGGTGAGGGGCTCGACCGCGAGAGTCATCAGTGACCCGGACCGTTGAGACCCATCCTGGCCATCACCACGAACACCACGAGCGACGCGGCACCGATGCCCACACCCACCCAGAAGACGGCCAGGCTGATGGGGTTGAACATCAGACCGATCCCGCCCACCACGAAGCCGAGCATCGCGACCGCCACCGCGGCCCACGCGGCCGGGGTGTTGCCGTGGTTGTCAGACATGCAGGGCTCCTCACGGGGTCCTCAAGGGGTCCTCAGCGGATCGGTTCACGCATCCTAGTGGGAGGACGGGTCGGTCGGATCGCGCCCCTGGTCGATGGCGCGCCACAGATCCACGTCCTCCATCTGCGCGGGGTCCGGGGGCTCCCCGCGGCCGGCGGGCGCGTCGTACTTGCTGCCCATCTCGGGCCAGGAGCGCACGAACCGGACGGCGAACGCCGCGCCGGCGAGAGCCAGGACGGAGCCCAGGAGCGCGGCGTACCACCAGGCGCTGGTGTGAGCCCCGGTCGGTGTCCGGCCGAGGTCGACCGTCGCGTGCCGGGCCGAGTCGAGGGACGACGACCGACCGACGACCGCCGTGGAGACCAGGGCCACCGCGACCACGACGCCCAGGAGGGCGAGGACCCGGCGCACCACGCCCCGGGTGACCAGCAGGACGCCCCACGCAGCGAGGCCCACCAGCCCGAGGGCCGCCGCGAGCGGCACATGACCCCCCGACCTGTCGACGAGGGTGGATGACGCTCCGCCGTCCGGCGTCGCCCACGGCTTGGAGCCGGCGAGGGCGTCGAGACCCGTCCCCGCGAGGCCCACGAGCAACGCCGGCGCGAACCAGCGGCGACCCTCAGTCTCCGGTGGGCTCATCGCCGCCCTCGGTGGTCCAGACGAGGCCGTCGTCGAAGCAGGTGCGCGTGCCGGTGTGGCAGGCGGGACCCTCCTGGTCGACCTGGAGCAGGACGGTGTCACCGTCGCAGTCCAGGCTCACCCGACGCACCCACTGACGGTGGCCGGAGGTCTCGCCCTTGGTCCAGTACTCGCCGCGGCTCCGGCTCCAGTACGTCGCCCGGCCGGTGGCGAGGGTGCGGGCCAACGCCTCGTCGTCCATCCAGCCGAGCATCAGCACTTCTCCCGAGTCGTGCTGCTGCGCGATAGCCGGGACCAGGCCGGCGTCGTTGCGCTTCAGGCGCGCTGCGACGGCGGGGTCGAGATCCATGCCACCAGTCTTCCACCGCAGCCCACGGCCACACCGCCAGCCATGCCGCCGGCCACACCCGGTGGTCACGAGGGGCGCCTGCCTACCCTGGGCTCATGACCTCCCTGGCCCACCGCGAGCGGCTCGCTCTGTGCGACACGGCGCTGCGGGAGGGGCCGGACGCACCCACGCTGTGCGACCCGTGGGACGTACGCCGCCTGGTCGGTCACCTGCTGGTGCGGGAGCGCAGCCCGCTCGGCGCGGCGGGCATCTCGATCTCGCCCCTGTCCGGTCTCACCGAGCGTGCGATGGCGGGACTGGAAGGTAAAGATTTCGGGGTCCTGGTGGACCGGCTCCGGCGTCCGCCGAAGGTGCCCTTCGCCCTGCCGGGGCTCGACCGGGCGGTGAACACCGTGGAGTTCGTCGTCCACCACGAGGACATCCGCCGGGCCCGGCCGGGGTGGGAGCCGCGGGTCCTGGACGTCGCAGACGAGGGCACGATCTGGACGTTCCTGCGCCTCGCCGGACGCGGAATGGCCCGCCGTGCAGGGGTTCCGGTGCGGATCGAGTGGGGCGAGCGTGCCGCGACCCTGCGCGGCGGTGACGGCCCGGTGGTCCTTCGCGGGACGCCGATCGAGCTCGCACTGCTGCTCGCGGGGCGGCAGCGGGTCGCCCAGGTGGAGTACGACGGACCACCGGAAGCCGTCTCGCGGATGCGCGATGCCGACCTCGGTGTCTAGCATCAAGTTTCTGCAAAGTGACCACGGACACGTCGGGGGGTTCGCTACCTTGTCGAGACAGTGGCCACACCCCCCAAGCCCATGGCCACTACGAACGGCGCTCGCGCTCTCCATGCGAGCGCCGTTCCGGGCATTTCAGGGCCTGTTTGACTCCTAGGGTCACGCCCTAGCGGACCGCGTATCCCGCCGCCGCGAGAGCGGACTTGACCTCCGCGATCGTGACCGTGCCGAAGTGGAAGACCGTGGCGGCCAGCACGGCGTCGGCTCCGGCCTCGACCGCCGGCGGGAAGTCGTCCGCGGAGCCGGCGCCGCCCGAGGCGATGACCGGGATCGAGACGGCGGCGCGGACGAGCCGGACCAGCTCGAGGTCGAAACCGGCCCGGGTGCCGTCGGCGTCCATCGCGTTCAGCAGGATCTCGCCGGCGCCCAGCGCGGCGACCCGGCTCGCCCACTCGACGGCGTCGAGACCGGCAGCCTTCCGGCCGCCGTGGGTGGTCACCTCGAAGCCCGAGTCCGGTGTCGGGCCGTCCGTCGAGCCGGTGGGGACCCGCCTGGCGTCGACGGACAGCACGAGCACCTGGTTGCCGAACCGATCGGCGATCTCCGAGACGAGCTCGGGGCGCTGGATCGCGGCGGTGTTGACCGCGACCTTGTCGGCTCCGGCCCGGAGCAGCCGGTCGACGTCGTCGACCGACGACACTCCCCCACCCACGGTCAGCGGGATGAAGACCTCCTCGGCCGTCCGCGAGACGATCTCCATCGTCGTGGCCCGGCCCTCGTGCGAGGCCGAGATGTCGAGGAAGGTGAGCTCGTCGGCACCCTCCGCGTCGTACCGCCGGGCCAGCTCGACGGGGTCGCCGGCGTCGCGGAGGTTCGCGAAGTTCACACCCTTGACCACTCGGCCCGCGTCGACGTCGAGGCACGGGATCACCCGCACCGCCAGGCTCACGGCGCGTCTCGCAGGGAGACCAGGCCGAGCGCCTCCTCGAGGGTGAACCGCCCCTCGTAGAGCGCCGTCCCGATGATCGCGCCCTCGACGCCGTCGGGGACGAGCGCGGAGAGGGCCTCGAGGTCGGCCAGCTCGGTGATGCCGCCGCTCGCGACCACGGGCCGCTCGGTCGCGGCGCAGACGTCGCGCAGCAGCTGGAGGTTGGGGCCCTGGAGCATGCCGTCCTTGTGGACGTCGGTGACGACGTAGCGGGCACAGCCCTCGATGTCGAGGCGGGCCAGGACGTCGTAGAGGTCACCGCCCTCACGGGTCCAGCCGCGGGCGGCGAGGGTGCGCCCGCGGACGTCGAGCCCCACCGCGACCCGGTCACCCCAGGTAGCGATCGCCGAGGCACACCAGGCGGGCTGCTCGAGGGCCGCAGTGCCGATGTTGACCCGGCGGCAGCCCGTCGCCATCGCCGCCGACAGCGAGTCGTCGTCGCGGATGCCACCACTCAGCTCGACCTGGACGTCGACACGCTCGACGATCGAGGCGATCAGCTCGCGGTTGTGGCCACGCCCGAAGGCGGCGTCGAGGTCGACCAGGTGGATCCACTGCGCGCCGGCCTCCTGCCAGCGCAGAGCTGCCTCGAGCGGGTCGCCGAAGCGCTTCTCGGAGCCCGCGACCCCCTGCACCAGCTGCACCGCCTGGCCACCGGCGACATCGACGGCGGGGAGTAGCTCGAGACGCGTGGACACCTCTGCGACCCTAGCGGCGGCGACGGCGCGGCCGCGCGCCCGTCTCGCGGCGGCAGGCCGTGACGACGTCGCCGATCTCGACCGGCCGCGTGGTGTCGACGACGACCGTGCGCGGAGCTCCGAGTGACTCGGGATGGTCGGCGGCATCGCGGATCCGCGCGAGCGTGTCGTCGTCGGGCGGCAGGTGCGGCCACGTGCGTTCGCGAGCGGCGTACCGCTCGAGCGCCACCGCGGCCGGCACCTGGCAGCGCACCTCGACGAGGCGGTCCCACCACGGCTCGAGCAGGTCGCGCACGCGCTCGGTGTCGCGACGGGGCGCGATCCAGATGTCGACGACCGCGTCGCCTTCGAGGGCCTTGAGCCGTCGGGCGAGCTCGGCCTCGGCGTCGTATCGCAGCCAGTCGCGTGGGGTGTCCTCGGCGCCCAGCGCCAGCTCCTCCTTGATCTCGTCGAGGGAGACCAGAGCGGTCCCCAGCCGCTCCGCGAGAGCCGTGGCCAGTCCGGTCTTGCCGGCACCGGGCACGCCGGTCACCACGATCAGCCCTGTCATCGTCTGCTCACTCTCGGGTCATCATCAGTCGGACCACGGGGAACACGACCAGGCTCACGACGAGCGCGCCGAGCCGCGCCGCCCAGTCCGGACGGACCAGCCAGACGAGCACGTTGAGCAGGAACAGCACGCCGATCGTCGCCGTCAGCTCGGCACGACGGCGGGCCGCCAGCACGCCCGGGGTGAGGTGAGCGCGCGGGATCCAGCCGGTGAGCGTCTGCCGTCGCGAGCGCGAGCGCGCCCGCCGTTCGACCTCGCGCTGCCGCGCCGCCAGCTTGACCGCGGCCACACGCTCGCGCTCGGCCCGACGTCTGGCCCGCTCCTTGCTCATGCCGGCATCATGCCGCCCCTGCGTACGTCGAGGCGGGCGTCGGCGGCCTCCCTCGAGCCCGGCATCACAGGGAGAGCACCCAGGTGCGCAGCAGCGCCGCACCTGCGTCGCCGGACTTCTCCGGATGGAACTGGGTGGCAGACAGCGGGCCGTTCTCGACGGCGGCGACGAACCGGTCGCCGCCGTGCTCGGACCAGGTGACCAGCGGGGGGCGGGTGTGGCCGTCGGTGACCAGGCCCCACGACCGCACGGCGTAAGAGTGGACGAAGTAGAAGCGCTCTGCCTCGACGCCGGCGAACAGACCGGAGCCTGGGGCGACCTCGACGGTGTTCCACCCCATGTGGGGCACGACGGGCGCCTGCAGCCGCTCGACCACGCCGGGCCACTCGTCGCAGCCCTCGGTCTCGACGCCGTGCTCGACCCCGCGGGCGAAGAGCACCTGCATGCCGACGCAGATGCCGAGCACGGGGCGCCCGCCGGCGAGACGGCGCCCGATGGCTCGCGGACCGTCGACCGCCTGGAGCCCGGCCATGCAGGCGGCGAACGCACCGACCCCGGGTACGACGAGCCCGTCGGCGGCTTCGGCGGCCTGTCGGTCGGCGCTCAGCTCGACCGAGGCACCGGCCCGCTCCAACGCACGCACCGCCGACCTGAGGTTCCCCGAGCCGTAGTCGAGGACGACGACGCTCCTGGTCAAAGAAGGCCCTTGGTCGACGGCACCCCGGTCTCGCGCGGGTCGATCGCCACCGCGTCGCGGAAGGCCCGTGCGAACGCCTTGAACTGCGCCTCGACGAGGTGGTGCGGATCGCGGCCCGAGAGCACTCGCACGTGAAGCGCGAGCTGGGCGTGGAACGCGAGGGTCTCGAAGACGTGGCGGGTCAGCGAGCCGGCGTAGCCGGGCCCGGTGTCGCCTCCGATCACGACGTACGCCTGACCCTCGGGCTCGCCCACGTGCACGGCGTACGGGCGGCCCGAGACGTCGACGGCGCACTGGACCAGTGCCTCGTCGAGGGGCACCATCGCGTCACCGAACCTGCGGATGCCCCGCTTGTCGCCCAGTGCCTCGCGCAGCGCCTGCCCGAGCACGATCGCTGAGTCCTCGACGGTGTGGTGGGCGTCGATGTGGGTGTCACCCTCGGTGGCGACCGTGAGGTCGACCAGCGAGTGACGCGCGAACGAGGTGAGCATGTGGTCGTAGAAGCCGACCCCGGTCGAGACGTCGGCTCGCCCCGAGCCGTCGAGGTCGACCTCCACGTGGACCTTCGACTCCTGGGTCTGCCGGTCCAGTGCTGCGGTGCGGGTCATGCGCGGGCCTCTCTCGGGTCGGCGGTCACGGACGTGAGCGCCGCACGGAATGCTGCCATCTCCGACGGCGTGCCGATCGAGACGCGCAGCCAGCCGTCGGGACCGGTCTCGCGGACCAGCACCCCGTGGTCGAGGATGCCCTGCCACACGGCGTGCCGATCGGGGAACGTGCCGAACAGCACGAAGTTGGCGTCGCTGTCGGCGACCCGGAACCCCTGCGCGCGCAGCCAGTCGACGGTCTCGTCGCGCTCGCCCCGCAGGGTGTCCACCGCGCCGAGCAGCTCCTCGGCGTGACGGAGGGCGGCACAGGCGACGGCCTGGGTGACCGCGGACAGGTGGTAGGGCAGCCGGACGACCCGCAGGGCGTCGCAGATCTCCGCGGACCCCGCGAGGTATCCGACGCGGGCGCCGGCCAGGGCGAACGCCTTGCTCATCGTGCGGGTCACCACCAGGTTCGGGTGCGCCGGGAGCAGCTCGAGGGCGCTGGGTGTGCCGGCACGGCGGAACTCGGCGTACGCCTCGTCGACCACCAGGACGCCGTGGTCGAGCTCCTTGCACAGCGCGCCGATGACGTCGTGCGGCAGGGCGGTGCCGGTCGGGTTGTTCGGCGAGGGCAGCAGCACGACATGAGGACGGCGCTCACGCACCAGCTCCACGGCCGCCGCGGCGTCGAGCGAGAAGTCCTGCTCGCGGTGGCCGGCCAGCCAGGCCGTGTGGGTGTCGCGGGCGTACTCGGGATACATCGAGTACGTCGGCGCGAAGCTCAGCGCGAGCCGCCCGGGACCCCCGAAAGCCTGGAGGACATGGAGCATCACCTCGTTGGACCCGTTGGCGGCCCAGACCTGGGCGGGCTCCAGACCGTGTCCGAGATAGGCGGCCAGGGCGGCGCGCAGGGCGACGAACTCACGGTCGGGGTAGCGGTTGAGATCTCGCGCGGCCTCCGCGACGGCACGCTCGATGTCGGCGACGACTGCGGGTGAGGGTGGGTAGGGGTTCTCGTTGACGTTGAGCAGGACGGGCACGTCGAGCTGTGGGGCGCCGTAGGGCTCGATGCCGAGCAGCTCGTCACGCAGCAGGCCGGGTGGCAGTGGAGTCATCGTGGGCTCATCGTGGACTCATCGTGCGAACCGCACCTGGACCGCCTGGCCGTGGGCCGGCAGGTCCTCGGCCTCGGCGAGCGTGACGACGTGATCGGCCACCTCGGCCAGCGCCCCCCGGCTGTAGTCCACGACGTGCACCGCCTTGCGGAACGCACGCACCGACAGGCCCGAGGAGTGGCAGGCACAGCCAGCCGTGGGGAGCACGTGGTTGGAGCCGGCGCAGTAGTCGCCCAGCGACACCGGCGCGAACGGGCCCACGAAGACGGCGCCGGCGTTGAAGACCCGGCCGGCGACGTCGGCGGCGTCGGCGGTGTGAATCTCGAGGTGCTCCGCGGCGTAGGCGTTGACGACGTCGAGCCCCTGCTCGAGGTCGTCGACCAGCACGATCGCGGACTGCCGCCCACCCAGAGCCGCACGGACGCGGTCGGTGTGGCGCGTGGCCAGCACCTGCTTGTCGAGCTCGGCCTCGAC
This sequence comes from Nocardioides sp., assembly GCA_036271155.1. Lineage (GTDB taxonomy): Bacteria > Actinomycetota > Actinomycetes > Propionibacteriales > Nocardioidaceae > Nocardioides. Next base: position 5,279 of record DATBBE010000013.1, on the reverse strand, counting down.
GTCGTCGGCCAGTCGGAGCGAGTCTGTGACGAGCACGCTCGCAGCCTGCGGGTCGTGCTCGGCCTGGCTGACCAGGTCGGCGGCGACGTACGCCGCGTCGGCGCCATCGTCGGCGAGGATCGCGATCTCGGTCGGGCCGGCCTCCGAGTCAATGCCGACGCGGCCCTTGAGCAGGCGCTTGGCGGCCACGGTGTAGATGTTGCCCGGCCCGGTCACGAGGTCGACCCGCTCGCACTCCCCCGCGCCGTAGGCGAACATCGCGATGGCCTGGGCGCCGCCGACGGCGTACACCTCCTCGACGCCCAGCAGCGCACAGGCGGCCAGGATCGTCGGGGCGGGCAGCCCTGCGTTGTCCCGCTGCGGCGAGCTGGCCAGGGCGATGCCGGTGACGCCCGCGACCTGGGCCGGGACGACGTTCATGACCACGCTGGACACCAGTGGTGCGAGCCCACCGGGGGCGTAGAGCCCGACCCGGCGGATCGGCACCATCCGGTGGGTGACGGTCGCGCCGTCCCCGAGCGAGGTGGTGACGTCGTGCTCGAGCTCGGCCTCGCAGGTGCGCCGGAGCCGGGCGATCGACTCGTCCAGGCCGGCCCGCACGGCCGGGTCGAGCGCGTCGAGCGCTCGGCTCAGTGCCTCCGCGGGCACCCGCAGGTGCTCGGGGGCGACGCCGTCGAGGCGCTCGGACAGCTCTCGGATGGCCTCGGCGCCGCGCGTCCGCACGGCTTCGCAGATCGGCCGCACCGTCTCCATGGCGGCATCGACGTCGAGCTCGGCACGCGGGACGACCTCTCGGTAGTCCGCGGGCGTGCTGCCGCGCAGGTCGATGCGCCGGATCCGATGGATCGAGCCGGTCGAGGTCATGGATGAATTCTAGGTGCGTCTCGTCGTGTCACCGGCCGCTGCCCACCCGCGGGGTGGCTACGCTCGCAGGTATGAGCGACACGCTCCCGATGTTCCCCCTGAACACGGTGCTCTTCCCGGGCATGAGCGTGCCGCTGCGGGTCTTCGAGGACCGCTACCGCGCCCTGGTCCACCATCTGCTCCGTGTCGAGGACCCCACCGAGCGGGTCTTCGGCTCGGTCGGCATCCGAGAGGGATACGAGGTCGGTGAGCACGGCGCCCAGTGGTTGTTCCGGGTGGGCTGCCGGGTCAAGATGACCGAGGTCGAGCCACACTCCGACGGCACCTTCGAGCTGGTGGCGGTGGGGCTCGACCGCATCGAGCTGGAGCACCTCGACACCAGCGGCGCCTATCCGGTGGGACAGGTCACCCCGCTCGCCGAGCACGACGTGGTGGTGCCGGACGAGCTGGCACGCAACGCCCGGGCGGCGTTCGAGGCCTACCGTGACGCGCTGCTCGAGATCGACCGGGACCCGCCGGCCGCCGATCTGCCCGCCGACCCGGCGTACCTCTCGTGGGCGCTCGCGGGCCTCGCCCCGCTCACCCTGGCGCAGCGTCAGGCTCTGCTGGAGGAGGAGGACACCGAGGGGCGACTGCGGATCGTGACCGACGTGCTCCGAGGGGAGCTGCGCACGATGCGGGTCTTCCCCTCGCTTCCCGCGACCGAGATCGCCCGCACCCGCTGGTCCCCCAACTAAGCCTCCGCGTCAGTTCGTGGTGACCTTGAAGGACAGCCTGGTCACGCCGTCGTCGGTCCAGCTCGACAGCCCGATCGCCCGAAGGGGGGCGAGGTTGGCCAGAGCCTCCTGGTCGTTCGGGTCGACCTGCTTGATGAGGGGCTCGAGGGCGTCGAGGTTCGCATAGATCACCGAGCTGGCACGCGACGCGTCGGGGACGACGCCGGTGAACGTGTCGTCGTCACCCAGGTGTCCTCCGGCGAGCACCTGCTGTCGGTAGCCAGCGCTGGGCCCTACGGCCACCAGCCCGTCTGAGCTGTCAGAACCCAGGAACGGGAGGTCGCCGGCCCGAGCGTGGATCTTGTCGAGCACCCGCTGGATCGCCGTGGGGTCGCCCTTGATGGTCGCGGCGACCGGGATTCCGGAGCCGTCCGGGCTGTTCTCGGCGGCCTCCAGGTCGAGGCTCTTGGGGACCGAGACCGCGAAGCCCGAGCCGAGGAGCGTCTCGATGTCGTCGGGCACCTTCAGGCCGGTCTCGCGCGACAGCTCTCGAGTCGCGTCGTCACCACGGACTCCTCCGAAGCCCTGTGCCATGGCATCGAGCCGGCGGCTCAGCCACCCGGGCCGGAGGGTGACCCCGAACGCGGCTGCCGTGTCGTCGGGAAGACGCTGCACCAGCTCGCCACCGGTGCTGCCGGTCAGGTCCGAGAGCCCGGGGGCACTGCCGTCGCCGGCGACTGCCAGCTCGAGCCCGTCGCCGGTGAAGCGGAGCGTCAGGGCCCCGCCCTTGAAGCCGGCCAGCTCCTGGGTGAACGGGTCGTCGCCGCTGTGATCGGTCGCCGCGGCGCCGCCGCTCCCGGTCGCGGTGGCAGCGGCCACGCTGGTGGAGGACTCGGCGAAGGACTCGGTCCCGCCGCCCAGAGCGCCCTCGAACAGGCCGCCCAGCTGCTGGGCCAGCACGCGGCCGGCCGCTGGCGAGGCATAGGCGTTGACCACACCTGCGTCACCGACTGCCTTGGTCCACTTCTGGTACGTCGGGTCATCGGCCAGCGTGGCGTGCCCCGCGGCGTCCGACACCTCGTCGGCGACCTGCTGCGACTGGGCGATGACGGCCCAGCCGTCGTGGACGAGATATCCGGCAGGCGCTGCTTCCTTGTCGCAGGTGTTGAGCGCGCTGAAGGTGCTGCGGGCCTTGCCTTCGTCCTTCACCTGGACGACGACGACGAAGGCGGGCTTGTCGGCACCCACGTCGACCGCGGCCGCTGCTGCGCGGTCGCCCAGCCACGGGTCGATGTCGCGGTCGTAGGTCAGGTTGTGGCAGTCGGTGTCCTCGAGCATCGACTCCCCCACCTTGCGGCGGATGTCGTCGACGCTGCTCACCCCGACCTCGCTCTTGAACGCCGGGAACCTGTTCAGCGTGCGGAACGCGTCGATCTTCTGGCCGCCGGAGGGGTCGAGATCGATGCTGATGTAGCCGAGCGTGGTCGAGGGAAGTGCCTCGGCGGGCTGGGAGCCCTGCTGGAAGAAGCTGAGCGCCGCCCAGGCGCCTGCGCCGGCCCCCAGGAGGGCGACGACGCCGCCGCCGATCCACCACGCGCGGCGACCACGTCGCCTGGGCGCACCATCGACGGGGGTCGCGGGCTCAGGCGGGATCGGCCCGCCGCTGACGTGCTCGAGGTACTCGGGCGCGCCGGCGGGCGGCTGGTGCTCAGACATGGGCGATCTCCCCCGTGAGACGCGCGCGTGGCGGTCGTTGAGGCGGCGAGCCTACCCGTGGGACGGCCCCGAGATGTCCGCTTCGCGATGATCGGTGGAACGCTCGTCCGCGTGCGTTCGGGCGGCGAGCGAGCCCGGCCATCCGAAGTAGACCAGCGCGAGCACGAGCAGCGAGGCCATCGGCCAGGCGAGGTAGGGGCTCTTGCCGGCCACGGTCAGCTGACCGTGAGTGCGGGTGAGCGCCGTGGTGTGGGCCGCCAGCGTCGCCGGGTTGGCCGGCCCCAGCAGCGTGCCCACCCGCCACATCAGCGCGGCGGCCAGCCCGGAGCCGACCAGGATCAGGACCAGGACCAGGAGCTCACGGCCGCGCGTGCGCAGGCAGACGACCAGCGCGACGAGCGCGCTGGCCACGGCGCCGACGACGACGTAGATGCCGGTGCCGGTGTAGACGCGCCGCAGCGACGCATCGCTGTCGTAGAAGAGCTGGTGCTGCGAGATGACCTGCCCCGGCGGGGTCCAGACCCACTCCCAGACGACGCCGGCCACCACGCCGAGCAGTGCGTAGGCCAGCATGACGTACAGGGCCGTGCGCAGCGGGCTGCCCGCTGCGAGCGGCCCGGGCGCTGCCCGGTGGACCGGCTCGCTCACCGGCTCAGGCACCCCGGGCCCAGCAGCTGCTTGAGGTCGGCGTACAGCGGGGCACCGGCCGCCACCCGGAGGCGGTCATCGACGCGCATCACAGTCGTCTGCTCTCGGCCGAGCAGGCGCAGGTGGACCTCGGTGATGCCAGGGTGGGTGCGCAACACCTCCTTGAGCTGGTCGACCACCGGAGGTGTGCAGCGGGTGATCGGCATGCTCACCACGACCGGACCGGCCGGGCCCTCGTCCAGGTCTGGGACGGTGAGCTCCTCGGCGCGGATCTCGGGCTGGTCCTTGCTGCGCGAGAGCTTGCCCCGGACCGTGAGGATGGCGTCCTCGGCGAGGAGGCTCCCGGCGAGCTGGTAGGTGCCGGGGAAGAGCAGCACGTCGATGGCACCGTCGAGGTCCTCGATCGTGACAATGGCCCACGTGTCGCCCTTGCGGGTGATCTTGCGCTGGACCGACGTGATCAGGCCGGTGATCTGGATCGGGCTGCCGTCCGGCCGCTCCTCGTCGAGCATCAGCTGGCCGATGCTGCAGTCGGACGCCCCGGCCAGGATGTGCTCGAGCCCCATCAGCGGGTGGTCGGAGACGTAGAGCCCGAGCATCTCCCGCTCGTGGCCGAGCAGGGTCATCTTGTCCCACTCGTCGATCTCGGGGACCGCGACGGTCATGTCGAACAAGGGAGCCGCGTCGCCGCCACCCATCAGGTCGTCGAAGAGGGAGTCCTGACCGCCGCCCGAGTCCTTCTTGATCGAGGAGTAGCGGTCCACCGCCTGCTCGTGGATCGCGACCAGTGCTCTGCGCTTGTGCTTCATGTCGTCGAAGGCGCCGGCCTTGATCAGGGACTCGATCACCCGCTTGTTGCAGGCCAGTGGGTCGACCTTGTCGAGGAAGTCGTTGAAGTCCTCGTAGCGACCCTTGGCGCTCCGCGCCTCCACGACCTTGTCGACGACGTTGGCCCCGACGTTGCGGATCGCGGTGAGGCCGAAGCGGATGTCGGTGCCGACCGGGGTGAACGTCGCGTCCGACTCGTTGACGTCGGGTGGCAGAACCTGGATCTTCATCCGGCGACACTCGTTGAGATAGATCGCCATCTTGTCCTTGTCGTCCTTGACCGACGTCAGCAGGGCCGCCATGTACTCGGCGGGGTAGTTGGCCTTGAGGTACGCCGTCCAGTACGACACCAGGCCGTAGGCCGCCGCGTGCGCCTTGTTGAAGGCGTAGTCGGAGAACGGCACCAGGATGTCCCACAGCGCCTTGATCGCACCCGGGGAGTAGCCGTTCTTCAGCATGCCGGCCTCGAAGGGCACGAACTCGGCGTCCAGGATCTCGCGCTTCTTC
>DATBBE010000012.1:0-9418 GCA_036271155.1 Nocardioides sp. | reverse complement strand
GACCACTACCGCATCGACGACCCGACCGCCGTCGCCGGCGTGAAGCAGGAGGGCGGCGACGCCTGACGTGAGCGGCGACCCGTGGGCCAGCACCAGCCTGGCCAACCTGTTCGTGGACGAGGCCTACGCCTCGGTGAAGGGCCACGTGCGCACCTACGTGATCCACCAGCACCTGCTGGCACACCTGCCGGACCCACCGGCCCGGCTCCTGGACGTCGGAGGCGGAGCAGGTCATCAGTCCTTCCCGCTCGTTCTGGCCGGATACGACGTCACGATCCTCGACCCGTCGCCGGCGATGCTGGACAAGGCCCGGCAGCGCCTCGAGCTGTTGCCTGCCGACGCGCAGCAGCGAGTGACGCTGGTCCAGTCCGACGGAGAGAACGCTGCCGAAGCGGTGGCCGGCGAGCGGTTCGCGGGCGTGATGTGTCACGGCGTACTCGGCTACGTCGAGGACCCCGAGCCCCTCGTCGCGCAGCTGTGCCGCTGCACGGAGCCCGGCGGCCTCGTCTCGATCATGACGGGCAACGCGCACACGATGGCCGTCCAGCCTGCTCTGGAACGACGCTGGGCCGATGCGCTGGCCTCGTTCGACACGCGTGCCGGGATCGGTGTCCTCGGGGTGCGCGGCCGGGCGGACACGGTCGAGGAGGTCGGTGAGCTGATCGCGCGCCATGGCGTCGAGGTGGAGCGATGGTACGGAACCTGGCTGTTCGTCGACTGGCTCGAGTTCGGCGGTACGACGCTCGATCCGGCCGACACCGAGGAGGTCGAGGCGATCGCGGCCGTCGAGCTCGAGGCAAGCCGGCGCGACCCCTACCGCCGAGCCAGCCGCGCCTTCCACCTCATCGGACGCAAGCCGCCGAGCTGAGGAAGTCCGCGACGCGACCCGGTGTTGGTGTGTCCTAGGCTGAACCGACGCCGAGGGGGAACATCAGATGAGCCGGCCGACGATCTTGACCGTCGACGACGACCCGCAGGTCTCCGCTGCGCTCACGCGCGACCTGAAGCGGCGCTACGGCTCGGAGTACCGCGTCCTGTCGGCGACCTCCGCTGCCCAGGCGCTCGACCTCCTGTCCGCGCTCGCCCTGCGCACCGACCCGGTGGCCCTGATCCTGAGCGACCAGCGGATGCCGGAGAAGACGGGCATCGAGCTGCTCGGCGAGTCCCAGGAGCTGGCGCCGGAGGCCAAGCGGCTGCTGGTCACGGCGTACGCCGACACCGACGTCGCGATCGCCGCCATCAACGACATCGGCCTGGACTACTACCTGCTCAAGCCCTGGGACCCACCCGAGGAGCGGCTGTACCCCGTCGTCGACGACCTGTTGGGCGACTGGCGCCGCGGCCACCCCGAGGTCACCACCGACATCCAGGTCATCGGTGACCGGTGGTCGGACCGCACTCACGAGCTGAAGACCTTCCTGGCCCGCAACCACGTGCCCTACCGGTGGTACGACGTGGAGCGCGACGCCGAGGGCGGCCGCCTCTTCGCGCTCGCCGGCGGCGAGCGCTCCGACCTGCCGCTGGTGCTGGTGCCCGACCGCGAGCCGCTCCGGTCGCCGACCCTGCTCGAGGCAGCAGGCGCGCTCGGTCTGCACGTCGAGGCCGAGCGCCCGTTGTACGACGTGTGCATCGTCGGCGGCGGCCCCGCCGGACTCGCCGCGGGTGTGTACGCCGCCTCCGAGGGGCTCAGCACGGTCATCGTGGAGCGGGAGGCGCCCGGGGGCCAGGCCGGGCAGAGCTCCGCCATCGAGAACTATCTCGGCTTCCCCAAGGGCCTGAGCGGCTCCGACCTCGCCCAGCGGGCGCTGGCGCAGGTCTCGCGCTTCGGGGCCGAGCTCGTGCTGGCCCGCGAGGTGGTCGGTCTCGAGCAGCGCGGCACCGTCCGGGCCGTGCTGCTCGAGGGTGGCGGGGAGGTCGAGGCCAGGTCGGTCGTGATCTCGACCGGTGTCTCCTACCGTCGCCTGGAGGCTGAGGGGGTCGAGTCCCTGACCGGCAGGGGGATCTACTACGGCGCCACGGCCGCGGAGGCGCAGCAGACCGAGGGAGACCGGGTCTTCCTCGTCGGCGGCGCCAACTCGGCCGGCCAGGCTGCCTTGAACTTCGCCCAGCACGCCGAGCACGTCACCCTCGTCGTGCGGGGCCCGGACCTGCTGGCCACGATGTCGACGTACCTCGTCGACCGGATCGCGGCGGCACCGAACGTCACGGTGCGCTGCGGCACCCAGGTCGGCGCGGCCGACGGCGACGGACACCTGGAGCGGCTGACGCTGGTCGAGCGCGCGTCGGGGCAGCGCGAGGAGCTCGACGCCTCGTGGCTGTTCGTGTTCATCGGCGCGTCCCCGCGCACCGACTGGCTCGGCGGCTCGGTGGCCCGAGACCCGCACGGCTTCGTGCTGACCGGCCCTGAGGTCGCGACCTCCGGGGCGTCTTGGAGTCCGGCCCGCACGCCGTTCGCCCTCGAGACCAGCCTGCCCGGCGTCTTCGCCGCCGGAGACGTCCGGCTCGAGTCCATGAAGCGCGTCGCGTCGGCGGTCGGCGAGGGCGCCATGTCGATCTACCTGATCCACCGCTACCTGGCGACGGTCTGAGATGGACCTCGACGAGCTGCGCGGCATCGACCTCTTCGAAGGGCTGACCGACGACCAGCTCGCCGAGCTCGCCACGGGCGGCGACGAGGTCGGGTTCGGGCACGGCGACGTGATGTTCACCGAGGGCGACCACGCCGACGAGTGGTGGGTGCTGCTCGCGGGGTCGCTCGACCTGGTCCGCAAGGTCGGTCGCGAGGACGTCGTGGTGGCCCGCATGGACGTGCCCGGCCGGTGGGCGGGCGGCTTCCGCGCGTGGGACGACAACGGCATCTACCTCGCGACGGGGCGCGGCGCCGAGCCGGGACGCGTGCTCCGGCTGGATGCGCCCCGGCTCCGTGAGCTGGTGAACCACTGGTTCCCACTCGCCGGACACCTGATCGGCGGGCTGCACAGCACGGCCCGCTCGATCGAGTCGACGGTGCGGCAGCGCGACGCGCTGGTCACCCTCGGCACGCTCGCCGCCGGCCTGGCCCACGAGCTCAACAACCCGGCCGCGGCCGCCACCCGGACGGTCGACGCACTGGGCGAGTCCTGCGACGCGCTCCTCGGGGCGCTCACCCGCCTCGCCCAGGACGAGATCACCGCTACCCAGTTCAGCGCACTCGACGAGCTGCGCCGTGAGCACGCGGCCACTGCAGTCGCGCCCACCCCCTTCGACGTACTCGCCATCGCAGACCGGGAGGACCAGCTCGCTCCCTGGCTCGAACGACACGAGATCACGGGACCCCGCGCCTGGAGCATGGCCGCCTCCCTGGCCGCGGCCGGCATCGACGTCGCGTGGTGCGAGCAGGCACACGAGGCGCTCGGAGATGGCGCGCTCTCCCCGGGTCTGGACTGGATCTCGGCGACCGTGACGTCCAAGGCACTGCTCGCCGACCTGGACAACGCCGTCCACCGCATCTCAGACCTCGTCGCAGCGGTCCGCTCCTACTCGCAGATGGACAGGGCGTCGGCCCAGCGCATCGACATTCGCGAGGGCATCGAGAGCACCGTGACGATGCTCGGGCACAAGCTGAAGTCCGGCGTCGTGGTCGTGCGCGAGTACGCCGACACCCCCGAGATCGACGCCTACCCGGGCGAGCTCAACCAGGTCTGGACCAACCTGATCGACAACGCCGTGGACGCCATGGACGGCGACGGCAAGCTGACCCTGCGTACGCGCGCGGAGGAAGACGCGGTCGTGGTCGACATCTCCGACACCGGCGCGGGCATGCCACCGGAGGTCGTGGCCCGGGCGTTCCAGCCGTTCTTCACCACCAAGGACGTCGGCAAGGGCACCGGCCTCGGCCTTGACATCGCCCGCCGCATCGTCGTCGAGCGCCACGGGGGAGCCATCGACATCGACTCCCCCACCCACGACGGCCGCGGTACGACGATCCGGGTCACCCTCCCGGTCCGCCACCGCTGACCCGGCACAAGTACGCACCGAAACCACGCCGAGTCGGCACAAGTTGGCACCCACATCACGCCGAGTCGTCATCTGCCGGACTCGGCGTTGGGGGCGTCAGCCCAGGGCGCCGTACGCGCGGGTCGGAGTGAGTCGTACGACGACCCGTTGCTCGGAGACCATCGCCCGGCGGTAGTCCTCCCAGTCCGAGTGCTCGCCACTGATCGACCGGAACAGCTCCACCAGCTCGTCGACGGCCGCGTCGTGCGCTTCCGCGGCGACCTCGGAGAACGACGCCTGAGCCTCGATGACGGCGTAGGACCAGAAGCTCTCGCCGTCGACCTTCAGCGCCGCCCACGGCTCACGCCGCAGGTTGAGGTACTTGGCCCGGTCGGCCGTCGTGCTGACCCGGATCAGCCCGTCGTCGCCTACGGCGTGCACGACGTTCGAGAGCTGCGGCTTCCCGTCCTTGCGCAACGTCGTCAGCACCGACTGGTGGGTGGCGCGGGCCGCGCCCAGCGCCTGGTCGAGTTCCATGGTCACGGCTCCTGTCGGTTGCCCTGGGCGATGAGCGCGACTGGCTGCCAGTCGTTCCAGGTCTTCAGTCGGGACTCGTAGTCGGCCGTCGCAAGCGACAGCGGCACCTCGCCGAAGAAGACACGCAACGGCGGCTCGTCGGCGTCCACGACGCGCAGGATCGCCTCGCGGGTCGCCGCCGGGTCGCCCGGGTCGCTGGCCCGCCTGGCCCGGGTCTCCAGCGTGACCCGGTGCACCTCGTCGTACGCCGGAAGCTGGGTGGAGGTGCTCGAGGACGACCCGGCCCAGTCGGTCGAGAAGGCACCCGGCTCCACGAGCGTGACGTGGATGCCGAAGCCGGCCACCTCCTGGGCGAGCGCCTGGCTGAAGCCCTCGAGGCCCCACTTGGAGGCGTGGTAGATCCCCACCCGGGGGAACGCCGTGACGCCGCCGATCGACGACACCTGGATGATGTGGCCGCTCCCCTGCTCGCGCAGGTACGGCAGCGCGGCCTGGGTGACCCACAGCGCCCCGAACAGGTTCGTCTCGATCTGGTCGCGGGCCTCCTCCTCGCTGAGCTCCTCGATCATGCCGAAGTGTCCGTAGCCGGCGTTGTTCACCACGATGTCGAGCCCGCCGAAGTGGTCGTGAGCCCGTGCCACCGCGGCGAAGTCGGCGTCGCGATCGGTGACGTCCAGCGCGATCGGCAGCAGCGCGTCGCCGTACTTCTGCACCAGGTCGTCGAGGCTGTGGACGTCGCGAGCCGTGGCGGCCACCTGGTCGCCCCGCTCCAGGGCCGCGATCGCCCACTCCCGTCCGAAACCACGCGACGTACCGGTGATGAACCAGGTCTGTGTCATGTGGGTGCAAGCCGGTGGCACACCGCGGCTATTCCCGTTCAGGCGCTGGGTGCGTCGACTGCCTGGAGCGTGGTGGCGGATGCCGCCCCCCGCTCCAGCAGCCGGCGCCAGCGCGCCCGCGAGTACGACGCGGGCCTGGTCGTGCGTACGAAGTCGTGGAGGATCCGCACGAACCGCTCGGGGTGGTCCTTGTGGGGGAAGTGACCGGCGTTCGCGATCACCTCGACCCGCGCCCCGGGGGCGAGCTCGGCCGCGCGAGCGGCGTGGCTGACCGGGATCACCCGGTCGTCGGCCCCCCACACGACACAGATCGGCATCGCCTCGGTCAGGTAGGCGCGGTCGGCCATCGAGACGATCTGGCCCTGCCAGTCCACGACCGCGCGTACGACGTGCCGGATGGCCGCGCGGGCGGCGGGGTCGCGGAACGACTGGTAGATCTCGGCGACCTCGTCGAAGTCGCGGAACTCCTTCAGCCCGGTGCGCGACAGGGCCTTCAGACCGGCCGTGCCGACGTGTCGGACGCCGGGCAGGGTCAGGGCGCCCATGACCTGGTAGAAGCCGGTCGTCGTGATCGCGCGGACGGCGGGCGAGACCTCGGGGCCGAGGCCCCCGGAGCCGACCAGCACCATGCGCTCGGTGCGCTCGGGGAACTGGTAGGCGAACTGCATGGCGACGCCGCCGCCGAAGCTGTGCCCGACGACCGTGACCTTGTCGATCTCGAGCACGGTCAGCAGGTCGCGCATGCCGTTGGCGAAGGCGCCGATGCTGTAGTCACCGCGCGGCTTGTCCGACTCACCGTGGCCGAGCAGGTCGGGGGCGATGACGGTGTAGCGCCGCGCGAGGGAGTCGATGACCGGCAGCCAGGTGCGGTGGGTGCACCCGAGACCGTGCAGGAGCAGCAGGGCCGGGCCGGACCCCACCTTCACGTAGGCGCGGCGGTGACCGTGGATCGTGACGTGCTGCACGCGGTGCTGGCGCATGGGCAGTCGGCCTCCTGGTGGTGCCCGCAACGAGGGTCGGTCCGGCGAGATTCAACCAGACGTACCCGGGGTACGCGCGCCCGAAACCCGGCGTTCACCGGAATTCGGGACCGCCCAGCGGCCCCCTCCCGGAGAAAACGCGGACGAATCACCCGACACGCCAGGCCGAACGCCGGATTCCTCCGCGTTTTCCCCCAGGGGGCGGGCCACTAAGGTCGGTGCGTGAGCGTGCGCGCCGTACCCGCGACCCCGGGCGACGGGAGCTCGCGCGAGCGCGCGGCAGACGCACTGCGCCGATCCACCGGCGCGCTCAGCTCGGCGGCGATGACCCGGATGCTCACCGACATGCCGTGGTTCGCCGAGCTCACCGCGGAGAGCCGGTCGTGGGTCGGGCAGATCCTCCAGGCCGGCATCCAGGGGTTCGTCGACTGGTTCCGCCTCGACGACGACGACGCGTTCCCCGGCGACACGGCCGCCGCGGTGTTCGGCGCGGCCCCGCGCAGCATGACGGGAGTCATCACCCTGGGGCAGACCGTCGACCTCGTCCGGCTCGGCATCGAGGTCGTGGAGTCTCACGTCGACGAGGTCGTCGACCCGGACGACGCTCCGGCCGTGCACGCCGCCGTGCTGCGCTACGCCAGGGAGGTCGCGTTCGCGACGGCCGAGGTCTACGCCCGGGCGGCCGAGGCACGCGGCGCCTGGGACGCCCGCCTCGAGGCGCTCGTCGTCGACTCGGTCCTGCGCGCGGAGGCCGACGAGGCCGTTGCCTCCCGGGCCAGTGCCTTGGGCTGGGCGCATCGCGAAGGCGTCACCGTGGTCCTGGGCTCCGCACCCCAGCCACGCACCGAGGATCTCTTCGACCAGGTACGCCGAGGGGCCCGAGGTGCCGGGATGGACGTCCTGTGCGCGATCCAGGGCGACCGGCTGGTGCTGATCCTGGGCGGGGTCAGCCACAGCGACCTCGACAAGGCCGCTCACACGGTGGTGCGCTTCTTCGGCGACGGTCCGGTCGTCACCGGGCCCCTGGCCGACGACCTGGCCTCGGCCCACGGCTCGGCCAGGGCTGCCCTCTCCGGCCTCCGCGCGGCCGTGGGCTGGCCCGACGCGCCCCGCCCGGTGGCCAGCCATGATCTGCTGCCGGAACGGGTCCTGGCCGGTGACGGCCATGCCCGCCGGCATCTGGTCGACGCCGTCTTCGTGCCGTTGAGCGGCGCCAAGGAGACCCTCGTCGACACCCTGACGGCGTACTTCCAGCACGGCCAGTCGCTCGAGGCGACGGCCCGCGCGCTGTTCGTGCACCCCAACACGGTCCGCTACCGGCTCCGGCAGGTGGCCGACCTCACCGGTCTCTCCGCGACTCACCCGCGCGAGGGGCTGACGCTTCAGCTGGCGCTCGTGCTGGGGCGTCAGGCGCATCGTCCAGCCGACGAGCCCTGACCTCGGCTCTTTGTAGGAACCCTACAAAGAGCGTCGGATGAGTTCGTGCGAGCCCGAGGCGCACCGACACCCCCCGAGCCGCAAGGCTGGACCCGTGCTCGTCATCGTCGCTCCCGGTCAGGGAGCCCAGACCCCCGGCTTCCTCTCCCCCTGGCTCGAGGACCCGACCTTCGCCTCACGTTTCCAGTGGCTCTCGACGGTCGCCGGGCTCGACCTCGCCCACTACGGCACCGAGGCAGACGCCGACACCATCCGCGAGACCCAGATCGCCCAGCCCCTGCTCGTCGCCACCGGGCTCATCGCCGCGCTGGAGCTGTTCCCTCATCCGGCCGACGCGTTCAGCCAGATCGGCGCGGTCGCCGGCCACAGCGTGGGTGAGCTCGCCGCCGCCGCCGGTGCCCGCGCCATCACCGCCGAGCAGGCGATGGTGCTGGTCCGCGAGCGCGGCAAGGCCATGGCGGCAGCGGCAGCGACCACGGCGACCGGCATGACGGCCGTCCTCGGCGGTGACCGCGACGAGGTTCTCGGCGCGATCGAGGCCCAGGGCCTGATCGCGGCCAACAACAACGGGCCCGGGCAGCTCGTGGCGGCAGGCACCATGGAGCAGCTCGAGGCCTTCGCCGCCAACCCGCCGGCGAAGGCGCGACTGGTCCCGCTGAGCGTGGCCGGTGCGTTCCACACCGAGCACATGGCCCCGGCGGTCGGACACCTGGCCGTCCTCGCCCGCTCGGTGTCGACCCACGACCCGCGCACCGCCTGGATCTCCAACCGCGACGGCCAGGTCATCCAGGACGGCCGCGAGATCATGAAGCGCATCGTCGGCCAGATCGCCCAGCCCGTGCGTTGGGACCTCTGCATGGAGACGATGTCCGACCTCGGCGTCACCGGCATGCTCGAGATGCCCCCCGCAGGCACCCTCACCGGCATCGCCAAGCGGGCCCTGCCGGGCGTCGAGACGTTCGCCCTCAAGGGCCCCGAGCAGCTCGACGACGCCCGTGCGTTCTGCGCCAAGCACGGCGAGGTGTCGGTCATGGACACCACGCCCACCTGGCTGATGGTCGTCTCGCCCTCCAAGGGCACCTTCCACCGTGCCGAGGCCGCCGGCGACGCCGTCGTCCTCGAGCCAGGTGCCCCGCTCGGTGACGTCGCCAGCCTGCGTGACCGCACCGAGGTCCGGGCCCCCCATGGCGGTCAGGTCGTGGAGTGGCTCGTCGAGGACGGCGACCTGGTCTCACCCGGTCAGCCCCTCGTCCGCCTGCACCCGGTGGGAGCAGCCTGATGGCCACGATCACCACCGACACCGGCTCGTCGTACGCCGCGGTCCTGGGGGTCGGGAGCTACCGACCCTCGCGGATCATCCCGAACGCCGACATCGTCGATGCGATCGACTCCAGCGACGAGTGGATCCAGCAGCGCTCCGGCATCAAGCAGCGCCGGTTCGCCTCGCCCGCGGAGACCGTGCAGATGATGTCGGTCGCGGCGGCACGCAAGGCGCTCGACCGGGCCGGCGTCGCGCCGGAGCAGATCGACTGCGTGATCGTGGCCACGGTGACCCACCTGCTGCAGACTCCCGCCATCGCCACCGCGATCGCCTACGAGCTCGGCACCGACCAGGCTGCCGCCTTCGACATCTCCGCCGCATGCGCCGGC
>DATBBE010000011.1:0-5934 GCA_036271155.1 Nocardioides sp. | reverse complement strand
GGGCGACCCGGGCGAGTCGCGGTTCTACCTCTCGCTCGAGGACGAGCTGATGCGGCTGTTCAAGGCCGACTGGGTCGACCGCATCCTCCAGGTCCTCAAGATCCCCGACGACGTCCCGATCGAGAACAAGCGGGTCACCGGGGCCATCGCGAACGCGCAGGGCCAGATCGAGGCACAGAACTTCGACTCTCGCAAGAACGTCCTGAAGTACGACGACGTGATGGACCGCCAGCGCCACGTGATCTACGCCGAGCGCCGCAAGGTGCTCGAGGGTGCCGATCTCGAGGAGCAGATCAGCACCTTCATCGACGACGTCGTCGAGGGCTTCGTCACCGGTGCCACCGAGGGCTTCGCCGAGGAGTGGGACCTCGACGCCCTGCAGACGCAGCTGGCTCAGCTCTGGCCGGTCTCGGTCGACCTGAACCAGATGGCGGAGGAGGTCGGCGGCGTCGACGGGCTCGAGCGCGACGACGTCATCGCCGCCCTCCAGGAGGACGCCCACGCGGCGTACGCCCGTCGCGAGGAGGAGGTCGGCGCCGAGGTCATGCGCGAGCTCGAGCGTCGCGTCGTGCTGTCGGTGCTCGACCGGAAGTGGCGCGAGCACCTCTACGAGATGGACTACCTCCGCGAGGGCATCGGGCTGCGCGGCTACGCCCAGCGCGACCCGCTCGTGGAGTACCAGCGCGAGGGCTTCGACATGTTCATGGCGATCATGGACGGCATCAAGGAGGAGTCGGTCGGCTTCCTGTTCAACCTCGACGTGCAGCTGGTCGACGACGACGAGGACGAGCTCGAGGCCGACGCCGACGTCGCGGAGCCGCTGCAGCGTGAGCTGCGCTCGATGGAGCAGCCGGGGCTGGAGAACGGTAACGGCGTCCACGACCACCGACCCCACATCACCGCCAAGGGGCTGGAGCAGAGTCGCACACCGCAGCACCTGTCTTACTCGGCTCCCTCCGAGGAGGACACCGCGCTCGCGGTGCCGGCCGCGTTCGGTGGCGACGCCGAGACCCCGGGTCGGCCACCGGCGCATCCCGGCACGACCGTGACCAACACCGACGACGAGTTCGCCGATGTCGGCCGCAACGCGTTGTGCCCGTGTGGGTCGGGCAAGAAGTACAAGCGCTGCCACGGCGCCCCCGGCGGCCCCACCGGGCTCACCGCTCGCATCAACGGCTGACCGCTGGTGGGGGCGGGCCGCTAGGCGAACTCCAGGGCCGTCACCTGCCAGCGGTCGCGGAGCAGCTCGAACCTCGCGGCGACGGCACGAGAGCGCGGCCCATATCTCACGTGCAGACTGACCTCGGCGCACTCCTCGGTGACGAAGCTGGTGTGCGCCGCCACGAGCTGGGGCCGCACCGACTGCACACCCCCGGCGCCCGGACGACGCCCGGCGGCGACCGCCACGAGATGGGCGCGTCGGGCGAGGTCTTGGTAGACCTCCGGCGTCGTCCAGCGCAGCACCTGTGAGACCGGACGGTCGCCGCCGACGATCTCGACGACGGCCGCACCGATGCGGGCGGCGTGCTGCTCGAACCTGCGCCGCCGAACCAGGTCGACGCGGACCACGTCGTAGCCGGCGCCGAGGCGGCCGCCCTCTCGCCCTGAGGCGCCGTCGAGGCCTGGCTCGGGGGCCTCCAGGTGGGGTCCGAGGTCGAGCGCCAGGGTGCCTTGCATGCTCGCCACGGGAATGAGTGGGGGCACCGGCAGCCGGAGCACGCGCGCCGAGTCGTAGTCGGTGGGGGAGGCGAGGGTCATGAGGGGTCCTTTCGCACGGGAGTCCTGACGGGGAGGCGGAGTCTCTGGCCGGGCTCGATCACGTCGGGGTCGGGGCCGATCAGGTCGTGGTTGGCGGCGTAGAGGGCGTGCCAGCGATGGGCGACCTCGACCGGGGACGCGTCGGCGGGCAGGTCACGCGCGGCGATGGACCACAGGCAGTCGCCGCTGCGCACCACGACCGAGAGCGTCGGTCGTGGCCGCGTCTGCGGCGCGCGCGGGGCAACCGCCCGCTCGGGGAGCGGGAGGCCGACCAGGACCGACAGCCCGCGATCGCGGTGGGCGAGGGGTGACGCGTGCGCGGGGGGTGCCGGAGATCGGCCACCGGCCGCCAGCGCCGGTGCGGCAAGCCCCGAGAGCATCGCCACCCCGCACCCGGCCAGCACCAGCCGGCGCAGGCCCCCCGGAAGGCGCGCGCCGTGCCCGAGCCGACGTACTCCGCGAGCCTGCCGGTCAGCCGGGACGTCGTCATACCTGGGGGCGCGGAGGGCCTCGATCACCGTGACGGACAGGGCGAGCCACGCCCAGGCGGCGCAGGCCAGCAGTGCGGCCGCCGCGAGGTCGACCAGGGCGCGGTCGAACGGGAGGACTGTCAGCCGGTGGCGCGCGGACCACCCGTCACCGGCTGGCCCGCTGGCCAGCCGGGCGGTCGTGGCGAGGACGGCCGTGCCCGAGGCCCACACCACCCAGCAGCGCCCCACCCGAGCCAGGCGAGAGCCACCGCGATTCCCGAGAGGCATCGCAGATCCTTCGTTTGCGTCTGTTTGACCTAGTTAAGCCACGTCTGCAAGGTTTGACAAGGGACCCAGGTCGGCCTGTGGACGACGCTCCGAACCGGTCGTACGCCGTGGCAAGGTGTCGCGGTGGACTGGGACGAGCAGCTGTTCTCGCTCCTCGACGACCTCGAGCACCAGGCTCAGGCCCTCTACGACGCCGACCGGGCCAGCGAGCTGGCCGACCGCAGCCGCTCCGAGTACGTCGCGGTCACCCTGGTCAGCCGGCTGATGGCGTCGGTCGACGCCGACATCACCGCCGACCTGCTCGGTGTCGGCCCCGTCTCCGGGAGGCTGCGCCGGGTCGGACCCGACTGGTGCCTCGTGCACGGCGCTGCCCAGGACTGGGTGGTGCGTCTGGCTGCGGTCAGAGGCGTCGAGGGCGCGTCCACGCGGTCCGTGCCCGAGGTCGCGTGGTCACCGGTCAGCCGCCTCGGCCTCGGCTCGGCGCTGCGGCGTCTGGCCGACACCGGTGCCGAGTGCCGACTCCACGCGGTCGACGGCACCGTCCGGGACGGACGGCTCACCCGGGTCGGAGCCGACTTCGCCGAGGTGCTGTCGGCCAGCGGCCGGAGCGTGCTCGTGGCCACGCACACCCTGGCGGGGATCCAGAGTCGGGGTGGCTGAGGATCGGCTACGTAGCGTCCACGTCGAAGGGGGGCCGCTCGCCGTTGCCGAGCGGGATGAACGAGGCCCGCTCCTCCTCCTCGTCGTCGTCGGCGTTCATCGCCTCGAGGATGTGCTTCTTGACGATCGCACGCGGGTCGAGGTCGCGCAGGTCGAGGTCGGCGTACTCAGGGCCGAGCTCCTCGCGCAGCTCGTCCCTTGCCTGGTTGGCGAAGGTGCGCACCTGCCGGGCCATCCGGCCGGCCTGGCGGGCGAGGTCCGGCAGCTTGTCGGGACCGAAGACGAGCACCGCGACGAACGCGATCACCGCCAGCTCCGGCAGTCCGACTCCGAACATGGCTCAGAACTTAGCGGTCGGAGTGAGCCCGAGCTGGCGACCTGCCAAACCTCGCCCGCGCGAGTCGATGCGGTCGGCCACCGACACCAGCACCTGGGCGGCGTCGGAAGTGGGGTCGGAGTCGACGATCGGCTTGCCGGAGTCGCCGCCCTCGCGCAACGACTCCTCGATGGGCACCTGGGCGAGGAGGGGTACGTCGTAGCCGAAGCGCCCCGACAGGGTGGCGGCCACCCGCGCGCCACCGCCCGAGCCGAAGATCTCGAGCCGGTGCTCCGGGCCGCAGTGAGGGCAGACCAGGAAGCTCATGTTCTCGATGACGCCGACCACCCGCTGATGGAGCATCGAGGCCATGGTGCCCGCGCGCTCGGCCACCTCGGCGGCGGCCTCCTGGGGAGTCGTCACCACGATGATCTCGGCGCCCGGGAGGTGCTGGCCCAGCGAGATCGCCACGTCGCCGGTGCCTGGCGGCAGGTCGAGCAGCAGCACATCGAGGTCGCCCCAGTAGACGTCGGCGAGCATCTGTACCAGGGCCCGGTCGAGCATCGGGCCGCGCCAGGCGACGACCTGGTCACGGCGTGGCTTGAGCATTCCGATGGAGATCACCGAGACACCGGAGGGCGTCGGCACCGGCATGATCATCGACTCGACCTGGGTCGGACGGTGATCGGCGATGCCGAGCATGGCCGGGACCGAGTGGCCGTAGATGTCGGCATCGACGATGCCGACGGTGCGGCCTGCCTTGGCCAGCGCGAGCGCGAGGTTGACCGTCACCGACGACTTGCCCACCCCGCCCTTGCCGCTGGCGATCGCGAACACCTTGGTCAGCGAACCCGGCTGTGAGAACGGGATCTCCTTGGGGGCCTGACCGCCACGCAGGTGCTGCTGCAGCTCCGCACGCTGCTCGTCGGTCATTGTGCCCAACGTGAGGTCGACGCCGGTCACGCCCGCGACCTCGCCGAGCGCACGGCGTACGTCGCGGTCGATGGTGTCCTTGAGCGGGCATCCCGAGACGGTCAGCAGCACGGTCAGGCGGACCAGCCCGGCGTCGTCGATCTCGACGTGGTCGACCATCCCGAGCTCGGTGATCGGGCGCTTGATCTCGGGATCGTGGACGGTGGCGAGGGCGGCGTTGAGCCGCTCGACGGTGGGGACGCTCATGGTGCCATCAGCGTAGTTCGGGGTTGTGCGCCTCCCCGCATCCGGGATGGTCGCCGAGTCGTCACATGCCGACTCGGCGGGATTCTGGCGCCTCTTTGTGCCGACTCGGCGTGGTGTGCGGCTCCTCCTCGTCCTGCTCGGTCAGCTCGTCACGCAGGGAGCGCAGCTCTGAGCGCAGGAAGTCACGAGTCGCCACCTCGCCGACCGCCATCCGCAGCGCGGCCACCTCGCGGGCCAGGAACTCCATGTCGGCGTGGCCGCGGGCGTTGGCCTGGCGGTCCTGCTCGGTGATGACGCGGTCGCGGTCCTCCTGGCGGTTCTGCGCCAGCAGGATCAGGGGGGCGGCGTAGGACGCCTGGGTGGAGAAGAAGAGGTTGAGCAGGATGAACGGATAGGCGTCCCAGCGGAGCCCGAAGAGCGCGATGACGTTCAGGGTGATCCAGAGGATCACGAACACCGTCATGTACATCAAGAAGCGCGCGGTGCCCATGAAGCGGGCGAAGCGCTCGGCGAAGACCCCGAACGCGTCGCGGTCGTACGTCGGGGTGCGGATCAGCGTGCGGCGCTGCTCGCGGGGCGTGTCGAGCCGGCCGCGACGCTCAGCCATGGCGCGCCTCCTGCCGGCGGGCCGTGCTGCCGAGGGTGTGGTCGCGCCAGTTCTCCGGGAGCATGTGGTCGAGCAGGTCGTCCACGGTGACCGCGCCGAGCAGGTGTCCGTCCTCGTCCACCACGGGAGCCGCGACCAGGTTGTACGTCGCGAGGTGCGCCGCGACCTCGTCGATGGTCGCCTCGGGGTGAAGAGGGTCCATCGACTGGTCGAGCGCGGCGGCGACCAGCGTCGAGGGGGGCTCGCGCAGCAGCCGCTGGAAGTGGGCGACGCCCAGCAGCTTGCCGGTCGGGGTCTCGAGCGGCTGCCGGCACACATAGACCATCGCGGCCAGCGACACCGGCAGCTCGGGGTCGCGGATCTGCGCCAGCGCGTCGGCGATCGTCGCGTCCGGCCCGAGGATCACCGGCTCGGGCGTCATCATCGCGCCCGCGGTCTCCTCGGCGTAGGACATCAGCCGGCGCACGTCCTCGGCCTCGTCGGGCTCCATCAGCTCCAGCAGCTTCGCGGCGGTCTCGGGCGCGAGATCGGCGATCAGGTCGGCCGCGTCGTCGGCCGTCATCTCCTCGAGCACGTCGGCGGCCCGCTCCACGTCGAGGTGCTCCAGGATCTCGACCTGATCCTCGTCGGGCAGCTCCTCGAGGACGTCGGCGAGC
>DATBBE010000010.1:0-7540 GCA_036271155.1 Nocardioides sp. | reverse complement strand
ACCGTGGTTGGAGACGTAGATCGCGGCCGCCCCGGCATCGACACAGCTCACTGCGTCGTCGCCGCGGAGCACTCCCTTGACGACGATCGGCACCCCCGTGGCTTCGTTCAGCCAGGCGATGTCCTCGAAGCGCAGGTCGGCAGCCCAGCGGTCGGGGTGGGGCGGCGGGAAGTTCACGCGCCACCAGTCGAGGTCGACGCCGGTCCAGTCGTGAGCATCGGCGGCGTATTTGGTGCCCGGGAACGGCGTGTCCACCGTCAGCACCACGGCGGCCGCTCCGGCCGCCACGGCTCGCTCGAGCACTGGTCGCATCCGCTCCCGCTCGGTGGGGAGGTAGGCCTGGAGCCACCACGGGGACGCCGTCCCGAGCTCGTCCCACGGCGTGCCGGCGTTGGACGACACGACGCACAGTGACCCTGCCGCCTCGGCTCCGGCGACCATCGCGCGCTCCCCCAGCGGATGGATCGCGCGCTGCATCGCCGTCGGTGCGACCCCGATCGGCGTGGCCACCTCGACGCCGAGCAGAGTGGTCGTGAGGTCGACGTGGTCGACGCCCCTCAGCACCCGCGGTCGGAAGCGCACCTCTCGCCAGGCGCGCGAGGCCTCGCCCACGGTGACCTCGCCGTAGGACCCGCTCTGGACGTAGCTGAAGACGGCCGGATGGAGCGCGCGGCGCGCCAGCGCGGGGAGCTGGTCGAGCCAGCGTCCCTCCGGCGGATCCTCGGGCTCGAGGTCCACCTCAGCCGACCTCGACGCCCGCGAACTGCTTCTTGCCGCGTCGCAGCACGAGCCAGGACCCACCGATCAGGTCGGACGTCGACGGCAGGGCCTCGGGATCCTCGACGCGGACGTTGTTCAGGTAGGCACCGCCCTCGGAGATCGTCCGTCGTGCCTCACCCTTGCTCTTGGCGAGCCCGGACTCCACGAGCAGGTCGACGACCGGCGCGAGCTCGCGCACCGAGGTCGAACCGGCCTCGCGCAGCGCCGCGGCCAGCGTGGTGGCGCTCAGGTCGTGGAGATCCCCACCGCCGAAGAGCGCGGCGGCGGCGGCCTTCGCGTTCTCCGTCTCCGAGCGACCGTGGACGAGGCTCGTGACTTCGTCAGCGAGCCGCCGCTGGCCGGAGCGCAGCCACGGCTTCTCCTCGGTCTCGGCCTCGAGGACCTCGATCTCCTCCTGCCGGAGGAACGTGAACCCGCGCAACATGCCACCGACCTGGGCGTCGTCGACGTTCAGCCAGAACTGGTGGAACGCGTACGGCGACATCATCTCCGGGTCGAGCCAGAGGGCGCCGTCCTCGGTCTTGCCGTACTTCGTCCCGTCGGGCTTGGTGATCAGCGGCGTCACGAAGGCGTGCGCCTGCCCACCATCGGTACGCCGGATCAGCTCGACGCCGGCGGTGATGTTGCCCCACTGGTCCGTGGCGCCGTGCTGCAGCGTCACGCCGTGGTCGCGGTAGAGGTTCAGGAAGTCCATCGACTGCAGCAGCACGTAGCTGAACTCGGTGTAGCTGATGCCGGACTCGAGTCGGCGCGCCACAACGTCACGTTGGAGCATCCGGTTGACCGGGAAATGCTTGCCGATCTCGCGCAGGAAGTCGATGGTCGACAGGCTTGCCGTCCAGTCGTAGTTGTTGACGATGGTCGCGGCGTTCGATCCCTCGAAGGTGACGAAGGGCTCGACCTGGCGGCGGACCCGCTCGCTCCAGTCCTTGACCGTGTCGAGGGAGTTCAGGACGCGCTCGGCCGACTCCCTCGGGTCGCCGATCATGCCGGTCGCCCCGCCGACCAGGATGTAGGGCGTGTGGCCGGCGTCCTGCAGGCGGCGCGCGGTCACCAGCTGGAGCAGGTTGCCCATGTGCAGGCTCGGCGCGGTCGGGTCGAAGCCGACGTAGAAGCGCACGCTCCCCCCGGTCAGGGCCTCGCGGAGGGCGCCGAGGTCTGTCGCGTGGGCGATCATGCCGCGCCAGACGAGGTCGTCGAGGAGGGTCGGGTCGATGGTGCCGGTCACGCCGGGCCTTTCGTCGCTCGGGACTGCCGGCACCCAGCCTGCCGCATGCGGTGCCATCGGCTCCACCACGTTCCCCGTCCGGGCGGTGGAGCGCTCGATGCGGACCCCCTCGGAGCGGCACCTAGGCTGACGTGGACGGGTCGACAAGGAAAGGCCGACGTTGATCGCAGGCAGGTACGAGATCGGGCGCGAGATCGGGCGAGGTGGCATGGGCGCGGTCTGGCTCGGCCGCGACGCCCTGCTCGGTCGCGAGGTCGCGCTCAAGCGCATCGGCCTGATGCCGGGAGCCAGCTCGCGTGACCTCGAGCGCGCGGAGCGCGAGGCACGGCTGGCGGCACGCCTGAACCACCCCCACGTGGTCGCGGTCTACGACCTCGTGGAGGACAGCGACGAGACCTGGCTGGTGATGGAGTACGTCGAGGGCATCACCCTGAGCGCCTTCGTCAAGCGGGACGGCGCCCTCGCCCCCGACGAGGCGGGTCCTCTGATCCGGCAGGCGGCGGATGCGCTCGCGGCGGCGCATGGGG
Organism: Nocardioides sp.; assembly: GCA_036271155.1. Classification (GTDB taxonomy): domain Bacteria; phylum Actinomycetota; class Actinomycetes; order Propionibacteriales; family Nocardioidaceae; genus Nocardioides. The sequence continues at coordinate 5,005 of DATBBE010000010.1, read as the reverse complement.
CCGGCATCATCCACCGCGACGTGAAGCCGTCCAACATGCTGGTCAACCAGGCCGGCGAGGTGAAGCTGACCGACTTCGGGATCGCCCGGGCGGAGGCCGATGCCACGCTCACGGCGACCGGTCTGGTGACCGGCTCGCCGGCGTACCTCGCTCCCGAGGTGGCGTCGGGGTCGACGGCGACAGAGGCCGCCGACGTGTGGTCGCTGGGGGCAACCCTCTACCACCTGCTCGCCGGTCACCCGCCGTACGACGTCAACGACAACCTGATGGGTGCGCTCTACCGGATCGTGCACGAGGAGCCGCCACGTCTGGCGAACGCCGGGCGGCTGGCGCCGCTGCTCGAGCACACGATGACGCGCGAGCCCCTCGACCGGTGGTCCATGACCCAGGTGCGCGACTTCCTCGACGGAGGATCGGAGGTCGCGGTGCATCCGACGCCACTCGCGGTGGCCGACCCGGAGGGCACGCGGATCCTGAAGGCGACCCCCTCGCAGCCAGGAGGCGTGCCACCGGTCGCGATCGACCGGCAACCGACGCCGGTCAGGCCGTCACCGGTCACGGCGACAGCCCCGCCGCCGCCTCCGGCCCCGGAGCCGGCGGCACCCGAGCGGCGTTCGCGGTGGCCGTGGCTCGCCGCCGCAGCAGTCGTGCTCGTGGCAGCCGTGATCGCGGCCGCGGTCTACGTCGGCTCGCGCGACGACTCCCCCGCCGCGTCCCACGGGCCACCGCCATCGTCGGGGTCGAGCCACTCGTCGTCCCCGGGGTCGGATCAGACGGCCGCGATGAGCGCCTTCATCACGAGCTATCTCTCGACCGTCACCCGCGACCAGCACCAGTCGTGGGCCAGGCTCACGCCGACCTTCCAGAAGGTCAGCGGGGGCTTCGGTCGCTACCAGCAGTTCTGGCGGGGATATCGCTCGGCCACGCCCAGCAACATCACCAGCGACCCGCAGGCGATGACGGTGACCTACGACGTGGACTACGTGAAGACCGACAACTCCACGTCGAGCGGCCACGTCACCCTGCAGCTCGTGGCGCACGGATCCTCGTACCTCATCAACGGCGAGTCCTGACCAGACGCGTCACCAGCCGGTCGACCTGGAAGGCGCCTTGCAGCAATGCCGGCAGGGTCTTGCCGGAGACCCTGACCGCGATGAAGGGACATCCGCTGACAGTCGCGCGGTACTGGCGGTCGGGCCAGGCTCCCGTGAAGGTCAACGTGTCGTGCGCGCCGGTGTCGTTCCCGCAGCTGCCGATGCCCGGTGCGATGGTTCGCTGAGCATCGATCAAGCGGGCGAGGCGACGCACCGCGTGACCCGAGAGCGTCGCCCGGTGCACCGCTTCGTGGTGCGCGGTGACCTGGACGATCCGCACCGATGTCGCGTCCAGCGGCACCCGTTCTTCGGTCGCGGTCAGCAGCCAGACCGCCTGGACGTCGACGCGCACCAGCGTCGATCCGTCGCCGGACGACCGGGCGGCCACGTCGCCCTCGAGGGCGTCGTACGCCGGGTTGTCTGCGGCCGAGTCGAAGATCAGGCCGCTGGTGACCGTTGTTCCGTCGGAGGACGACGTGGACGAGCCGCTGTTGCTCATCCCCGCTGGTGGATGGGCGCTGAACCACGCGATCGTCTCGTCAGTGGAGAGGGGCACGACGTACGTCGCGTGGCGGTCCACCCGGTTGTCGGACTCGGTCCACTCCACCGGGCCGATGCTCCGGGCTTCGGCCGCACTCGCCGTCCGCGAGCCCGACGGGACGGTGACCGAGCTCAGCTCGTGAGCGACAGCGCGTTCCGTGATGGCCTCCGGCGACGACCCGGCCTGGTCGCCCGCCCCTTGCGTGTCCGGCGTCGCCGCATGACAGGCGAGGAGGAGGCCCGCCACGGGGAGCAGCACGCCCAGGCGGGTGAGCCAGCGACCTCGTCCCATCGGTCCTCCTGCGAAGGAGTGTGACGCGGCCGGGGCTGCCGGGCGAGGCGATCGAGGTCACGGTTCCGCATCACCGCCTGCGCACCCATCTCGTCGTGTCGGGTGTGTGGGACCGCGCGAGTGGGCACCATGGGGGTGTGCACCTCCATGCGGCGTTCGTACCGCCGGCACGTATCCAAGATGCGTTGGCGTCTCTGGTGCGCGCGCAGGAGCCCCCACCGCCCGAGCCGGAGCCGCCCGCGCCCGAGCGCCGCGGCCTGCTGGGCCGGCGTACTGTCGAGGCACCCCCTCCGCCCGAGCCCGCGGGCCCGTTGCTCGACGTGGTGGGCGCTGACCTGACCTGGATCCCGATCACGGACTTCGGCTTCGTCAGGCCGAGCATCGCCCGCGAGCTCGGCGAGACGATCGAACGCGCGGCGCAGCGATACGAGCCGCCCCGCGTCGTACTCACCGGAGGGTCGGCCCTGCTCGACGAGGACGACCGCCACGTCTGGGTAGAGGTCACGGCCGAGGCCGACGGCCTCGAGGTGATGCGTGGCATCGCGCGTGAAGTGGTCGCTGCGGTGGAGCCGCTCGGCTTCTACTGCGACCGGCGGCAGTTCCGCTCGCGGATCCCGGTCGCGACCATCAACGAGCGGACCAGCGTCGAGCACCTCGAGGTCGTGCTCGCCGCCCTCGACGCCTTCGCCAGTGATGTCTGGACGGTCGACGAGTTCGCGGTCCTGCAACGTGGCATCGGGACCTATCGGATGGTCCCGATCGGCGCCTGAAGCGCGCTGGTCGAGGCGGCGTTCCCGCACCCCGCTGGTCGAGGAGGGCGTTCTGCGCCGGTCTCGAGACCACCCCGTTGTGGACAAACCCACCGAGACTGTCGGTGGACTCTGGTCTCATACAGGTATGGGCAACTCGGGCAGCGCCACCCACCTCCGACCGGACACTCCGGCCGACGTGCTGGCTGTCGCGAGGAACCGTCGGCGGGCCGCTGACGCAGCCGAGGTCGACCTGTTGCACCTGGCGGTGGACTGGGCGCTGATGCATCCCGCGGAGTCCATCGAGGAGTCCGAGACCCGTCGGCTGCGTGGCTTCGGCGACACCGACCTCGCGATCGCCGGGCCAGGGGCGCCCACTGTCGCGGAGTTCAGCCTGGCCGAGTTCGCCACCACGATCGGGATGGGCACTGAGGCCGGGAAGTGCTACGTCGGGGAGGCCCTCGAGCTCTGCTACCGGCTGCCCCGGCTGTGGGATCGGGTGGTCGTCGGTGACCTGCCGGCCTGGAAGGCCCGGATGGTCGCCCGGGAGACCATCCGGCTCACGAAGCAGGCAGCAGCGTTCGTCGACCAGCATCTGGCTGCGACCGCGCACAAGGTCCGGCCCGCAGAGCTGGACCGGCTGGTCAACGAGGCGATCGGCCGTTTCATGCCCGAGGAGGTCGAGCGCCTCGCCGCACAGTCGTGGGACAAACGCCACCTCACCGTCTTCGACCAGCTGGTCTCCTTCACCGGCACCATGGCCGTGGCCGCCGAGCTCGACATCGCCGATGCCCTGGACCTCGAGGCCGCGGTCGCTGCCGGCGCCGAGCAACGCGCCGCCTGGGGCTCGACCCAGCCGTTGGACGTCCGCCGGGCCCAGGCCGTCGGCGATCTGGCACGCGGGCAAGCACCCCTCGATCTCATCCCCGACAACCAGCTGGCCGACCAGACCGCCGACCAGCGTGCCGACCAGCGTGCCGACCAGACGGCAACGCCGTCCGTCCCACGCGTCCAGCCACGTCAGGTCGTCCTGTTCGCCCACCTGTCCCAGACCGCCCTCACAGGGCCAGGCTGCGAGGATCTGGACCCGGTGGCCCGGCTCGAACGCGGCAACAGCCTCATCGGCGTCGAGCAGGTCCGGGCCTGGTGTGGCGCACCCTCCACCACCCAGATCATGGTCCAACCCGTCATCGACATCGACCAATGCCTGGAGTCCGACTCCGACCAGGTGCCTGCCCAGATCGCCGAGCGCGTCGCCCTGCGCGATCACACCTGCGTCTTCCCCTGGTGCACCAGACCCGCCCGACGCTGTCACCCCGACCAGCCCCACCAGTCCGGCGGGTCCCAGGACCATCCCTGCGACTGTGACCACGTCCACCCCCGCGGCCGAGGCGGACCCACCTGCACCTGCAACCTGGCCCCCCTGTGCCGAAGACACCACCGCCTCAAGACCCACTCACCGTGGACCTACACCGTCCTGGACCCCGGCACCTACCTGTGGACCAGCCCCCACGGCTACCAGCTCCTCCGAGACCCCACCGGCACGATCGACGTCACCCCCGACCGGCCACGACCCCCGGCTCTCGACAAGACCGACCCACGAAGAACCCCCTAGCCCCACACCCGGCTCACCCACCCGTGCGCCGGGCCACAGGCAAGCCATGGCCCGCTCAACTCGGTCGGGTGGGCCTCATCGTCTAACCTGGCAGCGCTGGGACCTTCACGGTCCCGGCACCGACGCCCGTCGCTCTCGCCAGCGGCGGGCGTTGTCACATGCCGGCCGGCCCACGCGGGTCGAGGACCCGGATGAGGACGACCCGGCCGCTCTCGGCGTGGAGGCCGGGGCCGGCAGCGGCACCAGCAGCGCCGTCGAGGGTGTCGAAGGTGCCGAGCCAGTCGTCGTCGACCAGGACGTTGAAGCCGAGCCGCGAAGGCTGAGACGGGTGCCACCCCTCAATGACGCGGACCCGACCCGACTCGTCCACCCACCGGCGGGGGTGCCGGTTCGGCTCGCTCGTCATCACGACGCCCATCCTGCCTTGCCGGTCCGCCGAGCGGTCAGCTTCCCCACAGGTCGGGTCCAAGTGGAGTCACCCGTCCAACCGTGTTCACGCCCGACGCCTGGGCGGAGGCCGTCCTGGCGTTCCTGGCGGACGTCTCCGAGGACCAGGCATCCCACGGTGCGGCTCTCGGCGCCCGGGCGATCGACGTGCTGGCCGGTCCTGCGGTGGGAGGACGGGAGCCCGTCGATGTCGTCATCACCCACGCTTCACTATCGGGTGGCTGGTGCGACAAGCCCTGGACGCCCCGTCCTGGCGCTGGTTCCCCCC
>DATBBE010000009.1:0-4221 GCA_036271155.1 Nocardioides sp. | reverse complement strand
CCCCTTGTCGGTCGAGCCGCTGGAGCCGCCGGAGCCGGGTCCGGTGTTGCTACTGCTGTTGGAGCTGCCACAGGCCGCCAGCAGGGCGGCCGTGCTGGCCGCCACCACCCCGACCAGAAGACGTCGTGACTGCATGTGGATCTCACCTTCTGTGTCCCGCGTCGCTGACGACGCGCGTGTCCGGTGCCCCCTTCGTGCCAGGGCGTGGAACGCCCATCATGTCCCAACGGGGGTGGCCGTGCGACCCCCTGAAGGGGTGGTGCGGGTTGCGGTTCCCTTACGATTCGGGTCGACCGCGCGTTCCACGAGGGCTCCCCCGACCTCGAGGACGAACGCGACCACGGCCACGAGGAACGCCGCCGCGATGCCCTTGGGGTAGTCCGTGCGGAAGAAGCCCTCCGTGATGAGCGTGCCGAGCCCGGGGCCCGCGACCAGAGCCGCGATCGTCGCCGTCGCCCAGACCTGCACCAGCGCCAGCCGGATGCCCGACACAACCAGGGGCAGCGCCAAGGGCAGCTCGACCCGCCAGAAGCGCTGCGACCCGGTCATGCCCATGCCGGTGGCCGACTCCTTCACCGGCGCCGGCACCTCGCGCACCGCGACGTAGGCGTTGGTGAAGATCGGTGGCAGCGCGAACAGCGCCAGCGCGATCAACGTCGCGAGGCCGGCACGGCCATACGGACCGAAGGTCGCTGTGCCGGGGTGGTCGAGGGTCACCAGGATCGCCAGGAGGGCGAAGGTCGGCACCGCCCGGCCGATGTTGGTGATGTTGACCGACAGGAAGCCGGCCCGGCCGAGGTGCCCGAGCCACAGGGCGAGGGTCAGGCCGATCGCCATCGCCACGACCAGCGCGGTCACACTCAGCAGGAGCTGCTGCACGAGCAGGTGCCACATCCCCTCCGAGCCGCCCCAGTTGGAGCCGGTCGTCAGGTAGTGCCAGGAGTCTCGGAAGTTCCTCATGACGACCGCCTCTTGTGGGTCCATGGCGTGACGGTCCACTGCACGCCGACGATGAGCGCGTCGAGCACCACGGCCAGCACGACGCACAGCACGCTCGCGGCGAGGATCTCGGCCTTGAAGTCGTTCTGGACGCCGTCCTGGATCAGGTTGCCCAGTCCGCCGTACGACACCAGGGCGCCGACGGTCGTCAGCGCGACGGTCGAGACCGTCGCCACCCGGAGGCCGGCCATGATCACCGGCAGCGCCAGCGGCAGCTCCACCCTGACCAGCAGCCGGGTCCGCCCGTAGCCCAGTCCGCGTGCGGACTCACGCACCTCCTCCGGTACGCCGGTCAGGCCCGCGAGCATGCTGCGGACCAGGATCGTCAGGGCGTACAGCGCCAGCCCGATCACCACGGCCTTGCTGCTGATGCCGGTGAACGGGACGAGAATGGGGAACAGCGCGATGCTGGGGATCGTGTAGATCATCGTGCTGGCGCCGAGGATGAGGCCCTGGAGCCGCGGCAGCCGTCGAGCGAGCAGGGCCAGGGGAAACGCGATCAGGAGCCCGATCAACAGGGACCAGGCGGTGATCTGCAGATGCTGGGACAGCGCGCCGGTCAGATCGCTGTGGCGGTCCTTGAGGTAGTCGGTGCAGTACCACTTGTTGACCAGCCGGCTGTAGCAGCTGGGCTGGATCGAGATCCCGTCCGCCGCGAGTAGGGTCACGGACATGAACGCTACCGCCCCGTCGGGGGAGACAGCGCCCAGCACCAGCTCAGCGATGATCCGGCTCGAGGGAGTCGGGAAGCGGTACGCCGACGGGACCGTCGCGGTCCACGAGCTCGACCTCGAGGTCGCCACGGGCGAGGTCGTCTGCCTGGTCGGTCCGTCGGGCTGCGGCAAGTCGACGACCCTGAAGATGATCAACCGCCTGATCGAGCCGACCTCGGGTCGCATCTTCATCGAGGGCCGCGACGTGACCTCCGAGGACCCGGTGCGGCTGCGGCGTCGCATCGGCTACGTCATCCAGCAGATCGGGCTGTTCCCGCATCAGAAGATCGCCACCAACGTGGCCACGGTGCCGTCACTCATCGGAACGCCGAAGGCACAGGCGCGGGCGCGGGCCCTCGAGCTGCTCGAGCTGGTCGGCCTGGACCCCGCGACGTACGCCGACCGGTATCCGCGCCAGCTCTCGGGAGGCCAGCAGCAGCGGGTCGGCGTAGCCCGGGCCCTGGCCGCCGATCCGCCGGTGCTGCTCATGGACGAGCCGTTCGCGGCGGTCGACCCGATCGTGCGGGCCCGGCTGCAGGACGAGTTCCTGCGCCTGCAGGAGGAGCTGGGGAAGACGGTCGTCCTGGTGACCCATGACATCGACGAGGCGGTGAAGATGGGCGACAAGGTCGCCGTGCTGGCCCAAGGCGGTCACCTGGCCCAGTTCGGGACGCCCGCCGAGCTCCTCGGTCACCCCGCCGACGAGTTCGTGGCCGATTTTGTCGGCTCGACCGCGGGCCTGCGGCGGCTGACCGTCACCAAGCTCGACCGGGCCCACCTCGAGCCGCTCGACGGCATCGCCACCGGCGACCTCGGGGCCGCGATCGACCTCGACTCGACCCTCGAACACGCCCTGGCGGTGCTCCTGCGCGACGACAAGCCGATGGTCGGCGTGAAGGACGGCGCCCAGTTCGTCGGGGTCCTCACCCCAGCCGGCATCCACCGCGCCCTCCGAGCCTCCCTCACCGAGGGTGAGCGCTGACCCGCCAGAAGTTCACGTCGTACGGCCCTGACCCGGCAGAAGTCGACGCAGAAAAGCCGCGACCCGGCAGAAGTAGACATCAACTTCTGCCGGGTCAGCGTTCTTGGCTGTGAACTTCTGCCGGGTCAGCGTTCTTGGCTGTGAACTTCTGCCGGGTCAGCGTTCTTGGCTGTGAACTTCTGCCTGGTCAGCGGTCAGGCGTGGCGGACCTGGGGCTGCCAGGAGGCGGCGTCGAGCTCGGACTTGAGGACGTCGTTCTCGGTGCGGAGTACGCCGTTCTCGTCCTCGAGCTCGGCCACCCGCACGATCGCCTCGGCGGCTCGCTCCTCGGACTCCTCGAGCGCCACGGCGAGCCGGGTGCCCTCGAACTCGGCCTCGTCGGCGCGTCGGGTCTGCGCGGTCAGCCGGCGCATCGTGTCGGCCGCTCGGCCCTGGGAGGCGACGACCGCGGACTCGAGCTGTCCGGCGGCCTCCTCGGCCCGGCCGACCTTCGAGCGCATCGCGTCGGCGAAGGTGAGGTTCTCGGCGGTGCGGACCTCGGTGATCTCGCGGTAGCCCTGAGCCTGTTGGGCCCGGTCGGCGGCTGCTTCGCGGCGCGCACGGAGCAGCTCGGTGTGGGTGATCCGGACAGCCGTGGCCCCGAGGACGACGGCAAGGACGGCAGCGACCGACACCAAGGTGACGGATGCGCTGAGGACGGCGCCGATGACGACGACCGCCGCGGTGATGACCAGCGCGACAGCGAGCACCAAGCGGGTGCTGCGCTGCCGACGACGAGCCTGTGGGGAAGACATGGGGTCAGGCTAGGGCTCGTCGTCCTCCGGAGGGACGCGACACGCGCGTTCGAGGAGCAGCCCGCCGACGACGATCAGGATGCCTGCGACGCCCGCGCAGGCCGACCGGAACGCCCGCTGACCTGCGATGACGGAGCTGCTGACCCCCAGCCAGCTGACGGCGTACCCGATGTAGACGCCCGCGGCCAGCGCCCCGACGTAGGCACATGCGCGAGCCAGCACGAGCCGGTTGACGGCCTGGTGCGGGGAGAGGCGTCCGGGCTGGTGGTCGAGGGTACGTCGGGTGGACCAGGCCGTGCCGACGAGGATGCAGGCCACCAGGAACAGCGCGAGCGTCTGGACCCAGGGCACCTGCGGCGGGACGTTGGCGCCGCGGTCGCTGACCCGGTGGAACACCCAGCCGGCCACCAGGCCGATCGCCGCCCAGATGGCGAGGCCCCCGGAGCTCATCGGGCGTAGCCGCCGCTCGGGCTCGGGTGGCGGGCGCCGGTCGTCCGGCGCTTCCGGGTCCGCGCTCACCCGACGCTCACCCCCAGCTCACTCCAGCATCAACCCAGCACGTTCGCGCGCGCTCACTGCACCTGGAGCACGAGGTCGTCGCGCCGGTTGAGCCCACTCCGGTCGCTCTTCTCGAGCAGCTCGGCGATGAGCCCAGCGTCGGGGATCTCGGCGTCCGGCTCGATGTCGAACCACGGCTGGAGGACGAACGCCCGCTCGTGGGCGCGCGGGTGCG
>DATBBE010000008.1:0-3934 GCA_036271155.1 Nocardioides sp. | reverse complement strand
TGCCGGTGCGGACGTGCAGCCCGACCTGCTCGACGCTGCCGATCAGGAGGTCTGCGACCCCGATGCCGATCCCGCTCGCGCCGTACAGGAGCGCGACCTCGCGGAGGCTGAAGCCGCCGAGGGCCGGGATGGAGTGGAACATCAGTCCGAGACCGACGAAGTCGAGCAGCGTGATCAGGGCGCTGCCGATGGTGAGGGTCCAGAACGAGAGCGGGTAGGCCAGCGACGACCGCACCCACATGCTCGCGATCCAGGCGTACTCCTGGGGAGCGGCCCGCAGCGCCCGCGATCCCTCAGCCACCCTGCACCACCACCTTGCGGGTGGCCACGCCGAGCACGACGTGGCACAGCGCCATCAGCACCGCGACCCAGACGGCCTGGAGCGCGAGGCCGTCCAGGATCCCCGCCCCCGACCGCTGGCCCAGCCAGATGTCCGCAGGCGTCTGGAGGTACGACGCCCAAGGCAGCGCCAGCGCGATGCTGCGCAGGGGCTCGGGGAAGATGACCAGCGGCAGGGTCATCCCGCTGAGGAAGATCGCCGCGACCCCGGACAGCATCCGCATGCCGGTCTGGTCGAGGAGCCAGAACGCCGAGCACGCCACGAGGAAGCGGATCCCGAAGCTGGTGACGACCGCCAGCGCGAGGCTCAGCACGAACCCGAGGGCGGCTGCGGGGGAGACTGGCAGGGCGATGTCGAAGAGGAGCAGACCGAGGATCGTCGGCGCCACTCCTCGCGCCAGGACGTGGTACGCCGCGCGCCCGAGGTCGCCGGCGAGGTACCACCCGATCAGCCCGACCGGCCGGTACAGGTCGATGGCGACGTCTCCGGTCCGGATCCGCTCGGCCAGGTCGTCGGTGGTGCCACCACCCCACAGGGCGACGGTCATCAGCAGCGCCTGCCCGAGCCAGACGTAGGTGACCGCGTCGGTGGCGTCGTACCCGCCGGCGTCGGGGCGCTGGTGCCACAGGGCGAGGTAGGCGTAGCTGTAGATGATCCCGAACACGGAGTTGGTGAAGACGCCTGCCAGCGTGGCGGCGCGATAGGTGCTGTAGCGCCGGAAGGACCGGGCAGCGACAGCGAGGTAGAGCACCTGGGGTCACACCTTCCTGGGCGAGGGACGGGCACGCCAAGTGACCCCGCCTCACGAGGAGGAGGGGGTGTCGGGTCGTGCACGCTGTCGGGTTGTGAGCCGCCCAGTCTCGCCGAAGCGAGACCGGGCGGCAAGTCGGTTCAGTGTCGGTAGGTGCCCTTGATGACCGCGCGGCCGGCGGTGTTGAAGACCAGGTTGAAGCTCAGCACGGCGTTGGACACGGAGTCGTCGACGCCGAGGCTCTCCTGGGTCACTGCGTGGACCACGAAGAAGTAGCGATGCACCTGGTCACCCTCGGGCGGTGCGGCCCCCATGAACCCGCGGGTGCCTCCGTCGTTGACGAGCATGAACGCGTTGCCGGGCAGGGTCGCACCCTCGGCCCCCGCGCCCGCGTCGAGTGAGGTCACGTCGGCCGGCAGGTCGACCAGCGACCAGTGCCAGAAGCCGTTCGGCGTCGGAGCGTCCGGGTCGTAGCAGGTCACGGTGTAGCTCTGCGTGCCCTCCGGAGCCCCGCTCCAGGACAGCTGGGGGGAGGCGTTGCCATGCTCGGCGACCTGGTCGTCCTTGAGCGGCTGGCCGTCGGTGACGTCGTCACTGGTGACGGTGAAGGTGGGGACGGGCGGGAGAAGCTCGTACGGGTCGGGCTTCACGGGTCGGTCGAGGCTCATCTGGTCTCCTTCGCACTACTCGATGCTCGCAACTTACCTCGCGTCGGTCTCGCCCGTCGGTCTCGCCCGTCGAGACGACGACCATCACGGATCATGGAGCCCATGGACGACCACCCGCCGTACCCCTCGGGGCTCCGTCTCGCCGGACGGCGGGTGGTGGTGGTCGGCGGCGGACACGTCGCCCAGCGCCGCATCCCGGCCCTCCTGACGGCCGGGGCGCAGGTCGTCGTCGTCTCACCGGGGGTCACGGCCTCGATCGAGGGACTGGCCCTCTCCGGCGCGGTCACCTGGGTCCAGCGCGGCTTCGCCGAGAGCGACCTCGCGGACACGTGGTACGTCATCGCCGCCACCGACGACCTCATGGTCAACGAGCAGGTCAGCAAGGCAGCAGAGTCGAGCCGGGTCTTCTGCGTGCGCGCGGACGACGGGACGAGCGCGACCGCGTGGACCCCGGCGAGTGGTCGGTACGACGGGCTGACCGTCGCGGTGCTCGGCCGCCGCGAGCCCCGGCGTACCGCGGCGGTCCGCGACGCGATCCTGAACGCTCTGCACGAGGGCACGGTGGCCGCCGACGAGCGCCGTCCGTCGGTCCCGGGCGTCACGCTGGTCGGTGGCGGACCTGGTCACCCGGAGCTGATCTCGGTGGCCGGGCGCCGGGCCCTCATGGAGGCCGACGTGGTCGTCGCCGATCGGCTGGCACCCCGCGAGCTGCTGGGCGACCTGCCGGCGACCACGGAGGTCGTCGACGTCGCGAAGCTCCCGCGGGGTAGCGCCGCTCGTCAGGAGGAGATCAACCGCCTGATCGTCGAGCGAGCCCTGGCCGGCGAGCGGGTGGTGCGCTTCAAGGGTGGCGACAGCTTCGTGTTCGGGCGCGGGTTCGAGGAGATCGAGGCCTGCCGTGCGGCCGGGGTCGCGGTGCAGGTCATCCCGGGTCTCTCCAGCCCGCTGGCGGTGCCCGCGATCGCCGGCATCCCGGTCACCCATCGTCACGTCGCCCACGACTTCACCGTGATCTCGGGTCACGTGCCGCCCGGACATCCCGACTCCCTGGTCGACTGGCCCTCGGTCGCAGGCCTTCGCGGCACGCTGCTGCTGATGATGGCGGTCGAGAACGCGTCGGCCATCGCCGACACCCTGGTCACCTCCGGCCGCGACCCCGGCACGCCCGTCGCCGTGGTCTGCGACGGGTCGATGCCGGAGGAGCGGACCGTCCTCTCGACCCTGGGCGAGCTCGGCACCGACCTGGACCGGCACGGCGTACGCCCGCCGGCGATCATCGTGGTGGGCGCGGTCGTCGCCGTCGCACATCCGCAACACTTCGAGGCATGGCAGAGCTGATCGAGGTCTCCGACCCGGGCGACCCCCGTCTCGCCGACTACCGCGACCTGCGCGACGTGCAGCTGCGCACGCACCTCGAGGCCGAGCACGGTCTCTTCCTGGCCGAGGGCGAGAAGGTCGTACGCCGCGCGGTCGAGGCCGGCTTCACGCCGAGGTCGTTCCTGATGGCGAGCCGCTGGCTGGAGGGGCTCTCGGACGTCCTCGACCGAAGCGCCGCCCCTTGCTTCGTCGTCTCCGAGGCGCTGGCCGAGCAGGTCACCGGCTTCCACGTGCACCGGGGCGCCCTGGCCTCCCTGGAGCGGCGTCCCCTGCCGAGCCTCGACGAGGTGCTCGAGGGCGCTCGTCAGGTGCTGGTCCTCGAGGACCTGGTGGACCACACCAATGTAGGGGCGGCCTTTCGGAATGCAGCCGGCCTCGGCGTGGATGCGGTTCTGTTGACTCCTTCCTGCGCCGACCCTCTGTACCGACGGGCAATCAAGGTCTCTATGGGCGCAGTGTTCCAAGTCCCTTGGACTCGGTTCCAAACGTGGCCCGCCGACATGAGCAAACTCCGGGACTGGGGGTTCTTGATCGCAGGTATGACGCTCGCTGAAGACTCCGTTGAGCTCGATGACATTGTTGCTGAGGCGCCCGAGCGGCTAGCTCTGATCTTTGGAACCGAAGGACATGGGCTAGGACCCACCACTATCCGGTCGCTTGATCGAAAGGTGCGCATTCCGATGAGGGCCGGCGTCGACTCCCTCAACGTCGCTGCAGCGACGGCTGTGGCCTTCTATGCCACTAGAACCCGTAACTGGTCAGTCGAAGGGTGATCCCACCGGAACGTCGAGCGCCTTC
>DATBBE010000007.1:0-4993 GCA_036271155.1 Nocardioides sp. | reverse complement strand
GTCGGAGAGTCCGAACGTCGCCCTGACCTGGGTGCAGACGTGGTCGACGTTGTACTCGACGGAACCGCTGCTGCCGAACTGCCGCACCGAGTTGTCGTAGCGCTTGCCGTTGATGTCGACGCTCACGGCACCCATGTCGTTGTTGTTGTTCTGAGGGTGAGAGCTCAGCGGCGACCAGGCGTAGACCGCGATCTTGACCGTGGGACTCACGCCCTTGGCGTGGTGGGCGGTCGCGGGCATCACGATGCGGTACTGGTGGGTGAACGCCTTGGTGGGCTTCACCTTGACCCGGTAGGCCCCGCTCTTGGTGACCTTCGTCGTCGTCGGTGTCGTCTTCCACTTCACCCCCGGCCGGAACTTCTCCTGGACGGCGAGCTTGGTGCCGGCAGCGGCCGATCCCGGGCGGACATGTCCGCTGATCAGAACCTTCTTGCCGACCACGACCTGATGGGTGCCGGCCTTGGCCGTGACGCGCCAGGTCGACCCGGCCTCGGCTGCCGTCACCGGCAGTGCGGCCAGGCCGAGCGCCAGGGCGCCGGCGATGATGAACGAACGCATGGGGGTCTCCTCGACTCGGGCCCGCTTCCCGTGCGGGCCTGCTTACCGAGTCCGATGTCGCCGGAGCCCGATCGGTTCGGTGAACACCGAGTGACATCCGGGCCACTGGTCGGCGACGGTGCCCGGACCAGCGGTCATCGCATTGACGGGTCAGGCCGGAGACCTGAACCATGCGAGGCGTGGTGATCACGCTCGTGCTCGTGCTGGCCGTCGCCCTGGCGATCGCACTCGCCGTCGGCGAGCTGGTGCACCGCCGCCGCCGGCCGACGGCCGACGAGAGCCATGGCGGCTTCCGGCTCGACCTGCTGGCGGGAGCCTCGCTCACGCTGGCTGTGGTGATGTGCTCGTTCATGCTCGCCTCGAGCTGGAACTCGTGGGACGCCGCGCAGAACGCCTCGGGAGCCGAGGCCGGGGCGGTCTCGGCGCTGTTCCAGTCCGGGAGCGACCTTCCGAATCGTGGGGATGCGGAGCGGATCGGCGCCGACACCATCTGCTATGCCCACGCGATCGTGTACGACGAGTGGCCACTGCTAGGAGCGGGCAAGCAGCCGGCGTCGCCCGTCGTCGACCACTGGCGCGTCCAGCTGGAGAAGGACATCCGGCTCGCGCAGACCCACAGCACGTCTTTCATCTCGTCGGTCCCGAACGCCGACGCAGCACGGAGCCAGACCCATTCCGTCCGGCTCGTCGCGTCGACTCGGCAACCGCCGCCGTACCTGTTCTGGCTGCTCATCCTGGTCTGCGCGACGGCGGTCTTCTTCATCACCGCCTTCACCGTCCACGGGATCCCGTCGAAGCTGCGGGTGCCGGTGATCGCGGTCGTGACCCTCCTGCTGGCGGCGACGCTGGCTTCGATCGTCAACCTGTGGCACCCGTACAACGGCGTGGACAAGGTCGGACCCGGCTTCATGTCGCAGATAGCGTCGGCGAGCGGGCGCGACTATCAGCTGCTCTGGGGCCACCCGCAGACGGCCTGCGACGACCGCGGCAACCCGGCGTCCTGACCCGTTCGCGGGCTACTGGGCGAGGAAGCCGCCGTCGACCGGCAGCACGGCACCGGTGACGAACGACGCCTCGTCGGAGGCGAGGAACACGATGGCCGCGGCCACCTCGTCGGGATCGCCCAGCCGACCCATGGGGTGTTGGGCGATGATCGCCTCGAGGTACTCCGGCCCGCCCGGCTCCTCGGGCAGCCGCTGCACCCGCTCGGTGTTGATGGTGCCGGGCGCGACCGCGTTGACCCGGATGCCGTGCTCGGCCAGCTCGACCGCGAGATGCTTGGTCAGCCCGGTGGCCACGAACTTGGCGGGCCCGTAGGTCGCCTGTCCCCTCTGGCCGGCCATCCCGGAGATCGAGCTGAGGCACACCACGGCACCGCCGCGCCCGGTCTCGCGCATGGCCGCGACGGCGTACTTGCAGGTCAGGAACATGCCGCGGCCGTCGATGCTCATGACGTGGTCCCAGTCGGCGGGCGTGGACTCGGCGAGGGTGCCGAGGGGGATGATCCCGGCGTTGGCGACCAGCACGTCCAGCCCGGTGTACGCCGTGACCGCGGTGTCGACGATCCGCTGGGCGTCGGCGTCCTGGGAGACGTCGGCGACGACCGTGTGGATGCCGGTGCCGAACTCGCCGTTCACCTGCGCGGCGAGCCGCTGGAGACCCTCCTCGTCGACGTCGGCCACGACCAGCCGCGCCCCCTCGGCGGCGAAGCGGACCGCGGTCGCCCGCCCGATGCCTGCCGCCGCGCCGGTGACGATCGCCACTTTGCCCTCGAGTCGACCCGCTCCAGCCACGCTCATCAGCCCTCCCAGACGTCTAGCCCATTGTGGGTAGAGCCAAATCTTTACCTCCCGGAGGGTCCCGCACCCTCTACCCTGGGACTCCTTCCCCCTGTAGAGCTGTCAGTAGGCACACCACCCGTAGGAGAGTCGGATGGCGGGCAAGCACCGCAGGGTCGTCGAGGTTCACGGCGATGACACCTATGAGCGCATCTGGGACCTGGTTCGTCTCGGAGCCGTCGTGAGCGTGGAGTTCGTCCTCGCCGACGACCGCCAGATGATGGCGACCACCACGATCGTCGACGATCACGGCGTCACCGTCGACCAGACCGTCGTCGAGGTCTGAGAGTCCCTTCCCCCCGAAGCGTGAGGGTGGTCGGTCACGGCCCGGCGACCTGCCAGAGGGCTGCCGGGACCTCGCCGTTCGACGGCACGTCGAAGTGGAGCTGGACGCGGTCCACCCGGTAGACGCCCCGCACGACCTCGAACGGCCGGAGCCGGTCGCCGTGGCTCTCGAACTCTGTGCACAGGGTGACGAAGACCGCCCCTTTGAGGGGGATGTGCAGCTGCTCTGCCTCCCAGGCGCTGCAGAAGCTGGTCTCGATCGCCACGGTGGTGCGCGTCAGCTCGACGGCGCCGCGGCTGTGGCCAGGGTCGGTCGACGACGCGGGGTCGGCCAGGTGGAGGAGCTCGTCGACCGACCCGGCGACCGCGAGCGGGAAGAAGCTGTCGAAGAGGGCGACCGGCGCGTCTGCGACCCGCACGAGGGACATGACGCGCAGGATCTCGGCGCCACCGCCCAGCTCGAGCTGGTCGCGGACCCGCGCGGGTGCGCTCTCGTGGCGATGGTCGAGCACGTCCACCCGCTGGCCCGGGACCGGGCTGGCGAGCAGCCGGCTCAGCCCGCCCACCCGCTGGGTGATCTTCGGAGCGCTGACGAAGGTCCCGCGACCTCGGACCCTGCGCAGCTGTCCGTCCTGCTCGAGGACGGACAGTGCCTGCCGGACGACGGTGCGGCTCACGTCGTAGAGGGCGCAGAGCTCCGGCTCGGAGGGGATCATCTGGTCGGTCTGCCAGGTGCCGGCCTCGATCTTCTCCTTGAGCAGCTCCTGCAGCTGGAAGTACAACGGGATGGCACTCGACCGGCGTAGTCCCCCGTCAGGCATCCGGTCAGTATGCCGCGTCTGCGAGGCGGTCAGGAGGCGCTGCTCGCTGCTCGCCCACGGTTTTGCTCGAGCTCGTCGACGAACATCTGACGGAACGCGGCGACGTCGGGAGACAGCGGGTTCGAGGGGGTCGAGGTGTTCGCGAAGGCCTTCGCGGCAAGGAGGTCGAGGTCGGCCTCGTCGATCAGGTCGGCCAGGGCCGGGATGCCCAGTCTTTCGTTGCGGTCACCCACATAGTCGATGGCCTGCTGGGCTGCCTCGGCTGCGGTCAGGCCGGAGGTGTCGAGGCCGAAGGCGTGGGCGAGGCGCGCGTACTTCTCGGTGGTCGCCGGCAGGTTGAAGCGCATGATCATGGGCAGTCCGATGGCACAGCACACGCCATGCGCATGGTCGTAGACGGCACCGATCGCCTCGGCGATGGAGTGGCAGCCCGCCACATCGGTGATGCCGACGGCGATGCCGGCCACGAGGCTGGCCTGGGCCATGCCGCACCGGGCTTCAACGTCGTCGCCGTCGGCGTACGCGCGTTCCAGGTACATCGCGTTGAGCCGGGCCCCTTCCAAGGCCATCGCGTCGGAGGCGGGGGTGTCGAGGAGACAGTGCAGCGAGTCGATGGCATGGCTCAGGGCGTCCATCCCGGTGGCAGCGGTCACCGCGGGCGGCACCGAGAACGTCAGGTCCGGGTCGACGAGGGCGACGCGCGGGCAGATCCTGGGATCGAACAGGTTCATCTTCTTCTTGCGCACCGTGTCGGTGATGATCGCCGACGGCGACACCTCGCTCCCGGTGCCGGCGGTGGTCGGGATCGCGATGACCGGGACGGGTGGGTGCTGGAGGGCGCCGAAGTCCTCCCAGTCGCGGGGGTGGCCTCCGTTGGTGAGGAGCACCGCGATGCACTTGGCAGTGTCGATCGGCGACCCGCCACCGAGCCCCACGAAGAGGTCGACGCCGGTGGCCCGAGCCAGGTCGGCCCCCTCGATGCAGTGCAGGTCGCGAGGGTTCGGTTGCACCTTGTCGAAGACCGTCACCTCGACGTGCGCAGCCTCCAGCTGCTGGACCAGGGGCTCTACGAGGCCGATGGCGAGGACTCCCGGGTCGGTCACCACCATGACCTTGGTGGCTCCGAATCGACGGGCCTCCTGCGCGAGCGTGTCGACGACGCCGCGTCCGAACTGCACCCGCGTGGGCATGTCGAACGTGCCGTCGGCAGCGACGCCCTCTCCGGTGCGCGAGAGTGCGGGATGAAGCGGTGCGGTGGTCACAGAGGGGATCCTGTCCGGTTGTCATGACAACTAGAGATCTGAGTACAGCGAGCCCTCGGCCATCCGTCAAGGGCGGCCGGGTGGGAGGCTGGGACGTCAAGTGTTCGGTGGGCTATGACGCACGCTCCGCATGCCGCCCCGGACGCCTAGTGGTCGACCGCGACGTTGGCCGCGCTGGTGGCGCCGACCGTGGCGTCGCCGGGTGATCCGGGCACGTGCAGGGGCAGGT
>DATBBE010000006.1:0-8119 GCA_036271155.1 Nocardioides sp. | reverse complement strand
TGGATGGGCTCCGGGATGAAGTCGTGCCCGAGCGTGTGCATCTTCATCAGGGGCGTCATGCCGAGGGTGTCACCGAAGTCGTAGGCGTAGGTGCCCTGCGTCAGCGACGGGCACGATGCCGGCTCGACCGCGCGGATGGTCGGCGACATCCGGCCGGCCCACTTCTCGCGCAGGAAGGGGAACGCGAGGCCGCCGAAGTTCGACCCGCCACCGGTGCAGCCGACGAGGAGGTCGGGCGTCTCACCCACCTGCGCCAGCTGCAGCAGCGCCTCCTCGCCGATCACGGTCTGGTGCAGGAGGACGTGGTTGAGCACGCTGCCGAGGGCGTAGTTCGTGGTCGGGTCGCCGGCCGCCATCTCGACCGCCTCGCTGATCGCGATGCCGAGGCTGCCGGTGCTGTCGGGGTCCTGCGCCAAGATCGTGCGGCCGGCGTTCGTCAGGTCGCTCGGGCTGGGGTGCACCGTGCCGCCGAAGGTCTCGATCATCATCCGCCGATAGGGCTTCTGGTCGTACGACGCCCGCACCTGCCACACCTCGCACTCGAGGTCGAACTGGGCGCACGCGAAGGCCAGCGCCGTGCCCCACTGCCCGGCTCCGGTTTCGGTGCTGAGCTTCTTGATCCCGGCCTTGGCGTTGTAGAAGGCCTGGGGTACCGCCGTGTTGGGCTTGTGCGAGCCGGCGGGGCTCACGCCTTCGTACTTGTAGTAGATCCGGGCCGGTGTTCCCAGCGCCTTCTCGAGCCGGTGGGCGCGGAACAGCGGCGAGGGTCGCCAGAGCCGATAGACGTCCAGCACCTCGCCGGGGATCTCGACGTACTGGTCGCCGGAGACCTCCTGGAGGATCAGGTCCATCGGGAACAGTGGCGAGAGGTCGTCGGGCCCCACCGGCTGGCCGGTGCCGGGGTGCAGGACCGGCGGCGGAGGGGTGGGCAGGTCGTGGAGGATGTTGTACCAGCGCGTCGGCTGGTCGCTCTCGGACAGCGAGATCTGGTGTGGCATCGACGATGACGGAGGCATGGCTCAGCCTGGCACCGGGGGCACCCGTCGGTCGAGCCCGTCGTAGCCCGGGGCCGGCTGTGACCCAGGTCACACACAGTCTCGGAATGAAACGGACCGGAGTGCGTTATGTAGGCAGTGGTTGAAACTTCAACGCTCCGAAGGGACTCCTGAACACCATGACCGACAACTCGTTCGAAACCCCCACCACCGTCATCGACGACATCGCGGGTGACTACACCCTCGACGTCTCGCACAGCCGCCTGGGCTTCAGCGCCCGGCACGCGATGGTCACCACAGTCCGCGGCGCCTTCAAGGACTTCGAGGGCACGGCCCACATCGACACCGCGACCCCGGCCAACAGCAAGGTCGAGCTCACCATCAAGGCCGAGAGCATCGACACCGGCGTCGAGGACCGCAACGCCCACCTGCGCAGCGCCGACTTCTTCGAGGTCGAGACGCACCCGGAGATCACCTTCACCTCGACCCAGGTCGAGCGCGACGGCGACGACTGGACGATCACCGGCGACCTGACCATCAAGGGCAACACCCAGCCCATCAGTGTGGAGTTCGAGTCCACCGGCTCCGCCCGCGACCCGTTCGGCAACCTCCGGATCGGCTTCGAGGGCCACACCACCCTCTCCCGCAAGGACTACGGCCTGACCTGGAACGCCGCTCTCGAGACCGGTGGCTTCCTGGTCTCGGACAAGATCAAGCTCGAGTTCGACATCTCCGCCATCGCCAAGTGACCTGATCGCTGACCAGGCAGAAGTTCACCGCTGATCGCGCCGACCCGGCAGAAGCTCTCGCGAGCTACTGCCGGGTCAATGCATGTCGGCGTGAGCTTCTGCCGGGTCGACGTAAAACAAGGTGCGGCAGAGCGGGGCAGGTGGTGTCATGTGCCCTCGTGAGCGCACTGGACCTGCCGGACGGACTGACCTCTCGGGTCCTGACCATGGACGACGCACAGGCCGTCTTCGAGGTGGCGGCCGCCCAGGAGCTGGTGGACGTCGGCAAGGTCGAGATCGAGCTGGCCGACATCGTCGCCGACTGGTCGCGGCCGACCTGGGACGTCGCCACCCACACGATCGGCGTCTTCGACGGTGACCGCATGGTGGGGTACGGCGAGATCACCGGCCACGACCGTGGTGACGCGGCCGTGCACCCCGACTACCGCCGCCGTGGGATCGGTACCTCGATCGCGGGCTGGATGCAGCAGGCCGCGAAGGACCTCGGCGGGACGGGCTACGGCAGCCCGGTGCCCCGGGGGTCGGCCGGCGACCGGCTGTTGGAGAAGCTCGGCTACCGCCACCGCTGGACCAGCTGGGTCCTCGACCTGCCGGAGGGTGCCGAGATCGAGCGCCGCGAGCTGCCCGAGGGCTACGAGATCCGCGAGGCACGCCCCGCGGAGTACGACGCCGTCCACGACGTCAAGGAGGACGCCTTCCTCGAGTGGTCCGAGCGCCCTCGCGAGCCGCACTCCGACTTCCACGCCTCGGTGATCGGCCGGCCCGGCTTCGAGCCGTGGACCCTCCGGGTCGTCACCGAACAGTCGGGCGCGATCGCCGGCGTCGCGGTGATCATCCTGGCCGGCGAGGCCGGGGACGAGGCGTACATCGACGTGCTCGCCGTACGCCGTGACCAGCGCCACCGCGGGCTGGCCCAGGCCCTGCTCGTGGACGCCTTCGCCCGCGGTCGCGAGCATGGAGCGAAGCGGTCAGCCCTGTCGACGGACTCGCGCACCGGCGCCCTCAGCCTCTACGAGAAGGTCGGCATGGTCGTCGGCGACGTCTGGGTCAACCGCGCGATCGGGGTCTGACCCACCCGCCGAGGGGGCAGCTCTCCGCCCTCGAGGTGTGAACTCTCCCGGAGAACTGTCCTCTGGGCGGCGGAGAAGTGTCCCTTCGGCAGCGGAGAAGTGCCCCCTCGCGGGTAGCGCCAGGTGAGCAGCATGGTCAGTGCCAGCCGGCTTGGTAGTGGCCGTGGTCCCACGGTCCTCGGCGCCCCTGACCGCGACGCCGGTGGACGAAGCGGCGCACGAACACGACGTACACGATCGCGGCGACCAGCAGGAACAGCAGGTGGTGGAAGCCCCACCACAGCACCACGATCGCCAGCAGTGCCTTGAACAGGAACGGCACGTGCGGCATCGAGGGCCGGCGGCCACGCCGGCGGGTCACGACGTCACCAGCAGTCGCCCGACCGGTCGAGGCCGTTCGGCCTCGGCCCAGGTCGGGCCGGGGCAGGTCACGGAACGCCGGGGCCAGGTCGGCCGCGGTGCGCGCGGCCCAGATCTGCTCGAGGCGTTCTGCATGCTCCTCGATGGTGATCCGGCCGAGGGCGAAGTGCTCGCCCAGCTCGCGGGCGGCCGACTCGCGGTCGGCGTCGGCGATGCGCAGTCGCTCGTTCACCACTCCTCCTCGCGGTCCTCGGCTGGCCGGTCACCGAGGTCGTCCACCTCACCGTCGGAGCCGGGCACGTCACCCGGGTGGTCGGCCAGGATCTGGTAGAGCGAGCGCCGCGCCTCGACCAGCACCCCGATCGCAGACCGGCGCTGCTCGTCGGTGCCAGTGGTGATGATCTGCCACACGGCGTTCATGACCCGCCCGAGCTCGGGCTTGAGGTTGGCGAAGTCGAGGCCGCCCTCGTCGTCGGTCTCCTCGGAGCCGCCGGCGAACGGCGCCCACACCTGGGCGACCTCGTCCTCGTGGTCGGCGAGGAACGCGCGCCCGGCGTCCGAGAGCGCGAGCGTACGTCGACCGCGTTGGTCGTCGCCCTCGACCAGGCCCTCGTCCTCGAGCTGCGAGATCGTCGGGTAGACCGAGCCCGGACTCGGTCGCCACCCGCCGTCGGTGCGCTCGGAGATCTCCTGGATGACCTGGTAGCCGTTCAGGGGTCCCTCGGCGAGCACCGCGAGGATCGCCATCCGGACGTCGCCCCGGCGCGCCCGCGGGCCGCGGGACTGCTCGTGCTGGGCGGCCAGGCCGAACAGCCCGGCGATCCAGGGCGGCGGGCCTCCCCCGCGGCGCCCGGGCGGACCCCACTGCCGGCCCGAGCCGGCACGCCCCGGCTTGCCGTGCGCCCAGCCGCCGGGGCCCGGGCCGCCGTGGCCGTGCTGCTGGAACAGCTGCTCGAACTCCCGTCCCCAGTCCCGTCCCCGGTCACGTGTCATCGCGAGCCCCTCCGTCGTGTGTCGATATCCTTCGTGCGACCGGTCGGCGACATGACGTCGAACGCTCGCGATATATCGCGACAGTACGCGAGCCTGAGGCGTGACACAAGGGGCTCCTCGACCTCGCTCGGGCCCGGCCCTAGTTTGGGAGCCATGACCGACTGGGCAGAGGTGTACCGAGCCAACGTCGACGCTGTGACCGCGCTCGCGGAGGGGCTCGGGCCGGAGCATCTGACGACGAGGGTCCCCGCGTCCCCGGACTGGACCGTGCAGGAGGTGCTGGCCCACCTGTGCGGCTCGCCGGCCGACGCGCTGAGCGGCCGGATGGACGGCGCGCCCGGTCCCGAGTGGACCGACCGGCACGTCGCCGAGCGCGCCTCGCACAGCGTCGCCGACCTGGTCGCGGAGCTGCGAGACGGCGTACCCGCGGTGACGGCCAGCCTGGACGACAACGACCGCCCCGCGCTGGTCTGGAACGCCGCGGTCCATCACGCCGACCTGCACGAGGCGCTCGGCAAGGGTGCACCTCCGGAGCAGATGTGGCGGCCGGTCGTCGAGGCGATGGAGCCGTCGCTGGGCGAGCACGCCGCCGCGCTGGCGGGCGTGCCCGACTACGAGAAGTTCCGGATGTTCTTCTCCCGCCGCTCCCGCTCGCAGACCGCGGCCTGGGCCACCGGGCTGGACCAGGAGACCCTCGACGGGTTCGGCATCTTCGGCCCGAGGGACGACGACCAGCCGGTGCCGTGACGCCCGCTCAGCCCGTGTTGCGCATGCCCGCCGCGATGCCGTTGATCGTCAACAGCAGGGCCCGCTCCAGGGCCGGGTCGTCCTCGCCGCGACGGTAGCGACCGAGCAGCTCGATCTGCAGGTGGTGCAGGGGCACGAGGTAGTTCTCCCTGATCTCCAGAGTGGTGCGCAGCGTCGGCTCGCGATCGAGCAGCGCGTCGTCACCGGTCACGGCGAGGAGCCGGTCGACGGTCAGGTCGTACTCGGCTCGGATCTCGTCGAGCAGCGGGCGAAGGGAGTCCGGAGCCAGCTCGACGTAGCGAGCGGCGATGTCCAGATCGGTCTTCACCAGCGTCATCGAGACGTTCCCGAGGAACGTGCGGAAGAACGGCCACGAGGCGTACATCTTGCGCAGCGCGTCGAGGTCGCCGTCGTCACCGGCCGCCGCCAGGCCGCTGCCCACCCCGAACCAGCCCGGCACGATCTGGCGCGACTGGGTCCAGCCGAAGACCCACGGGATCGCGCGGAGGTCATCGAGGCCGGCATCGGCCCCGGGTCGGCGCGCGGGCCGCGAGCCGATGTGCAGCGCGCCGAGGAGGTCGACCGGCGTGGCGGTGAGGAAGTACGTCGCGAGCCCGGGCTCCTCGACCAGCGTGCGATAGCGCGCGTGCGCCGCGTCGGAGATGCGGTCCATGGTCGCGTCCCACCGGGCGGCGTGCTCCGGCGAACGTCGGTCGGTGCGGTGCAGCACGCTCGCCTCGAGGGTCGCCGCGAGGGCCAGCTCGAGGTTCTGTCGCGCGAGGGCGGGCAGGGCGTACTTGTCGCTGATGACCTCCCCCTGCTCGGTGATCTTGACCTCGCCGTCGACCGTGCCGGACGGCAGCGCCATGATCGCGTCGTACGTCGGACCTCCCCCGCGACCGACCGACCCACCCCGGCCGTGGAAGAACCGCAGCCGGACTCCGTGGCGCCGGGCGACGTCGCGGGCGCGCCGCTGGGCCAGCTGGATCTGCCACTGCGACGACGTGATGCCGCCGGCCTTGTTCGAGTCGGAGTAGCCGAGCATCAGCTCCTGCACATCGCCGCGCAGGCGCACCACCTCGCGGTACGACGTGTCGGCGAGCAGTGCCTCGAGGATCGTCGCGGTCTGCTCCAGCTCGTCGACGGTCTCGAGCAGAGGCACGAAGCCGATCCGCGCGACCCCCGAGCCGAGATCGACCAGGCCGCACTCGCGGGCCAGCACGACCGCCGCGAACACGTCGTCGGCGTCGTGGGTCATCGAGATCACGTAGCTCTCCACCGCGCGCGGCCCGAGCTCGTCGAGCGCCCAGCGGATCGCCCGGAACGTCTCCGCCGTGACCGCGCCCTCGGCATCCAGGGGCAACGGGATGCCGGCCAGCGGCCGGCGGCTCGCGAGCTCCTCTCTGAGCACCTTGGTGCGGGTCGCCCGGTCCAGCTCGGCGTACGGCGTGCCGAGCTCGCCGATCCGGTCGAGCAGCTGACCGACGGCCTGGTGGTGCTTGGCGGAGTGCTCGCGTACGTCGAGGGTGGCCAAGGTCAGGCCGGTCGCCGCGACCGTGCGGACCAGCCGCTCGACCTCGCCGCCCGCGACCACGGGGCCCTGGTGCTCGAGCACCGACCGGTGGAGCAGCAGCAGGTCGTCGAGCAGCTCGGTGTCGTCGGCGTAGTCACGGCCCACGACATGGCGGGCGCCCTCCACGACGCGCTGCTCGGTGAGGCCCAGCCGCACGTGGATGCAGGTGAGGAACAGCCGATAGGGCTCCTCGGCGTTGAGCCGGCGGTAGCGCGGCTCGACCTCGGGCAGGGTGGGCAGCTGCGCCTCGAGCCGGTCGCGCAGCCCGGCGCTGACGGCGCCGACCCGGCTGCTGACCGACAGGTCGCGACGCAGCTCGTCGACGAGTCGGCGTAACAGCCGGATCCCGTGCTGTGCCTGCAGGACGAGCACCTCCCGCGTGGTCGCGGGGGTGACGTGAGGGTTGCCGTCACGGTCGCCCCCGACCCAGCTGCCGAAGCGCAGCGGCCGCACCTCCGGCGGAAGGTCGACCCCGATGGTCGCGAGCCGGTCACGCAGCTCTTCGAGGACGTCGGGCAACGCCCCGCCCGAGAGCCCTTCGAGGTAGTACACGACGTTGCGCGCCTCGTCGGTCGGGGCCGGCGGTTCGACCCGGATCTCGTCGGTGAGCCAGAGCAGCTCGACGGCCTCCTGCAGCCGGCGAGTGCGGCGCGGTGAGTCCGGATCGCCCAGCAGCGCCGCGACCCGCCGCAGCTTGTCGATCGTGGAGCGCCGCGCCACCTCGGTCGGGTGGGCGGTGAACACCGGGCGCACCCCGACGTGCCGCACGATCTCCGCGACCTCGTCCGGGTCGACGCCGGCATCGGCGATGCGGCCGACCGCCTGCTCGATCCAGCCACCCTCCTGCTCGCGGGTCCTGGTCAGGACGCGACCACGGTGGACCTGCTCGGTGATGTTGGCCAGGTGGAAGTACGCCGTGAAGGCGCGCACCAGCCGCGTCACCGTGGCCAGGTCGAAGTCGGGGAGCTCGTCGAGGCGACCCTCCTTGGCATGCGCGCGCACGCGCTCGACCAGCTCCAGCAGGTCGTCGCCCTCGGTGCTCGCCAGGGTCTCGCCCAGGATCGAGGTCACCCGTCGGATGTCGCGGCGCAGCTCGCGGTCCGGCGCGCTGGGGTCCTCGGGCATGCCCCCATCGTCACCGATGTGTGGGGCCAGGACGCGGCACCGCCCACGCTCCGGTCGCCGACTCGGCGCAAAGAGGCACGCCCAGCACGCCGAGTCGTCGTATGCCGACTCGGCGAAGGGGCCGGGGGTGATACCCCGCGGGGGTACAGTCGCGGGCATGGACCAGCCCGGCTACCTCCACGACAAGGACGACGTCCTCAAGCGACTGCGCCGGATCGAGGGCCAGGCCCGCGGTCTGCAGCGGATGGTCGAGGAGGAGCAGTACTGCATCGACATCCTGACCCAGGTCTCGGCGACGACCAAGGCTCTCCAGGCCGTGGCCCTGAGCCTTCTCGACGACCACCTGGCCCACTGCGTGCGTGATGCGGTCGCCAGCGGAGAGGGCGCCGACGACAAGCTCACCGAGGCCTCGGCGGCCATCGCGCGACTGGTGCGCTCCTGACGAGCACCCTCAGTGGGCCTCGACGTACTCCTTGACCTGGTCCAGCAT
Organism: Nocardioides sp.; assembly: GCA_036271155.1. Classification (GTDB taxonomy): domain Bacteria; phylum Actinomycetota; class Actinomycetes; order Propionibacteriales; family Nocardioidaceae; genus Nocardioides. Next base: position 17 of record DATBBE010000006.1, on the reverse strand, counting down.
CGTCTGCCAGTTCGCGG
>DATBBE010000005.1:0-3869 GCA_036271155.1 Nocardioides sp. | reverse complement strand
CGCGCTGGTTGCACAGCTCGATGAAGTGGGCTCCCTTGAGGGCCGACTCGCTGAAGAGGATCCCGTTGTTGGCCAGGATGCCGACCTCGCGGCCCCAGATGCGGGCGAAGGCGCAGACCAGGGTCTCGCCGTAGAGCTTCTTGAACTCGTGGAACCGGCTGGCGTAGACGATGCGGCGGATCACTTCTCTCACGTCGTACGGCGTACGGGTGTCGGCGGGCACCACGTCGTACAGCGACTCGGGCGTCTCGTGCGGCTCCTCGACCGGTCCCTCCGCCGACGGCGCCTGCCGCGGCAGCGTGTCCACGATGGAGCGCACGATCGCCAGCGCGTGCGCGTCGTCGTCGGCGAGATGGTCGACGACGCCGGAGGTTCGCGCGTGGACGTCACCACCACCGAGCTCCTCGGCGGTGACGATCTCGCCGGTGGCGGCCTTCACCAGGGGCGGGCCGCCGAGGAAGATCGTCCCCTGGTCGCGCACGATGACGCTCTCGTCGCTCATGGCCGGGACGTACGCGCCACCTGCGGTGCACGACCCCATGACGCTCGCGATCTGCGGGATGCCACGCGCCGAGAGGTTGGCCTGGTTGAAGAAGATCCGGCCGAAGTGCTCGCGGTCGGGGAACACCTCGTCCTGCATCGGCAGGAACGCGCCGCCGGAGTCGACGAGGTAGACACAGGGGAGCCGGTTCTCCAGCGCGATCGTCTGCGCGCGCAGGTGCTTCTTGACCGTCAACGGGTAGTACGTGCCGCCCTTGACCGTGGCGTCGTTGGCGACGACGACGCACTCACGCCCCTCGATCCGTCCGATGCCGGTCACGATCGAGGCGCTGGGGACGGCGTACACGTCGTCGGCCGACGCGCCGTACATCCCATACGCCGCCAGCGGGCTCAGCTCGAGGAACGGGCTGCCGGGGTCGAGCAGGCGATCGATCCGGTCGCGCACCAGCAGCTTGCCGCGGTCGGTGTGCTTCTTCCGCGCCGAGTCACTGCCCCCACGGCGGGCCACAGCGAGACGCTCGCGGAGCTCGTCGACCAGACCGCGAAGATCAGGGGTGGGCAGCCCGGCGTCCGTCGGGGGTGTCGAGGCCATGCCCTCAGGTTAGCGATCGTTAACCACCCGTGCCAGGTTTGTGGACACCACCAGCCTGTGAATTCGATGTTGCGAGTCGAACACGTGTTCGATACCATCTTCGTATGGGAACACCCGGGGTGGACGCTTCCGGCCGGTCACTGGCCGAGCTGCCGCCTGCGGCGTTGCTCGACCTCGCCGGGCTCTCGGTCAAGCGCCGCCGCCAGGCCGAGGTGGAAGACCTGCACATCGTCGCGGCCTGGGCGGAGATCCACTCGGCCGACCCAAGCCACGAGGACCGCCTCACCCACCCCGGCGGCGAGGGCACGCCAGGGCTGTGCGAGTTCTCGATCCCCGCGCTGGCGCTGGCACGTGAGGTGAGCGCACACACCTGCCAGCGCGACCTGGCCGACGTGCTCGACCTGATGCACCGGCTGCCGAGACTCTGGGCGGTGACCTGTGCCCTGGCCTGCCCGCCCTGGCTGGCCCGCAAGATCGCCCGGCTGACGCGCCAGCTGCCCATCGACCGGGTCGGCATGGTCGACGCCGCGGTCGCGGAGGCCGCGTCGGGTGAGTCGCCGGGGCGGGTGCTGGCGATCTGTGAGGCGAAGGTGATCGCCGCCGACCCGGTCGCCCACGCCGAGCGGGTGGCGGCCCAGCGCCGTCGTCGCTATGTCACCCTGTCGCGCACCGACGAGTTCGGCCTGCGTCACGTCATCGCCCGGGTCAACGCCGGAGACGCAGTCTGGATCGACGCGATGGTCGAGCGGGTGGCCGACCTGATCGCCGACCGCCACCCCGACGCCGGCCGCGACGAGCTGCGCTCGATCGCGATGGGGTGGCTGGCCCGGCCCGCCGAGCTCTTGCACCTGCTGCTGGAAGGGCAGGGCGACAGCCCGGAGCTGTCTCGAGCGACGGCCTTCCCGGCCGACCTGCTCGAGACTCTCGCCACCGCGAAGCCCGAGCGGTTCCGCCCGCGGGTCGACCTCCACGTCCACCTCTCCGACCTCGCCCTGGTCGGTCTCGCCGCGCCGGTCGCGCGCGTCGAGGGCATCGGCCCGCTGCTCGCCGACTCCTCGCTCTTCGCGGGCTGTCGCATCCGGGTGACTCCGGTGATCGACCTCAACGACCGGGTCTCGGTCAACTGCTACGAGCACCCCACAGACCTGGCCCGTCGGATCCGGCTCGCGGTCCCGGGCGACTACTTCCCCTACGCCGCCGCCGTTCCCGGCCTGGCCGGTCGCGCAGATCTCGACCATCCCACGCCCTACGACCCCCAGGGTCCACCCGGCCAGACCGGCACCCACAACTCCGGGCCTCTCGGCAGACGACATCACCGCTGGAAGACCCATGCCGGCTACGCCAGCCGACAATGCGGCCGCCAACGTTACGTCTGGCGCACTCCCTACGGCCACCACTACCTGGTGGACCACACCGGCACCCACCGGATCGACGAAGAGCGCGGCGCCATGCTCTTCGACGCGCCCAACGGAGTCGAGCTCTACTTCACCGACCTCTGACGAGCGTCAGGCCTTCGGGACGTCGCTCTCCATCTCGGCGTACGCCGCTGTGGCCAGAGCCGTGGGACTGATCCCGAGCACCTTGCTCAGGATCCCCGGGGTGGCGGTGTCCGGATCGAAGCTCACGTCGTACCCGCCCGCGTCGTCGTAGGCCCGCATCAGCGACACCACGGCGTCGCGTCCGCGGTGCTCCTCGATCCAGGTGACCAGCGCCGTTCCCTCGACGTAGTCGAACTGGACGTGCGCGCGGCTGTAGAAGGTCGCGGTGTCAGGCAGCCGGTCCTGGACGGGACGTCGCAGCCCGTAGCCCTGCCCCCGCATCTCCGCAGCCAGCCCGCCGTGCGCGTGATAGGCGACGTACTCGGCAGACCCTTCCACCAGCCAGCGCGGCGAGTCGGCCAGGTAGCTCTGGGTGGCGAGGTGGGTCAGCTCGTGCGGCAGCACGACCGGACTGGCAGCGGCCTCGGCCACCATGTGTGGGTTCACCGCCACCCTCCAGCCAGGCGTCACGCCGTCGGGGCCGCTGAGCGGATAGGTCACCGCCTCGGCGTCGAACCCGCTGAACTTCCGGAAACCCGTCGTCTGCGTGGTGGCCACCACCACCGTCGGCCGGGTGTTCTCGATGCCGAGCAACGTCCGGTCCTCGCGGTTCCCCACGCGACATAGCGCGACGATCCGCCGCCCCAGAGCCTTCTTCCCGCGGTCGACGACGGCCAGGTAGTGCCCGTCGCCGTAGGTGTCGATCGGGGGGCCGTCCCACGGCACCGGGAGCGCTGTCTTGGCGAACTGGTCGTCCGCGTCGGAGACCCCTGCCAGCTTCCAGCTCCCGTGGACCTTGACGAAGGAGAACCCGTCGTCGACCTGGACCGGCGACGTGTCGTAGCCGGCGATCTCGTACGTCGTGGTGACGCGAGCGAGGAAGGTCGCCGTGTGCAGCGGGTTGTCCGGCTCCAGGACGCCGTCGTAGGCGAAGGAGAGCTTCGCCAGCGGAAGGCGGCGGGTGTTCCCCCACGCCACGAGCTGGGCGTGGTCGAAGGACCTTTGATCGGTGTCGACCACGCTCATGAACGCCGACTGGTCACCACCGAGGACGGCCTGGGCTCGGGTGTCCAGAGCGCGGACCACCCGTGCGATGTCGCCCTTCGTGGGCTGCTCGAGGGCGCCTCGCAGGGAGTAGCCCGGCATCTTCACCCCGGCCGCGGTGCGGAACACTTGAGGTGACGGGCTCGCGAGATGGTTGAGGAACGCCACCAGGCCGAAGAGGACCAGCGCGGCGG
>DATBBE010000004.1:0-11938 GCA_036271155.1 Nocardioides sp. | reverse complement strand
AGGGCCAGACCGAAGCCCGGAGCGCCACCGACCCGGATCTGGGCGAGCGCACGGCCGAGGCCGACCGAGTCCTCCAGGCCGGGCAGGCCGGCCACGACATGGGTGGCGTCACCTGCGAGCACAGCGTCGAGCACGAGGTCGAGCACGACGTGCCCGCGCAGCCACGAGGTGGCCCACCACGCCAGCAGCGCCGAGACGGGCAGGTCTGGTGACGGAGCCGATGGCACGGCCGGTCACCCTACGCGGACCGCTGGATAGGGTGGCGGACATGGTCGCGGTGATCGAGTTCGCCGACGTGACCGTGAGACGGGGCCAGGCGACACTGCTCGACCGGATCTCGTGGCGGGTCGCCGAGGGCGAGCGCTGGGTGGTGCTCGGGCCCAACGGCGCGGGGAAGACCACCCTCCTGCAGGTCGCCTCCGCCCAGATGCACCCCACCGACGGCGTGGCCGGGATCCTCGACGAGGTGCTCGGCACCGTCGACGTCTTCGAGCTGCGCCCCCGCATCGGTCTGACCAGCGCCGCCCTCGCCGAGCGCATCCCGCGCCACGAGCTGGTCTGCGACGTCGTCGTCAGCGCGTCGTACGCCGTGGTCGGGCGCTGGCGCGAGGCCTACGACGACCTCGACCACGACCGGGCCCGCGAGCTGCTGGCCTCGGTGCGCGCCGACCACCTCCTCGACCGCACGTTCGGCACCCTCAGCGAGGGTGAGCGCAAACGCGTGCAGATCGCGCGGGCGCTGATGGCCGACCCGGAGCTGCTCCTGCTCGACGAGCCGGCAGCGGGGCTCGACCTCGGCGGGCGGGAGGATCTCGTGGCCACCCTCTCCACCCTGGCGCTCGACCCGGTCTCGCCCGCCACCGTCCTGGTCTCACACCACGTGGAGGAGATCCCGCCGGGCTTCACCCACGCGCTCCTGCTCCGCGGCGGGGTCGTCGTCGCAGAGGGCCCGATCCGCGAGGTCGTCACCGAGGAGCACCTCACCGCGACCTTCGACATGCCGCTGGTCCTCAGCTATGAGGGCGGGCGGTGGTCAGCCCGCCGCCGTGCGCGCCGGCGCTCGGAGTAGCGGCGTCGAGCCGGTTAGCGGGTGTTCACCTGAGTCGCGGGATAGGCTCGGGGACGTGGATTGGCTGGGTGATCACATCTGGGCCGCCTGGCTGGTGCTGGCGGTGGGCCTGGGCGTGGCCGAGATGATCAACCTCAACCTGATCCTGGTGATGGTGGCGGTCGGGTGCCTCGTCGCGGCGATCGCCGCGCTCGCGTCGTTCCCGGTCATCCTGCAGATCCTGCTGGCGGCCGGAGCCTCCTCCGCCATGCTCGCGCTGGTGCGACCCAACCTGATCAAGAAGCTGCACAACGGGCCCGACCTCGTGAGCGGCATGAACAAGCTGGTGGGACAGCAGGGCGTCGTCACCGAGGAGCTGTCCACGCACGCACCGGGACGCGTGAAGCTGGCCGGCGAGATCTGGTCGGCCTGCCCCTACGACGAGTCTGCGACGATCCCGGCCGGGGCGACGGTCGAGGTGTTCGCGATCCGCGGGGCCACGGCGTACGTCCACCCCATCGGTGAACTGATGCCATGAAGGCCTCGTACACCGCAACAACCATGTGACACCAAGAGAAGGAGCGACCATGTCGGTCGTGTACGCACTGCTCGCGATAGTGGTGCTGTTCGTCATCGTGATGCTGGCGAAGACCGTGCGGATCATCCCGCAGGCACGGGCGGGCATCGTCGAGCGCTTCGGCAAGTACAAGGAGACGCTTCCGGCAGGGCTGAACATCGTCGTGCCGTTCGTCGACAAGGTGCGCTACATGATCGACCTGCGTGAGCAGGTCGTGAGCTTCCCCCCGCAACCGGTGATCACCGAGGACAACCTGGTGGTCTCGATCGACACCGTCATCTACTTCCAGGTGACCGACCCGATCGCCGCGACGTACGAGATCGCCAACTACATCCAGGCCATCGAGCAGCTCACCATGACCACGCTGCGCAACATCGTGGGCGGCATGGACCTCGAGGGCACGCTGACCAGCCGTGACCAGATCAACTCCGGCCTGCGCGGGGTGCTCGACGAGGCCACCGGCAAGTGGGGGATCCGGGTCAACCGCGTGGAGCTCAAGGGCATCGACCCGCCGCCGTCCATCAAGGACTCGATGGAGAAGCAGATGCGCGCCGACCGTGAGAAGCGCGCAACCATCCTGACCGCCGAGGGCGGGCGGCAGGCCGCGATCCTCACCGCCGAGGGCGAGAAGCAGTCGGCGATCCTGTCGGCGGAGGGCGCTCGCGAGTCGCAGATCCTGCGCGCGCAGGCTGACCGCGAGGCGCAGATCCTGCGTGCCCAGGGTGAGGGGCAGGCCATCACGACCGTCTTCCAGGCGATCCACGACGGCCAGCCCGACCAGTCGCTGCTGGCCTACCAGTACCTCCAGATGATGCCGAAGATCGCCCAGGGCGACGCCAACAAGGTCTGGGTGGTGCCCTCGGAGTTCACCAAGGCGCTGGAGGGCCTGGGCTCCTCGATGCACCAGATCGCCGGCATCCCGCAGCAGTCGGGCGGCGTCCGCAACCGCGTGGACATGGGCACCGGTGAGGCCGCGGCCCTGCCCCCGGACACCGACCGCGAGCTCTCGAGCGCCAACCAGGCCGTGCAGGACGCCATCAAGGCCGCCGAGCATGCCGCCAACCCCGGCCGGGGCGCCAAGGTGGCGCCACCTGCCGAGCCACCTGCCGAGCCACCTGCCGAGCCACCTGCCACCGACGGGGCCGATGACACCCCGGAGGCACCTCCGGCTCAGTGACCTTTCTGCAGATGGCGGCCGTGCTCCTCGCGGGCATGGCCGCCGGGACCATCAACGTCGTCGTCGGGTCGGGGACGCTGATCACCTTCCCCACCCTGTTGGCGTTCGGCGTGCCCCCGGTGACGGCCAACGTGTCCAACACGATCGGTCTGGTGCCCGGCGTGGCCTCCGGTGTCTTCGGATACCGGCGCGAGCTCAAGGGTCAGCGCCGGCGTGCGATCCGTCTGGGCAGCGCGTCGCTCCTCGGGGGCGTCGTGGGCGCGCTGTTGCTGCTGGTGCTCCCCGAGGGCGCGTTCAAGGCGATCGTGCCTGCTCTGATCGTGCTCGGGCTGCTGCTGGTGGTGCTCCAGCCGCGCATCTCCGCGTGGGTCGACGCCCGCCACGAGGGGGCGCGCGGCGAGTTCGGGCCGTGGTGGGTGTGGCCGGCGGTGTTCGCGACCGGGGTGTACGGCGGCTACTTCGGCGCTGCCCAGGGCGTGATCCTGATGGGCGTGCTGGGGATCGGCATCGCCGACACCCTGCAGCGGCTCAACGGCGTCAAGAACGTCCTCGCCGGGCTCGTGAACGGCATCGCCGGCCTGATCTTCATCTTCGTGGCGGACGTGGACTGGACGGTCGTGCTCCTGATCGCCGCCGGCTCGGTCGTGGGCGGACAGCTCGGCGCCACCGTCGGACGCCGCCTCTCGCCGATCGTGCTGCGCGTCGTGATCGTGGTCGTCGGTCTTGCCGCGCTCGCGTCGTTCCTGCTGAAGTGAGCAGCGCCCAGCCGGGCGCGAAGGGAACCACGACCGGGCACCGAAGCGTCTACTCGGTGGAGGGGCCAGCTCTCTGTTCGACAGGAGTCGGGTGTGGACGCGGAGCTCGCGGAATACGTCGGGGCGCGATGGCCGCGTCTGGTGCGCGCTGCCGTGCTCCTCGGGTGCACCCCGACCGAGGCCGAGGACGTCGTCCAGGGCGTCCTCGAGCGCTGCGTGCGGAAGTGGAGCCAGGTCCGGCGCGCTGATGACCGCGACGCCTACGTGCACCGGATGCTGGTCAACGCGTTCGTCAGCTCGCGCCGGCGGCGCTGGCGCAACGAGCTTCCCGTGGCGGCGGTCCCTGCGCGTGCCGATGCCGACGCGACCGCGGAGGTCGACGACGCGGACGTGATGGCACGAGCGCTCGACCGGCTGTCGACCGACCATCGCACGGTCGTGGTGCTGCGCTACTACGCCCAGCTCAGCGAGCAGCAGATGGCCGCGGTCCTCCAGATCGCCCCCGGGACCGTGAAGAGCCGGCTCTCGCGGGCTCTGCGCGACTTGGCCGATGACCCTCAGCTCGACGACCTGCGAGGTATCCAATGACCGACGACATCCTGACCGAACTGCTGGAACGCGCCGCTGAGCGGATCGTCGTAGGCCCCGCTCCGCTCACGGCGATCGAGCGCGGTGCCCGCCGCCGTGGGCACCGCACGACGATGCTGGCGGCGGTCGCGGCCTTCGCGATGGCGGCTGCCGTCACCGGCGGGGTGATGGTGACGCGTCACCACACCCAGACGCCCGGGCCGACGCACCAGGTGGTCAAGCACCCTCACCAGCAGACGCTCGGGCCCGATGCGGTGCAGCTCGACGGCACCTGGGTGGTGCGGGCGCTGATCGGCCAGGGAGGTCGCTCGGTGCTCCCGGTGAAGGACCAAGGCATCCTTCGGCTCAGGTTCCACGACGGACGCGTCACCGGGTCGACGACCTGCAACACCGTCACGGGCCGCTACGTCCAGAGCGGTGCGAAGGGCCAGGACCTCAGGTTCCTACCGAACAGCCTCGGCACCACCCTCGTGGGCTGTCAGGACGAGCCGCCCTTGGCGGAGGAGCTCCTCCAGGTACGCCACCTCAGCGCCGCCGGCGGGCAGGTCTACCTGCACGCCGCGAACTGGATGATCGTCATCGGGCTCAGTCGACTCGACCCGCACTGACCCGCGAGTCCTACCGGAGGAGGGCGTCGCCACCCTCGACGTAGGCGGTGAGCCAGCGGGCCAGCTCGGCGAAGGCGCGCGAGCGGGGCTCCTCGCGAGAGAGGAAGACGTCGTGGCGGGCGCCCTGGATGCCGACGTAGGTGACGTGGTTGCCCAGGGCGGTGGACCAGCGCCGGATCTGCTCGACGTCGAGGACGATGTCGGTGGAGTGGACGTCCTCGCCCATCACCGTCGGCGTCGTCGAGGCTGCGCTCGAGAGCACCAGCGCGGGGAAGGGCAGCGACAGGCCACGGTGGAGGGCGGTATGGCCGCGGCGGATCGCCGCCAGCCACCCGGCGTACGCCGGCCAGGAGTCGACCGGCTTCCACTGCAGGTCGAAGTCCCATTCGCCGTCGTGGTCGTGATGGATGCTCCGGGCGTACAGACCCGTGACGGTCCGCGGGATGACCCGCATCGGCTGCCGCTTCGCGACCTGCTGCACGACCGGGGTCAGCCCGAGCCTGACCCATGCCTTGCCCTGGAGGTCGAACCACGGCGCGTTGAGCGCCATGCCGCGCGGGCCCGCCTCGCCCGTCCCGAGGCCCCGGGCCTGGGCCCACAGCGGGAGCGTCAGGCCGCCGGTGGAGTGGCCGCTGAGGACGACGTGACGGTGCCCCGAGGTCACGCGGTCCCAGGCGAGGTCGAGCTCGGGGTAGTAGTGGGCGAGGTCGGCGACGTAGTTCGGCGTCTGGTGGGGGAGGATCGAGCGGCCGTACTTGCGCAGGTCGAGGGCGTAGAAGTCGTAGCCGCGCTGGGTCCACCACTCGGCGTACGCCGTCTGGAAGAAGTAGTCGGCGAAGCCGTGCACGTGGAGCACGGCCTTGGTCGTGCGCCGGGCGGCCCCACCCGATCCTGCGGGGCGTCGCACCAGCGTCGCGACGACCTTGCCCTCCTCGTCGTCGGGCAGCTCGAGGGTCTCCGCGGTGTACGGCGCGCCGAGGATGTCCCGGTGACGAGGGGGCCGAGGGCCGCTGGCGGTCATGGGCACATCCTGGCAGCCGCGTCAGCCTGACCCGAGGACGACCCAGTGGTCGGTGCGCGCCCGCCAGACCATGCCCACCAGCCGCACCACGATGAACGCGGTGAGTCCGGCCCACACTCCGCCGATGCCCCAGTCCCAGTACGACGCGGCGAGGGTCAGCGGCACGAAGCCGCCGAGCGCCGCGACGATCGTGATGGTCCTCAGGAAGGCCACGTCGCCGGCGCCGATCAGCACCCCGTCCAGCCCGAACACGATCCCGGCGGCGGGCAGCATCACCACGAACCACGGCCACAGGACATGCGCCTGGTGCTGCACGGCCGAGGACGACGTGAACAGCCGCGGGACCAGCCACCAGCCTGCGGCGTACACCAGGGCGAACGCGGAGCCGGCGCCCGCGCTCCAGCGCGCGACCTGGCCGGCCAGCCGCCGCGCCACCCGCGCGTCACCCGCGCCGAGCGCAGCGCCCACGAGCGACTGGGCGGCGATGGCGAACGAGTCCAGCAGCAGCGCGGTGAACTCCCACAGCTGCATCCCGATCTGGTGAGCCGCGATCTGGGCGGCACCCATCCGCGCGGCGACTCCGGCGGCGACCAGGAAGGCGATCTGGAAGGCGGCGGCCCGCACGATCAGGTCGCGCCCGAGCACGAGCTGGGCCCTCATCACCGCCACGTCGGGCCGCAGCGACCCCGCGTCGACGCGGAGCCGGCGGACGAACAGGGTGGCAGCCACGACCTGCGCGCCCAGGTTGGCCCAGGCGGACCCCACCAGCCCCAGATGGAAGGTGTAGACCAGCAGCGGTGAGGCCGCGGCGGAGAGCCCGTTGGCGAGCAGCACGATGACCACGGGCGCGCGGGTGAGCTGCACCCCGCGCATCCAGCCGTTGCCGGCGAGCACCAGCAGCACCATCGGCATCCCGCACAGCGCGATCCGGAACCAGTGCTCGGCCGGCACCTGCAGCTCGGTGGACGACCCAGTGAGGAGCCGCACGAACGGGCCTGCGAGGAGCTGCCCGACGACCACCACCACCAGGCCGATCCCGACCGCGAGGTACGACGCCTGCACTCCCTCGTCGACGGCTCGGTCGCGTCGGCCGTCGCCGAACCACCGTGCTGCCCGCGAGGTCGTGCCGTACTCGACGAACGTGCCGACGATCGCCAGCAGGGCCATCAGGGTGGTGCCGATCGCCAGCGCGCCCAGGGCGTGAGCTCCCAGATGACCCACGACCGCGGTGTCGACGAGCAGGTAGAGCGGCTCGGCCGCGAGCACCAGGAAAGCCGACGTCGCCAGCGCCAGCATCTGGCGGACGGAGACCTCCTCGGCCACTACCCGCGCGCCGCGGCGACGAGGGCCGCGAACAGGGTGTGGTCGGTGCCGACCTCCGGGTGCCACTGCACCGCCACACAGAAGCGGCCCCCAGGTCTCTCCATCGCCTCCAGGGAGCCGTCCAGGGCCCAGGCCACCGGGTCGAAGCCCGGGTGGGACTCGACCGACTGGTGGTGGTGACAGCCGACCTCGACGCTCTCGCCGACGACGCCGCGGAGGCGAGAGTCCACGGCCGTGCGGACCGTGGTGCGGCCGAACGCGTCATCCCCCGGACTGTGCTCCTCGTGGCCGACCAGGTCGGGGGTGTGCTGGTGGAGCGACCCGCCGGCGGTGACCGCCATCAGCTGCATGCCACGGCAGACGCCGAGGGTGGGCAGCCCGATCTCGTCGGCCGCCGCGATCAGCGCCGCCTCCCAGGCGTCGCGGTCCTCACGCCAGCCCGTGGTCCGCGGATGCGGCTCGGCCGAGTAGCGACCCGGGTCGACGTCGGCGCCACCGCTGACCACCAGGGCGTCGATCCGGGCCACCACCGCGCGGGCGACGTCGTCGGTGCCGGCAGCCGGTGGGAGCAGCACGGGGATGCCGCCCGCGGCCAGCACGGCGTCGGCGTACCGGGCGTGCAGGATGTCCGCGCGCGTGTCCCACACCCCCCACGCGGCCTGCTCGCGGTAGGTGGAGACCCCGACGACCGGACGGGCGAGGCGGGGCTCAGAGCGGAGTGACATAGGCCCCAGAGATCCCACCGTCGACGAGGAACGTGTTCGCGGTGATGAACGACGCGTCGTCCGAGGCGAGGAAGAGCACGGCCGAGGCCAGCTCCTCCGGCTCGCCGAACCGACCCATCGGCACGTGCACGAGTCGTCGTGCCGCGCGCTCGGGGTCGGTGGCGAACAGCTCCTTGAGCAAGGGAGTGTTGACGGGGCCGGGACACAGGGCGTTGACCCGGATGCCCTCCCGGGCGAACTGCACGCCCAGCTCGCGAGTCATCGACAGCACCCCGCCTTTCGACGCTGAGTAGGAGATCTGCGAGGTGGCCGCCCCCATCACCGCGACGAACGACGCGGTGTTGATGATCGAGCCGCGCTTCTGCTCGAGCATGTAGGGCAGTGCCGCCTTGCAGCACAGGTACACCGAGGTCAGGTTGACCTCCTGGACCCGCCGCCAGGCGTCGAGCTCGGTGTCGAGGATCGAGTCGTCGTCGGGCGGGCTGATGCCGGCGTTGTTGAAGGCGATGTCGACCGAGCCGTAGGTGTCCTTCGCCGCCTTGAACAGCGCGTCGACCTCGTCCTTGCTGGTCACGTCGACATGCACGTACGTCGCGTGCTCGATGCCGCCGAGCTCGTAGACGAGGCGCGCTCCACCCTCGTCGTCGATGTCGCCGATCACGACCTTCGCACCCTCCGCAGCGAACCTGCGAACGGTCGCGAGCCCGATCCCCGAGCAACCGCCGGTGACGACGGCCACGCGGCCCTCGATGCGTCCTGCCACTGGTGTTCCTTTCACGTCGCGATGAAGACGTTCTTCTCCTCGGTGAACGCATAGGGCGCGTCCGGACCGAGCTCCCGGCCGAGACCGGACATCTTGTAGCCGCCGAACGGGGTCCAGTAGCGGACGCTCGCATGGCTGTTCACGCTCAGGTTGCCGGTCTGGACGGCTCGCGAGACCCGCAGCGCGCGACCGACGTCCTGGGTGTAGATCGACCCCGACAGGCCGTACGCCGAGTCGTTGGCCAGCGCGATCGCGTGCTCCTCGTCGTCGAACGCCATCACCGCGACCAGCGGGCCGAACACCTCCTCCTGCCAGACGGGATCGCGCGGGTCGGTGGTCTCGGTGACCATCGCCGGGAGCCAGAACCCCCCTTCGATGTCGGAGCCGCTGGGGGCGTCCCCCTGGAAGGCGATCGTGGTCGCGTCGACGTACCGCTGCACGGAGTCGCGTTGCCCGGCCGAGACCATCGGCCCCATCTGGCTGGTCTCGTCACCCGGGTCGAGCACGCGCCAGTCGCGCACCGCCGTCTCGAGGCGGCCCAGGAACTCGTCGTACACCGAGCGCTGCACGAGGATCCGGGACCGCGAGCAGCAGTCCTGGCCGGCGTTGTCGTAGACCCCGCCCGGAGCAGCGGCCGCGGCCCCGGCGATGTCGGCATCGGCGAAGACGATGTTGGCACTCTTGCCGCCGAGCTCGAGGGTCACGTGCTTCACCTGCTCGGCGCAGCCGCGCATGATCTGCTTACCGACCTCGGTCGAGCCGGTGAAGACCACCTTGTGCACGTCCGGATGGGTGACGAACCGGTTGCCGACGACCGATCCCTTGCCCGGCACCACGGTGAAGACGCCGGGCGCGATGCCGGCCTCGAGGGCGAGCTCGCCGATCCGGATGGCGGTCAACGGCGTGATCTCGGCCGGCTTGAGGACCACCGTGTTCCCGGCTGCCAGGGCGGGCGCGAACCCCCACCCGGCGATGGGCATCGGGAAGTTCCAGGGGACGATCACCCCGACGACGCCGAGCGGCTCGTGGAAGGTGACGTCGATGCCGCCCGCCACCGGGATCTGCTTGCCGACCATCCGCTCCGGGGCCGCGGAGTAGTAGTTCAGGACGTCGCGGACGTTGCCTGCCTCCCAGCGGGCGTTGCCGATGGTGTGGCCGGCGTTCTCGACCTCGAGGCGGGCGAGCTCCTCGCCATGCTCGTCGACGATCGCGGCGAAGGCTCGGAGCAGCCGCGCGCGCTCGCCCGGCGCGAGGTCGCGCCAGGCCGGGAACGCGTCATGGGCCGCCTGGATCGCCGCGTCGGTCTCGGCCTCGGTGGCCGAGGGGACCTCGCGCAGCTCGCGGCCGGTCGCCGGGTTGATGAGCCTGGTGGACAACCCTCACATCCTTTCGAAGGAGCGGGTGAGCTCCCAGTCGGTCACCGCCGCGTCGAACGCCTTCAGCTCGACGTCGGCCATGTTCGTGTAGTGGTCGACGACCTCGTCGCCGAAGGCGGCACGGGCGATGTCGGAGGACGCCCAGGCGTCGCGCGCCTCCCGCAGGGTGTGCGGCACGTGCGGCTTGTCGGAGTGGTAGGCGTTGCCCTCGAGCTCCGGCTCGAGCTCGAGCCCCTGGTCGATGCCGTGTCGACCGCCGGCCAGCATCGCGGCCAGGGCGAGGTAGGGGTTCACGTCGCCACCGGGGACGCGGTTCTCCAGGCGGGCGCTGGGCCCGTGGCCGACGAGTCGTACGGCGCAGGTGCGGTTGTCCTCACCCCATGCGATCGCGGTCGGAGCGAAGGATCCGTCGGCGAACCTCTTGTAGGAGTTGATGTTCGGCGCGTAGAGCAGGGTGAAGTCGCGCATGGTGGCGAGGAGGCCGGCCACGAAGCTGTCGTACATCGCGGAGCGCTTGCCGTGTCCGTGGTCGGAGTCGTCCTCCCAGAAGACGACGTCGCCGTTGTCGCCACGCAGGGAGAGGTGGATGTGGCAGGAGCTGCCCTCGCGCTGGTTGTACTTGGCCATGAACGTGATCGCCTGACCGCGCTGGGCGGCGATCTCCTTGGCGACGGTCTTGTAGACACTGTGGTTGTCCGCGGTGACCAGCGCGTCGGCGTACAGGAACCCGATCTCGTGCTGCCCGAGGTTGCACTCGCCCTTCGCGCCCTCGACGTCGAGCCCGGCGGCGTACATCGTGTTGCGGATGTCGCGCAGCAGCGGCTCGGCGCGGGTGGTGCCCAGGATGGAGTAGTCGACGTTGTACTGGTTGACCGGCTCGAGGTCCTGGTAGCGCTGGCGACCGGCCTCTTCGTAGGAGGTGTTGAAGGCGATGAACTCGAGCTCGGTGCCGGACAGCGCGACGAGCCCGCGCTCGGCGAAGGCGTCGAGCTGGGTCTTGAGGATGGTGCGGGGCGACTGCACGACCGGTGCGTGGTCCAGCCAGACCAGGTCGCACTGGACCATCGCAGTGGCGGGCAGGTGGGGGAGCAGCCGGATGGTGTCCCAGTCCGGCACGAACTCCATGTCGCCGTAGCCGCGCTCCCACGACGAGATGGCGTAGCCGTCCACGGTGTTCATGTCGATGTCGACGGCGAGCAGGTAGTTGCATCCCTCGGTGCCGTGCTCGACGACGACGTCGAGAAAGTATCGACCGTGCAGGCGCTTGCCCTGGAGCCGGCCCTGCATGTCGGTGAAGGCCAGGACGACGGTGTCGATCTCGTCGTCCTCGATCCGCTTGCGCAGTGAGTCCAGGGTCAGGAATCGGTCGTTGGCGGGCATCGGTGGACCTCTCTCGCGCTCTCAGCCGAGCAGGCCGCGCAGCAGGGCGGCCGTGTCGTCGCAGTGTTCTTCCATGGTCTGGCGTGCCTGCTCCACGCGACCGTCGAGGACGGCGTGCAGGATCCGGTCGTGCTGCCGGTCGGAGTGGCTGATGTTCACGTCGTAGACCGGGATCTGCAGCAGCATGTCGTGCAGGACCGCCTGGACGCGGGTGACCGAGTCGATGATCGAGGGTGACCCGGTCACCGAGGCGAAGGCGAGGTGGAAGCGGCTGTCGGCCTGTCGGTGGGCGGCCGACCCCGAGGCCCGCGTGACCCCGTCGTACGCCGTCGTCAGCAGCGCACGCTGGTCATCGGTGAGGTCGAGGGCGGCCGCCGTCGCGACGGCGCCGGGCTCGACGATCCTGCGGAACGTGAGGCTGTCCAGCCAGGTGGCGAGCGTCTCGGGGGACGGCGACTTGGTGGTCTTCGAGCGCGCTCGCGGCCGGCGCGGTGAGTAGGTGACCACGCTGCCTCCGCCACGACCGCGCCTGGTCTCGACCATCCCCGCGGTGCGTAGCGCGGTGATCGCCTCCCGGACGGTGGCTCGGGAGACGTG
>DATBBE010000003.1:0-8176 GCA_036271155.1 Nocardioides sp. | reverse complement strand
CAACCAGCTCGGGATCACGGTCTGCTCCCTGGTCCTCGGTGCTGTCGCCGAGCCGACCGCCGCGAAGCTGCTCGACCCCGTGCTCCACGCGGCCCACGCCCCGGAGTCGCTGCGCCATCCGATCGCGTTCGCCATCGGTCTGGTCGTGGTGGTCTACCTCCACGTGGTGCTCGGCGAGATGATCCCGAAGAACATCGCGCTGGCCGGGCCGGATCGCGCCGCGCTCGTGCTCGGTACGCCGATCTGGGCGATCGTGTCGGTGACCCGCCCGCTGATCGCCGGTGTCAACGCCCTGGCCTCGGGAGTGCTCCGACTGGCGGGCGTGGGACTGATGGACGAGGTCAGCTCGACCTACACCCGCGAAGAGGTCGCCGCCCTGGTCGAGGAGTCGCGGGGAGAAGGACTGCTCGAGGACGGAGAGTACGACCGGCTGTCGGGAGCTCTGGGGTTCACCGAGAAGACCGTCGAGACCGTGCTGATGACGCCCGACACCCTGCAGATGGTCCGCCGGGGCTCCAGCGGAGCCGATGTCGAGGCGCTCTGCGCGGCCACGGGCTTCAGCCGGTTCCCGGTGGTCGACGGCGCTGGCGAGCTGCTCGGGTACCTCCACATCAAGGACGTGCTCGAGACCGACGAGGTGCGACGAAACCGTCCGATCGAGGACAAGTGGGTCAGGCCCTTCGCCCCGGTCCGGAAGGACGACCTGCTGCACGACACCCTCGAGAAGCTCCAGCGCCGCGGAGCCCATATGGCTCGAGTGGTGGACGCCGAGGGCGGCACTCTCGGGGTCGCCACCCTCGAGGACGTCATCGAGGAGCTGGTGGGGGAGATCCGAGACACCGCCCACCAGGAGTCACCGGTGTGGCCGTCCATGTCCGACCGCTCCGGCGACGGGTCGTGAGCCCGGCCGGTCCCCGCGCGCCGGATAGGGTGGGCGCGTCGGTTTGAGGATGCTGGACGGGGCCTGGGCGGGGAAGGTGCAGACGGCAGTGGTGGACGACGAAGCGCGCGACGAGTCGCGCGTGTGGACCGTCCCCAACGCCCTCAGCTTCCTCCGGCTCCTCGGCGTTCCGCTGTTCCTGTGGCTCGTGCTCGGCCCGGAGGCCGACGGCTGGGCCCTGGCGGTGCTGGCAGCATCGGGGGTCACCGACTACCTCGACGGATACCTCGCCCGGCGACTCCACCAGACCTCGCGGCTGGGTCAGGTGCTCGACCCCGTCGCGGACCGGCTCTACATCCTGGCCGTGGTCATCGGCCTGGCGTTGCGCGACGTGGTGCCGTGGTGGTTCGCGATCATCCTGCCGCTGCGCGACGCCCTGCTCTGGGGTCTGGTCCCGGTGCTGCGCACGCGGGGCTACAGCGCGCTGCCGGTCCACTTCCTGGGCAAGGCCGCCACGTTCAACCTGCTCTATGCGTTCCCCCTGCTGCTCCTCGGCGACGGCACGAGCGCGGCCGCCACGCTGGCCAAGGTGTTCGGCTGGGCGTTCGCCTGCTGGGGGATCGGCCTCTACTGGTGGGCAGGTGTGCTGTACGCCTACCAGGTCTACAAGCTCGTGAAGACCACCGAGCGACGGGCGGTGGCGCATGGCTGAGACGCCGACCTTGCCCCGCGGCCGTCGCCCCGGTCGACCCGACGACGCGAAGGCCCTGCCGGAGCACGTCACCGTGCCGCTGCTGGCCCTGATCACCCAGCGTTCGCTGGATGCCGACTACGAGCACGTCGCGGCCCGGCGACGGGCGTCGTCCCAGACGCCCTCCGCGCGCCCCGTCCCGCGCCGTACGGCGGGCATGGTGCTGCTGGTCTTCGGGCTCCTGGTCACCGTGGCCGCCGTGCAGACCAGCCGCAACGCGTCGGCCAGCGACGCCAGCCGCGACAGCCTGATCAAGCAGGTCAACCTCCGCCGTCAGGGGCTCACCGACCTCCAGCAGCAGCTGAGCCGGGTCGACGGGCGGGTGCTCGACCTCCAGGCCCAGCTGAGCTCGCTCTCGTCGGCGGACAAGGCGACCGCGACGCGCACCCGGGGGCTCGAGGCGAGCACGGGGTTCGGAGCCGTGCGCGGTCCCGGCGTCCAGGTCACGGTCAACAGCGCTCCGGGGAGCGCGGGGACCCAGCTGGTCCGCGACTCCGACCTCACCCTCCTCAGCGACGCTCTGTGGGCCGCCGGCGCCGAGGCGATCAGCGTCAACGGCCAGCGACTGACCGCGCTGGGCGCCTTCCGCAACGTCGGCACAGGGATCCTGCTGAACTCCCAGCCGGTCAACCCGCCCTACGTCTTCCAGGTCGTCGGTGATCCCGACTCGCTGCCCGCCAACCTGTTGTCGAGCTCGATCGGCGAGAAGTGGTACGCGCTCAAGGAGAGCCTCGGATTCCGCTTCGACGTGCACAACGGTGGCACCATGACCCTTCCGGCCGCTGCCCCGCAGCGGCTCCGTTCGGCGCAGGTCGCCACTCCGCAGAACGGCCACGCACCGACCCAGCTTGAGGAGAGCGCGCCATGATCGCGGCACTCGGCCTTCTCGTGGGGGTCGTCCTGGGACTCATCTTCACCCCGGACGTCCCGAGCGGCCTCGACCCCTACCTCCCGATCGCGGTCGTCGCGGCACTGGACGCGGTGTTCGGCGCGCTGCGCGCGTACCTCGAGGGGATCTTCGACGACAAGGTCTTCGTCGTCTCGTTCTTCTCCAACGTCGTGATCGCCGCCGCGATCGTCTACCTCGGCGACAAGCTCGGGGTCGGTGGCCAGCTGTCCACCGGCGTGATCGTGGTCCTGGGCATCCGGATCTTCTCCAACGTCGCACAGATCCGCCGGTACGTCTTCCATGCCTGAGGAGGCGTCATCGGAGGAGCGGGCTGGGTCCGACGAGCCCGTGGCGCCGCAGACACCGGGAGCCGCGGACGAGGTCGCCCTCCAGCGGCTCCGGGAGGCGCTGTTCCGGCCGTCGCGCGCCCAGCTGATCGTCGGCGTGCTCCTCGCGGCGCTCGGCTTCGCGGCCATCACCCAGGTCCGCACCAACACCACCGACAACACCTACGCCGGCTATCGCGAGCAGGACCTCGTCGACGTCCTGGCGGGACTCGCCGACACCTCCCAGCGTGCCCAGCACGAGCTCAACGGGCTCGAGGCCACCCGGCGCCAGCTCGAGCAGAACCGGCTGGCGCAGAGCGCAGCGCTGTCGGCCGCGCAGAAGCAGGCCGAGGAGATGAGCATCCTGGCCGGGGTCGTGCCGGTGACCGGGCCCGGCATCCGGCTGACGGTCACCGAGGGTCCGCGACCCGTCGACGTCGACTCGGTGCTCGACACCGTCGAGGAGCTGCGGTCGGCCGGTGCGGAGGCGATGGAGGTCAACGGCGAGGTGCGCCTCGTGGCCGAGAGCTCGGTCGAGTCCGCTCCCGGTGGCCTCCGGATCGACGGCAAGCTGGTGACCTCGCCGTACGTCTTCGACGTGATCGGCGATCCGCATACGCTCAGCGGCGCGCTGGGGCTGGTCGACGGGCCGGTCGCGCAGTTCAAGGACGCCGATGCCACCGTGCAGCTGCAGGAGCGCAACTCGATCGACATCACCGCGGTGAAACCCCAGACCCAGCAGCAGTACGCCCAACCCCAGTGAGCGCGGGTAGCCTGCCGACGAGTACCCCAGCACCATCCTCAGAACCCCTGATCCTGAAGCAGCCGGCAACCCCGGTCGAACCCGAGGAGAGACGTGTACCCCGACGACCTGAAGTACACCCAGGAGCACGAGTGGGTCCGCACGCCGGGCGAGACGGCGGGATCGGTGCGGGTGGGCATCACCTTCTACGCCCAGGACCAGCTCGGCGACATCGTCTACGTCTCGCTGCCCTCCGTCGGCGACACCGTGACCGCCGGCGCGGCCTGCGGCGAGCTCGAGTCGACGAAGTCGGTCAGCGACGTCTACGCACCGGTCGACGGAGAGGTCTCCGCCGTCAACGAGACTCTGGACGCGACTCCGGAGCTGGTGAACAGCGACCCCTACGGCGGTGGCTGGCTCTACGAGCTGGTGCCGTCGGACGCCGCCTCCGTCGACGGGCTGCTCGACGCCGCGGCGTACCAGGAGGGTCTCGGGGACTGACGACACCGGGGCCCTGTGTCCTCGCGAAGGCCATCCTGATGGGGGGTCCCCGATGAGGGTTCCGACCTCAGCCGGCGGGGCTCTCGTCGACCTCCGAGAAGGGGTCGGTGACCGTGGTGACGCCTGATAGGTTCGGTGGAACCATCAACCTCAGCCCTTCCCTGAGGGTTGGACAGGAGACGATCACCGATGCCGTACTGCAGCAACTGCGGCAAGGCGAACCCGGACGACGCGCGCTTCTGCTCGAACTGTGGGTCCCGCTTGGTGAGCGATCCCGATCCGGCGACGCCGGTCGCTCCGGCCGACGCGACGGCGACCATCAGCATCGCCGGTGCCACCATTCCGGGCACCGAGCGCTCCGAGATCTCCTCCGACCGTCAGCTCAACCCGGTCGACGCGGCCGCGGTGGACGCGCTGCCGGTGGGCTCGGCACTCCTCGTCGTACAACGGGGGCCCGGGGCCGGCAGCCGGTTCCTGCTCGACAAGGACGTCACCACCGCCGGTCGTCACGCTGACAGCGAGATCTTCCTCGACGACGTGACCGTCTCCCGTCGGCACGCGACCTTCACTCGCGCCGGCGACGGCTTCACCGTCGCCGACGCCGGCAGCCTCAACGGCACCTACGTCAACCGCGACCGCATCGACACCGTCGTCCTCAGGGACAGCGACGAAGTGCAGATCGGCAAGTACCGTCTGGTCTTCTTCCAGGGTCACGAGAACCCGTGACAGACCCGCTCGGAGTCGCGACCGCCGGGGGAGGGGTCCGGCTGAACATCGGGGAGGTCCTCGACGTGCTGCGCCCCGACTTCCCGGGCGTGACGATCCCGAAGATCCGCTTCCTCGAGGACAAGGGGCTGGTCAAGCCCGAGCGCACGCCGGCCGGCTATCGCAAGTTCTCCCACGACGACGTCGACCGGCTGCGCTACGTCCTGCGCATGCAGCGCGACCACTATCTGCCCCTCCGGGTGATCGGGGAGCACCTCGACGCGATCGATCGTGGCCTCGAGCCGCCGCCGATCGAGCCGGTCGTGCCGACGGTGCCGACCGTCGCCCTCGCCGCGGACGGGCTGCCGTCGCCGGGATCGTTCCTGCGCCGGGACAACCTGCGGCTGTCCCGCAAGGAGCTGCTCAAGATCGGTGAGATCTCAGACGAGCTGCTCACCGAGCTGGAGCAGTTCGGTCTGGTCACGGCGCGAACCGGCACCGGCCACTACGACACCGACGCCCTGGTGATCGCGACCACCGCCCGTGAGCTGGCCGAGTTCGGCCTGGAGCCGCGCCACCTCCGAGCCTTCAAGACCGCCGCCGATCGCGAGGTCGGGCTCGTGGAGCAGGTCGTCGCGCCCCAGATGCGGGGGAGGGACGCCTCGGCGCGAGGCCGTGCCGAGGAGACCGTCAGCGAGATCGCGGCGCTGTCGGTGAGGCTGCACGCGACCCTGGTGAAGGCCGGCCTGCGCGGTCCCTGAGCCCTCGCCGAGTCGGCACCCGACGACTCGGCGCGATTTCGACGCATCTGTGTGCCGACTCGGCGTGGTTTCGCTGCCAGTTCGCGTCGAGTCGAGGTGACGTCGGCGGCCGGTCGACGGCGTTCGGTCCCGGAGTAGTGTGGACGGCATGCGCGAGGTCGACGTCCTGGGAGTCCGGGTGGAGATGCCGTCGAACAGCCCGATCGTGCTCCTGCGCGAGGTGGAGGGGCAGCGCTACCTCCCGATCTGGATCGGAGCCGTCGAGGCCACCGCCATCGCGTTCGCCCAGCAGGGCGTCGTTCCGCCGCGTCCGCTGACCCATGACCTGCTCAAGGACGTGCTCGAGTCGACCGGCAACGAGCTGACCGAGGTGCACATCACGGAGGTGAAGGACAACATGTTCTTCGCGACCCTCGTGCTCGCCTCAGGGGTCGAGGTCAGCGCCCGCCCGTCGGACTCCATCGCACTGGCCCTGCGCACCGGCAGCAAGATCATGTGTGCCGAGGAGGTCCTGGCCGAGGCCGGGCTGGACGCTCCGGCCGAGCAGGAGGACGAGGTGGAGAAGTTCCGCGAGGTCCTCGACCAGGTCTCGCCCGAGGACTTCGAGACTCGCTGACCACCGGCACCCCTGGCCCGGAAGGGCCATCAGCCTCAACCTGAGGTTGAGGGTTGCGACACGCCGCGGTCCTCTTTGACGGGGGTGACATGCGGGCTTACCTTGAACTGTCCTCGTTGTAACTCCACCGATGTGGCGCGCGCCGTACGGTTTCCCCAGGAGTGACAGCACACGAGGTACCCGACGGAGGTCACAGTGGTCGACAACGAGCAGCACGGGACGCCGAGCCCGGCCGACGAGACCGAGGCGGCACGCGCCGCCGAGGCCGCGGAGGAGCAGGGTCTGCTGTTCGCCGACGACGTCTCGCCGCTGCCCAGCGACACCGGCTATCGCGGTCCCACGGCGTGCAACGCCGCCGGCATCACCTACCGCCAGCTCGACTACTGGGCGCGCACCGGCCTGGTCGACCCCTCGGTGCGCAGCGCGACCGGGTCGGGGTCCCAGCGGCTGTACTCCTTCCGCGACATCCTGCTGCTCAAGGTGATCAAGCGACTGCTGGACGCGGGCATCTCGTTGCAGCAGATCCGGACGGCCGTGCAGCACCTGCGGGCCCGCGGCACCGACGACCTCACGCGGGTCACGCTGATGAGCGACGGCGCGTCGGTCTACGAGTGCACCAGTGACGACCAGGTCATCGACCTGCTCCAGGGTGGCCAGGGCGTGTTCGGCATCGCCATCGGCGGCGTCTGGCGCGAGATCGAGGGCACCCTCTCCGAGCTTCCCAGCGAGCGCACCGCCGACGAGGAGACCGCCCACCACACCAACGACGAGCTCGCCGCGCGTCGTGCCGCCCGCAAGCTGGGCTGAGCACGACCCACCGCTGCAGGCCCACAGCTCCAGGGCCGGTCCGGGGACACCCCGGGCCGGCTTTGCTGCGCGGCCTCCGGGGCCTGGCGATGCGAGGCACTCTGGCCGTCGCGTTAGAGTGGGTGCGCTGACGATCCCGCACGGGAGAGTCTTCGCCGGATGTCTCGACATCCGGGTCGGAGCGCCGAAGGGGCAACCCCTCCCCGGAACCTCTCAGGCGCCAGGACCGTGCGGGGCAGGCAACTCTGGAGGACCGGTTCCGGTTCGACAGAGGGGGAGGCGAATCTGACGATCCAGTCGAGGAGCCCCCGTGACCCAGCCAGCCCCGAGCCGCCACCCCGTGTTCGCCGATCGCCACGTCGGTCCTCGGCCCGACGACATCGCGCGGATGCTCGGCGCGGTCGGCTTCGACTCCCTCGACGACCTGATGGCCGCCGCGGTGCCGGCCGCCATCTCCTCGCGCACCCTGGACCTCCCCGAGCCCCTCTCCGAGCACGAGGCCGCTCGCGAGCTGCGACGGCTGGCCGCCCGCAACCACCCGGCCGAGTCGATGATCGGGCTCGGCTACCACGCGACGATCACCCCCGCGGTGATCCGTCGCAACGTGCTCGAGGACCCGAGCTGGTACACCGCGTACACGCCGTACCAGCCCGAGATCTCCCAGGGCCGCCTCGAGGCGCTGCTCAACTTCCAGACCGTCGTGGGCGACCTGACCGGGCTCCCCACCGCGAACGCAAGCCTGCTCGACGAGGGCACCGCCGCCGCCGAGGCGATGACCCTCGTACGTCGTGCGAAGCGCACCGCGTCCGGGCCGTTCGTGGTCGACGCGGACGCGCTGCCACAGACCATAGAGGTCGTCCGCACCCGCGCCGAGGCGGTGGGGATCGAGGTGGTGGTCGCCGAGCTCAGCCAGGGCCTGCCTGACGGCGAGGTCTCCGGTGTCCTGGTGCAGTACCCCGGTGCCTCCGGCCGGATCCTCGATCCGAGGCCGGTGATCGAGGCCGCGCATGAGCGCGGCGCACTGGCCGTGGTGGCGGCCGACCTGCTCGCCCTGACGCTGCTCGAGTCGCCCGGTGAGCTCGGGGCCGACGTCGTCGTGGGGTCGTCGCAGAGGTTCGGCGTCCCGATGTTCTACGGCGGCCCGCACGCCGGGTACATGTCGGTGGCCGCCGGGCTGGAGCGCCATCTGCCCGGTCGG
>DATBBE010000002.1:0-21426 GCA_036271155.1 Nocardioides sp. | reverse complement strand
CTCGTCGGGGTAGTCGCCGTCGACCTGGACCACCTTGCTGACCAGACGGATCTCGGCGCGGATGCGCCACAGCATCCGGACCGTGTCGTAGTCCTCGGCCAGCACGACGCGCGCTCCGGAGTCCGTGAGCACCCGGGCGATGGTGGCGTCGTCGGCAGCGGGGTCGATCACGGTGACGGCGGCCCCGGTCCACAGCGCCGCGAGGTAGCCGAGCACCCATTCGTAGCGGGTGCTCATGATCAGCGCGACGCGGTCCTCCGGCTGCACCTCGAGCGCGAGCAGGCCCGCTGCGAGTCCTTCGACGAGGTCGCGGGTGTCCGCCCAGGTGGACTCCTGCCACCCGCCCTCCAGCGGGTAGTAGTAGGCGTCGTCGCCAGGGGCGTCCTCGACCCGCTGGAGGAACATGTGGACCAGGGACCTCGGGCGTTTGTCGATCACCACGGGGTCGATGCTCACCCCCACGCTCCCTCGCTCGTCGGTGACGGCACTCTAGCCAGGCCCTTACGCCTGGTTTCGGGCCCGGGTCGAGGCGCGGACCTCAGTCCTGCACCGCCTTGCTGATCGCAATGCACCGGGTGATCCACTCGCGCTCCTCGACATCGAGGTCGCGCCGCGCGCGCTGGGCGTCCTGCACCGACCAGTTGGCGTTGAGCACCATCCGGACCACCACCCAGTCGCGAGCCCTGGCCTCGTCCAGGCCCGCGTGGTCGACCAGGGTGTGGAAGCGCCTCCGCAGCCCTTCGCGCAGGTCGCCGGCCAGCTCGTCGTACCGGTTCCAGAGCATCGGCGCCAGCTCGTAGTGCGGATCGCCCGACATCGGCTTGGGGTCGATCACCAGCCAGGGTCCCCGCTCCGGGTCGAGCTCCGGCGGAGCCGCCAGCACGTTCTCGTAGTGCAGGTCGCCGTGGATGATCCGGCCGACGCTGTCCGGGTCGGCGACCAGGTCGCGCCCCAGGCTCATCGCCTGCTCGCGGTAGCGCGACGGGATGGGAATCTCACGCGGCTGGGCGGCGAGGTCGTCCAGCCAGCGCTCGACGAACGACGTGACGGTGGCGAGCTGCGGGAGCGCGGGCTGGTGGAGCCTGGGGTACAGCGCCGCGACGATCTCGCAGGCCTCGAGGTCCCACACCTCCGTGAGGTCGCGTCGCTCGAGCCGTTCGAGGAGCATCGCCCGCCGGATCGGGTCGGCTCGCAGCAGCCGGACCGTTCCGTTGCCCTGCCAGTGCTGGAGGGTCACGGCCTCGTGGAGCGACTCGTCGTCACCGTCGAAGGACATCTTGAGCACGGCCCTGCGGCCCTCGTCGGTGAGCACCGGCGCCACCAGCGAGCAGGCGCCGTGCCAGAGCTGCTCACCGTCGCGTGCCAGACCCCACTCGTCGACGATGTCGGCGAACCGGCGAGGGAGCCCGTCCAGCCAGCCGGCCCAGTCGGGCCCGATGCCGCGCTGCTCGTCGAGCCCCGTGGGCAGCACGATCGGCATGCGGGTCATCGTGACACGACCGTGGCTGCGGCGCCGTACCGTGACGCCGTGACCTACGACTGGGACGAGCTGCGGGGGCTGAGCCTCGCGCGCCAGTTCCCGACGGTCGCCGGTCGCGAGCCGGACACCCTGTTACACACCGTCGCGGAGGTCGTGCGGCTGATCGGGCCGATCCAGTCCCAGACCGCCCGCTCGCCGTACGTAGCGCTGGGCGCGCGCCTCCCAGGCGTGACCCACGCCTCGGTCACCGCGGCGTACGAGTCGCTCGCGATCGTCCGCGGCAGCACGATCCGAGGCACGGTGCATACCTCCACCGCCGACCACCACGCTCTCCTCGAGGCGACCACCCGCACGACCCAGCGCTCGGTCTGGCGGCGCCAGCTCCACCTCGACGACTCCGAGGTGGAGGAGCTGTGGTGCGCGACCGAGCGGTTCGCGGCCGACGTATGGCGCAGCCCCGAGGAGCTCTCCGACCACCTGCGGTCGTGGCTGGATGAGCGTGACGAGGAGACTCCTGAGGCGATCGACCGGGGCCTGGGCCGTTACCTCGGCTTCGGACACGGGGGCCTGCTCCGCCGGCCCCTGAAGGGCGCGTGGTCGGGGCAGGGCGCACCCGGCTACCGCACGGCAAGCGCACTCCTGCCCGACCGCGTCGTCCCCGACGATCCGCTGCTCGAAGCCGTGCGGCTGCACGTCACGGCGTACGGGCCGGTGAGTCGCCGCGACGTCGCGTGGTGGTCGGGGCTGGGGCTGCGGCAGGTCGACGCGCTCCTCGAGCGCCTCGAGCTGGTGCGGAACGAAGGACCCGGTGGGGCGACGTACGTCGACGTCGCGGGCGCTCCACCGCCGCGCGAGGTGGCCGGGGTCCGACTGCTGCCGGAGTTCGACGCCCTGCTGTGCGGCTACGACCCCAAGGCTCGCGACCGCTTCGTCGCCCCCGTCGACCACCAGCTCCTCTGGCACCGCAACAACGGCTACATGCTGGCTCCCGTGCTCGTGGACGGCCGGGTCGGCGGCTACTGGCGGATCGAGGGCACCGGCCGAGACAGGTCCCTCGCCGTGTCGTCCTTCGCCGGCTCTCGCAAGCCCCGCAAGGCAGAGCTGGACGAGCCGGTCACCGCGCTGTCGGCCGCGCTCGACGTCCCGTTCACCTCGATGACCGTCACCCGCCTCTGAGGCCTCAGGCGGTGCCGACGAAGTACGCCGTCCTCACCGCGCGCGTCCCGTCGGGATGTGACCTCTCGAACCCGAAGAAGTGCACCGTCCACGGCTCGTGCGACCGGTTGATCCCGTCGCCGCTCGGGGGTCCCCAGAGGTCGCCGTGGGTGCAGGAGTAGAAGCCGACCCAGTGCGGATGCGAGCGCTGCCTCCCCCAGTCGAGGCCGGGGACGCGCTCCTCACACGTGTTCCCGCGGAGGTCGAGAGCGCGCGGACTCGGCCGGGCGGGAGCCTTCACCTGGCGGAGCGTGCCGGAGTAGCTCAACCGCAGCATCTTCGTGTTGCGAGCGTCACGCAGGCACAGGACGGTGTGGTGCTGCGACGGCCAGCAGGCGAGCAGGTAGACCGCCGCCGGGGTGCAGACGTAGATCCCGTCGTCGACCGCGGACTGGGCGGAGTGTTCGCAGGTGACCTTCTGCCCCCGCTGGCGATGCACGGTGAAGCCCGGGCTCGGCTGGCCCGCGGCGTCCACGGGCCGCACGACCACCCGGTGGGTACGCGTGGTCGTCGGGGTGGTCGTCGGGGTGGTCGTCGGGGTGGTCTGACCGGACGCCGTAGCCGGTATCGAGCCGACCAGCCCGGAGACGACGATCGCGACGATCGTGAGAGCAGCAGAACGCCTCATCGATGGACCTTTCCGTGAGGAACCGGATCTCACCGTGCCACACATGCGTCCCCGATCCACCCGACGCCGAGTCCTCATAGGACGACTCGGCGTGAACCCAAGTTGCCTCTTTGCGCCGACTCGGCGGGGGTCAGGCGTGCGTGCCGACGAAGTACGCCGTGGCCAGCGACCGGCGGACGACCCGGTGTGCGGTGCCGCTCTTCCAGACGTGGACCGTCCAGGGTTGGGCCGCCCGGTCGACGCCGTCGCCGCTGGGCGGGCCGTAGACGCTGCCGTGGGTGCAGGAGTAGAAGCCGACCCAGCTCGGATGCGTCGGCAGCGTGCCCCAAGCGCCCCCCACCCGGAGGTCGCAGGTCTGCCCTCCGGTGAGGTCGAGATCCTGGGGACTCGGCTGGTCGGGAGCTGTCGCCGCGCCGAGGCTCCCGCTGTAGCGCACCCGGACGAGCCTGTCGGAGCGGGCATCGCGCAGGCACAGCACCGTGTGGTGCTGCGACGGCCAGCAGGCCGGCAGATAGGCCGCGGTCGGGAAGCAGGCGTAGATCCCGTCGTCCAGCGCCGCGGCGGCCGATCCGTCGCAGTCGACCGTGAGGCCCTTCATCCGGTGCACGCTCCAGCCGGAGCGCGCGTGCCCGGAGGCATCGACCGGACGGACGACGATGCGCTGCGTCCGGCTCGACCGGTCGTGGGTCTGGTGCGCGGCGGCCGCCCCACTCGTGGCGAGGGTGCCGGCGAGGGTGATCACGGTGGTGACGGCGGCGGCAAGGGCTGGGGCGATACGCATGGTGGTCCTCCTGGTCGAGATGTTCGCCAGTGAGACGGCACGCCGGCGGCCACGGTTGTGTGCCCGCCGAAGATCATCCCCTCGGCTGATCCGGCTCCGGCGTCGTGCCGCTCAGCCACACGTCGTGCGGGAGGTGCGGCTTTCCCGGAACGGCGAAGGTCCGCTCCGAGACGTCGACCAGCAGCGCGGCGGCGAGGCGCCGCCAGAACGCCGCCGCTCGGGGGTTCTCGTTCTGGAACGGGATCGACCAGCGACCCGGGTGGCGGCACAGCACGTCGCGGGCGAGAGCCTGGGCGACTCCATGACCGCGTGCGGAGCGGGACACGAAGAACTCCCCCATCAACCGCGGCTCGCGGGTGGCGTCGTGCACGAGAGCGAACCCGGCCGGAATGTCACCGAGGCGGGCCAGATAGACCGTCGAGCCCGTTCGCCGGGCAGACGCTGCGAGGCGTCGCGCTTGGAAGAGACCGTCGGGCGCCGGAGAGCTGTGCCGGAACTCCGAGAGGTCGTGCTGGTAGAGCTGCCACAGCCGCTCCACGACCGGCCACTCGTCCGCCGAGACGGGGTCGACGCGCAAGGCCCAGACCTCGGCCGCGACGAGGTCGCCGATCCCCTCGGGAAGGAGCCCGAGCAGCGGCAGCTCGCCCGCCGTCGCCCACAGGGGCTGGTAGTGGTCGTCGTCGGACTGCGCTTTCGCCTCCTCCCCTCCCAGCACGGCCTCGCCGTCGGGGGCGTCGACGAGGAAGTACGACGCCGGGCGGCCACCGTGGTCGCCGTCGAAGAGGTGGCGGGTCGCGATGCCGGTCAGGGAGCACTCCTCGGCCAGCTCGCGAACAGCCGCCTGGGCGGCCGACTCCCCCGGCTCGATCCCACCACCCGGCAGCACGGCGTACTCGCGGCCGTCGAGGCGCCGGGCGATCACCAACACCTTGGCCTCACGCACCACCACGGCGACGGCGCGTGGCCGAGAGTCGCCGAGCGGCCGCCGGGGGCTCACTTCTTGCCCGGCTTCTCCCCGGTCACGCCCGTGGAGAGCGCCGCGATGAAGGCCTCCTGGGGCACTTCGACGCGGCCGACCATCTTCATCCGCTTCTTGCCCTCCTTCTGCTTCTCCAGCAGCTTGCGCTTGCGGGTGATGTCTCCGCCGTAGCACTTGGCGAGGACGTCCTTGCGCAGGGCGCGGATGTTCTCCCGGGCGATGACCCGGGCCCCGATCGCGGCCTGGATCGGCACCTCGAACTGCTGTCGCGGGATGAGCTCCTTGAGCTTTCCGGCCAGCATCACGCCGTAGGCGTACGCCGCCTCTCGGTGCACGATCGCCGAGAAGGCGTCGACCGGCTCCCCCTGGAGCAGGATGTCGACCTTGACCAGGTCGGCGGCCTGGTCTCCGGAGAGCTCGTAGTCGAGCGACGCATAGCCCTTGGTGCGCGACTTCAGCTGGTCGAAGAAGTCGAACACGATCTCGCCCATCGGCAGCGTGTAGCGCATCTCGACCCGGTCGGCGGAGAGGTAGTCCATCCCCAGCAGCGAGCCACGCTTGGTCTGGCAGAGCTCCATGATCGTGCCGATGAAGTCGCTCGGCGCGAGGATCGTGGCGCGCACCACCGGCTCGCGGACCTCGGCGATCTTGCCCTCGGGGTACTCGCTGGGATTGGTGACGTGGTAGGAGGTGCCGTCCTCCATCACCACGTCGTAGACGACGTTGGGTGCCGTCGAGATCAGGTCGAGGTCGAACTCGCGCTCGAGCCGGTCTCGAGTGATCTCCATGTGCAGCAGGCCGAGGAACCCGCACCGGAAGCCGAAGCCGAGGGCGCCGGAGGTCTCCGGCTCGAAGGCCAGCGACGCGTCGTTCAGCTGGAGCCGCTCGAGCGCGTCGCGCAGTGTCGGGTAGTCGTCGCCGTCGATGGGGTAGAGCCCGGCGAAGACCATCGGGTTGGGGTGCTGGTAGCCACCCAGAGCGGTCGTGGCGCCGTGGTACTGGCTGGTGACCGTGTCGCCCACTCGGGACTGGCGGACGTCCTTCACCCCGGTGATCAGGTAGCCCACCTCACCGACCCCCAGGTCGCCGGCCTTGACCGGCTCGGGGCTGATGACCCCGACCTCCAGCATCTCGTGCACGACCCCGGTGGACATCATCTTGATCCGGTCGCGGTGGCTGAGCTTGCCGTCGATGACCCGCACGTAGGTCACGACTCCCCGGTAGGTGTCGTAGATCGAGTCGAAGATCAGCGCGCGCGGCGGCGCGTCGGCGTCGCCGACGGGCGGCGGCGTCTGCTTCACGATCTCGTTGAGCACCGTCGCCACTCCTTCACCGGTCTTGGCGCTGACCCGGAGCACCTCCGACGGGTCGCAGCCGATGATGTGGGCGAGCTCCTCGGCGTACTTCTCGGGGTTGGCGTTCGGCAGGTCGATCTTGTTCAGCACCGGGATCACGTGCAGGTCCGCCCCGAGCGCCAGGTAGAGGTTGGCCAGGGTCTGCGCCTCGATCCCCTGGGCGGCGTCGACCAGGAGGACGGCGGCCTCGCACGCGGCCAGCGACCTCGACACCTCGTAGGTGAAGTCGACGTGGCCCGGCGTGTCGATCATGTTCAGCACGTAGGTGCCGGGCGCGGCGCCCTCGTCGTTGTCCGCGTCGACCGTCCAGGGCATCCGGACGGCCTGGCTCTTGATGGTGATCCCGCGCTCGCGCTCGATGTCCATCCGGTCGAGGTACTGGGCGCGTGCGCTGCGCTCGTCGACCACGCCCGTCAGCTGCAGCATCCGGTCGGCCAGCGTCGACTTGCCGTGGTCGATGTGGGCGATGATGCAGAAGTTCCGGAGGACCGCGGGGTCGGTTCGACCCGGCGCGGGCGCGGACGGGATGGGCACGGCGGACCTTCGAGAGCTCGGGAGTGTGGAGAGCCAGGAGGCTCGCCCCGATTCTTCCACGCAGGACCGGGACGCCCCGCTTCGTCGGGCGTCCCGACAGGGTGCGACACGGAGGAGCGGCGGTGAGGCCCGACCCCCCGCCGGGCCTCACCACAGCTCACGCCCCCGTGCTTGCTCGCGGGCCGATCCCCCCGGTCGGTCAGCGAGACATCCTGGGTGATGCCGTGCTGCGCCCCACTGTGTCGCCGGGCGGACATCCCCGTCTGTCACCGGGCTGACAGAAGGCCCGACTCGGATCGGGTCACGCGGAAGCGCTGTTGACGCTCGCCGCTTGGAGCACCGCCTTGACCTGGAAGGTCGTCAGCCACGGGTGCTTGCCGCGCATCAGCGCGACCATGCCCGTCACGTGGGGGGCTGCGAAGCTGTTGCCGGTCGCGGTGATCGAGCCGTGCTCTGCCCAGGCGACGTCCACGTCGATGCCGCGGGCACCGAACTCCACCGGAGGGTGGGAGTTGTACGCCAGCGCCATCGCCTCGGCGCCGGGTCGCGCCGCGACGGACACGACGGAGGCGTACTGCGAGGGGTACGTCGGCCCCGGCAGGTTGTTGGCCGCGCACACGAGCACCGTGCCGGCGAAGTACGCCTCGTCGGCGATCTCGTGGAGCGGGCCGAACATCGCCTCGGACTTGCTCGACAGCGAGAGGTTCGCGACGTGCATGCCGTGCAGGACGCTCCATTCCACTCCGGCGTGCAGCAGCGCCCCTCGACCTTTGAGGTTGGCGCCCAGCACACGCACGGAGTACAGCTCGGCCTCGGGGGCCAGTGACCTGATGATCGCGGCACAGGCCGTGCCGTGTCCGACGAGGTCGGAGTGCGGCCCCTCATGCTCGACGTACCCCAGCTCGGCCGAGGGGTCGAGCTCGAAGGCGACGCCGCCGGCGATGCCGCCGACCCTCGGGTGGTCGGCATCGACCCCGCTGTCGACGACCGCCACGCGCACGCCGGCGCCGGTGGATCCGCCGAACGCCCACTCACGGACGTCGTCCAGCGGGAGCCCGACGACCTCCTCGAGAGAGCCCCGGTCGAACGCGCCCGACCAGGCCGGCGTCGCCGTCACGGGGCGTCACCGCGCCCCTCGGCCCGCCAGGAGTCCACCAGGCGGACCACGTCGCTCCCGAGGCCTTCGAGGGAGCGGGACCGGGGGTCGGGCGAGGTGGCGGTCGCGCTGACGACCATGCCCATCAGGTCTGCGAGGGTGCCCAGCACGTGGAGGGTCCAGTCGCTGGACTCGTCCACGACCGGGTCGAGCACCGAGACGACGCCAAGCACCTCTCCCCGGTCGTCGAGCATGGGTGCCGCGTGGATGGCCGTGGGCACATAGTGGGTCGACTCGGCGACGTCGCGGGCGAACCGCGGGTCGGACTGGACGTCGCGCACCGCGATCGGCTGGCCGGACATGGCGGCCCAGCCCGCGATGCCCCGGCTCACCGGGATCGTCACGCCCACGATCTCCTCCGAGCCCGCGCCGTCCGAGGCGACGAAGCGCAGCTCCGCGCCGGCGTCGTCGACCAGGGCGATCGAGCAGGCCGCGGCCCCGAAGAGAGAGCGGGTGGCCTCCACGCACCGGCCGAGGGATGCGGGTTGGCCTGGTGCAGTCGTCATAGCCGGAACCGTACCGAGAGGGCGAGACTGGCCCCACCGCACCTGAATGACTGGTAGGACTGATGGCGTGAAAGTGCCCAAGGTTCTGCAGTCGCTGCCAGATGCGGATGCAAAGCTCCTGCTCCGGGCGGGCAAGGTCAACACGTATGCGCGCCGTGACGTCGTCGTCCACGAAGGCGACATCGCCGACTCGTTCCACATCGTGCTGGACGGCCGCGCCGCGGTCAGGGTGACGACGCCCGCAGGCGAGAACGCGATCGTGAACATCCTCGGCCCCGACTCCCATTTCGGGGAGGTGTCGCTGCTCGGTCGCGAAGAGCCGCGGCGTACGGCGAGCATCGTCGCCCTCGAGGCGGTCCGGACGCTCAGCATCCCCGCCGCCGTGTTCCGCGACCTACGAGATCGCAACCCTCGGCTCGAGCAGCTGGTCTCCAACCTCCTTGCGCGCCGGGTCGACCAGCTGTCGGCGTTGCTCGTGGAATCGATGTACGACAGCCTCGAGCACCGCGTCGTGCACCGGCTCGTCGAGCTGGCGGAGACCTACGACGCCAGGAGCGGCCGGGCGATGATCCCGCTCACCCAGGACGAGCTGAGCCAGATCGTCGGGGGGGCGCGACCGTCGGTCAACCAGATCTTGCGGCGCCTGGTCGACGAAGGGCTCCTCGACGTGGGCCGGGGCCGGATCACCGTTCTGGACGCGGCGGTCCTGGGCCGTCGGGCCGGCTGAGCCCCGCGAGGACCTACGATCCGCACATGTCTCGACCGGCCCGGGCAGTTGCGGCCCTGACTCTCACCCTCGCGGTGCTCCTGCTGTGCTCGGTGGGTCCGTCGTACGCCGGCGGCCTCCAGCAGTGCCTCGACCAAGCGGCGAACCACAACGGCGAGCCGCCGACGTGCTCGAAGGAGAACGGCGTCTGGGTCGCCTCGTGGCCCGACGACGGTGGACTCGGGTCGGGCAGCGGGATCCCCGGCGCGTTCGTCTTCCTGGTCGTGGTCGCCATGATCGCGGGCGTCGGGCTCACGATCTGGAAGGTCAGCACGGCGCGCACGCTGGCCCGGCAGGCCGGCATGGACCCCGGCATGGCCACCCGGATGACCCTCCTCACCGACGACGGCCTGGACGCCACGTACCTCGCCTCGAGCCTGCGTCCCCGCCCGCAGCCCGACCAGCAGCCGGTCGAGCAGGCGCCCCAGCCCACCGCAGGCCCGACAGCGACGTCCCGACTGCGCGAGCTCCAGGGTCTGCTCGACCAGGGCCTGGTCACCCAGGGGGAGTACGACCGGCGCCGTCAGGCGATCATCGACTCGGTGTGACGATCCGTCCGGCGAAAGCCGCGATGCGCTGGTAGGCGTCGGCACCCTCGGGCGCCGGCTGCTCGGCCCGGAAGGCGGGCCCGCGGATCTCGGGCTTGAGGTTGGCCTGCATGAACGCCAGACCGCGCTCGGCCACCTCGGGATCGAGGCCGGCCGTCGAGCGGTCGAGCGCCGCGGCCAGGTCGTAGCTGTGGACGGCTACCTCGGCGGACTGCCAGTCCGGCCCCATCGGCGCCTCGCCGTCGCCCACGGCTCTCCAGGCGTCGAGCAACGCGTCGGACCCGGTCTGGAACACGGCGCGACGGTCATCCCCGACGTGGGGGGTGGACGCCGACCAGTCGACCTCCTCACCCCTGACCATCGCGGCGAAGCTGGCGGGGGTCGCGACCAGGTGGTCCACCAGGTCGGAGACCGTCCACTCGTCGCAGGGCGTGGAGGTGGCCAGGTCGTCGTCGCCCACCGAGCCGAGCAGGTCCGCGGCCTGGTCCAGACCTCGGGCGAGGACGGTGAGCTCTTCGTCGCGATCAGTCACGCGGTCACCGTACGCCGGTAGAGGTCGACCACCCGGTCGGAGACCAGGAGCAGCAGCAGCGGCCAGTAGCTGGTGGGAGGGATCAGCAGCATCGCGCCGAGCGCCACCAGGAAGGCGCCAGCGGTCGCGAAGGCACGCAGGGCATCCGGGGCCTCCTCAGAGTCGCGCAGGGCTGGGTGCCGGGTCACCACCAGGTCGATCAACCCCAGCAGGATCGAGCTGACCGCCATCGTGCCGACGTAGAGCAGCTTCGTCACCGCCTGTCCCCCGGAGCTGCCCGGACCGGCCACCAGGGCGGTCGGGAAGGGCAGGAAGACGATGGTCAGCGTCCAGGCCACCAGCAGTCTCGTCAGCAGCTCGTTGGTGGCGACGACATGCCGCAGCATGCGGTGCTGGGTCAGCCAGAGGTTCGCGATCACGACGAAGCTCAGGAAGAAGGCACCGATCAGGGCGTGCTGCCCGCGGAGCAGCGCCCCGACGGAGTCGTCGTACTCGCCGTGCAGCCGGCCGACCACGTCGACCAGCGGCAGCACCAGCAGCGTCACGGCGATGGCCACGATCGCGTCGACGAAGGTGAGGAGCCGGTCGAAGTCGCGAGCCCGCTCCCGCTCCTGACTCGTCTCGTTCCCGGCAGGAGAGCTCATGGCAGGAGGGTAGGACGCCGGGCGCCGGCTGCCGGGTCGGGCTCGCGTGGCGACGCACCCTGCGTGAGGATGTCGCGGTGCCTCCCATCCCGACGACGCTTCCGCACGGCCGCACCGCCCGGCGCCTGGAGTGGGCGCATCTGCCTCCGACCGTGCGCCGGCTGGTGGAGGAGCGCTGCGGCGCCTCCGTCGTCTCCGCGGAGTCCCAGGGCGGCGGGTTCACCCCGGGCTTCGCCTCGGTCCTGACGTGTGACGACGGCTCTCGCCACTTCGTGAAGGCCGCCTCGACCGCCGCACAGCGGATGTTCGCCGCCTCCTACCGGGAGGAGGCGCGCAAGCTCCGCGCCCTCCCGGATTCGGTCCCGGCACCGCGGCTGCTGTGGTCCGTGGACGACGACTGGGTCGTGCTGGGCCTGGAGTACGTCGAGGCCACCGCTCCTCAGCGCCCCTGGCGTGGTGACGAGCTCGACCGCTGCCTCGACGCGCTGGAGCTGGTGGCCGACCAGCTCACGCCGGTCCCCGACGAGCTCCAGCTCGACCCGATCGAGGACGAGTTCGCCGGCTGGCCGGCGTACTGGGGCGAGCTGCGAGGTCGTGACGACCGCCCACACGCGGACGAGGCCGCGGCCCTGGCTGCGACGTACGCCGAGGTGGTCGGTGGCCAGACGCTCGTCCACACCGACGTCCGCGACGACAACCTCCTGCTGACCGCGGACGGCCGGGCCCTGATCTGCGACTGGAACTGGCCCGCGTCCGGCGCAGCCTGGCTGGACTCGTTGATCCTGCTCATCGGGCCGCGGGGCGACGGTGTCGACGTCGATGCGGTGATCGCGACCCGGCCGCTGCTCCGAGACGTGCCGGCCGACCACGTCGACCGGGTGCTGGCGCTGGTGTGCGGATACTTCCTCAAGTGTGCCGACGACCCCGTGCCTGCGACCTCCCCCTACCTGCGCGAAGCGCAGCGCTGGCAGGGCGAGGTGGTCTGGGACTGGCTCGCCGAGCGCCGGGGCTGGCAGTGACGCCCCGTCGTGGCAGCGGGGGCCATGAGCAACGATCACGATTTGGGCAGGTCAGCGGCCCGCTGGTAACTTTGTGCCTCGCGTGTGCGGGCTCGTGTGGCCTGTGCACCTCACACTCTGTCTCATCACCACCCACCGACCGAAGGCTTCATCAGTGGCGAACATCAAGTCCCAGATCAAGCGGATCAAGCAGAACGAGAAGCGTCACCAGCGCAACAAGGCTGTGAAGTCCGAGTTGAAGACCCTCGTGCGCAAGTTCCGTGAGGCCGCCGACGCGGGCGACACGGACGCAGCGATCGAGGCCAGCCGTGTTGCCGCGCGCAAGCTCGACAAGGCCGTCTCCAAGGGCGTGATCCACAAGAACCAGGCCGCCAACCGCAAGTCGGCCATCATGAAGCGGGCCGCGTCTCTCTGACGCTCCCCCGCTCCTCACCCGAGGCGTCGACCCACCGGTCGGCGCCTTTGCTGATTTCCCCTCCGGTCAGGAGCGGTCGCGCAGGCCCGTCACCGTCAGCACCAGGCGCTCGAGGGTGTACGACGGGTCGCTCGCGGCGCCCTTGATGTCGGCGTCGGCCTGCGCGATCGTGCGGATCGCGCGGGCGATGCCGGGCTCGCTCCAGCCGCGCGACTGGTCGCGGATCGTGCGCACCTTCCACGGCGGCACGCCGACCTCGCGGGCCAGGTCGGCGTCGCGCATCCCACGGGCGGCGCTCAGGAAGCGGGCGATGCCGCGCGCGGAGCCGGCGAACGCGGAGGTGACGAGCACCGGCGCCGTGCCGCCGTCCAGCGCCCAGCGCAGCTCCTCGAGCGCCGGGCGCCGTCGCCCCCAGAAGGCGGCGTCGGCCACCGCGAACGACTTCGCCTCGGCACGACCACCGAAGTAGCGCTTGACCTTCTCCTCGGTCAGGGTCTCTCCCGGGAAGTCGTTGGTGAGCTGGTCGGCCGCCGCCGACAGCGACCGGAGGTCCTGACCGACGGCCTGCACCAGGGCCACGGCGGCATCCTGCTCGATCGTGGCGCCCTGTGCGCGGACCTCCGCGGCAACGAACCCTGGGTACTCCGAGGCCCGCAGCTCCTCGGACTTCACCTCCGTCACCCCGTCCAGCTTGCGGAGCCTGGTCAGCACCCCCGAGCCCTTCTGCCCGCCTCCGTGCACGAGCACGACGGCCACGTCGTCGGCCGGCGCCGCTGCGTACTCCAGCAGGCCGTCGACGGACTCCTCGGGGAGGCTCTCCAGGCCGCGCACCACGACGCAGCGCGTCGAGGAGAAGAGCGAGGGCGCCGACAGCTCGCCCAGCTGGGCCAGACTCAGACCTGTGGCCTCGGTCTCGGAGAGCTCGGCCTCGGCGTCGTGGCTGCGCACCGCAGCCCGGACACCGACCACGGTGCGCTCGGAGAGGAACTCCTCCTTGCCGGTTACCAAGGTGACTCGGCCGAGGACGTCGGCGGGGGTGGGGCCTCGCATGGTGCGAAGCCTGGCACACCGCGCCGACAGCAGCACCGCCGTACCCTGACCTCGTGCCGAACGACCAGCCACCTGCCAGAGGGATCCCGGCCGTCTCGCGACGCGGCCTCGTCGGTGGGGGGCTGGGTGCGCTCGGACTGGTCGCGACCGCCGCGTCCGCGGCCCAGGCGCGACCGTCCGACCGGCTGACGACTGCCCCGAGGATCGCCATCGTCGGGGCGGGCCTCGCCGGTCTCACCTGCGCCTACGAGCTCGCCAAGCACGGGTTGTCAGCCACGGTCTACGAGGCCAACCCGGATCGCCTGGGCGGCCGGTGCTGGACGTCGCGGGGGTGGGCACACGGGCAGACCGCCGAGCACGGCGGCGAGTTCATCGACACCGTGCAGCACTCGATCCGTCGCCTGGCGGCCGAGCTGGGTCTGGAGCTGGACGACCTGTCGCAGCTGCCCGGTGGTCGTCCACCCGCGCGCGCACGCTACTTCCTGCACGGTGCCCGACGCACCGAGAACGCGGTCTACGACGGCTACCACCTCCTGCGCGCCGCCGCCGACCGCGACGCCGCCCGGATCGGGTCCTACCGGTACGACCGGGCCGGGCATGCGGCACACGAGCTCGACGAGCGCACCGCCGCCGAGTGGCTGCGCGGCGTCCTGGGCCATGGCCACCCGCTCCTGGCGACCGAGACCGCTCAGTACATGTCCGAGGAGTACGGGCTGGACCTCGGGCACCTCGGTGCCCTCAACATGGTCTCGGAGTTCGCCAGCGGCGGTCTGCCCTCCGACGAGCGGTTCCACGTCCGTGGCGGCAACGACCAGCTCGTGACCGGCCTGGCAGCTCGTCTGGCCCCAGGGACGGTCGTGCAGGATGCCCGGCTCGTCTCGCTCAGTCGGCGCAAGGACGGTCGCTATCGACTGGGCCTGCGAGGACAGCCGCCGCAGTGGGCGGACGTCGTGGTGCTGTGCGCGCCGTTCACCGCGCTGCGGCGGGTGGACCTCGAGGGTGCCGGGCTGAGCCGGCGCAAGCGCGACTGCATCGAGCAGCTCGGCATGGGCACCAACGCGAAGGTGCTCGTGCAGCTCGACCGCCATGTGACGCACTACGGCCGTACCCCCACGTCTCGCTGGGACGGCGAGTACTACGACGCGCGGGTGGACACCTGGGCGTCCTCGCTGGCCGAGCGCGGCCGCACCAGCCTGATGACCGTCTTCTCCGGCGGCCGGGTGGGTGCGTCGTACGACGTGTCGCGCGCGCACGGCCCCGCGCCGCGCCACGTCGTCGAGCGCACGTTGAGCGAGATCTCACGGGGTGTCCCCCACCTGTCCGCCGGATATGCCGGGCAGGCCTGGGTCGACGCGTGGGTGCACGACCCGTACAGCCACGGCTCGTACGCGGCGTTCCTCCCCGGCCAGTTCACGAGGTACTGGGGCTTCGTCGGGAAGCCCGAGCACCGCGTCCACTTCGCGGGTGAGCACACCTCGATGCGCGCGCAGGGGTATCTCGACGGCGCCGTCGAGACCGGCCGCCGGGCGGCGCGCGAGATCCGTGCAGCACACATGGGAAAGCCGCGCTAGCCACGCGTCGTCACCGCCGAGAGGCGTCCGTCACGCTCGACGACCGCCACGCTGCCGTCCTGGTCGGTGCGCAGCACCCGCTCCCCGGTCGCGGCGAGCCCCGACACGGTCTCCGGTGCCGGATGGCCGTAGTCGTTGTCGGCGCCCACCGAGATCACCGCCAGCCGGGCGTGGAGTGACTGCAGGAAGGGCAGGTCTTGGTACCGGCTGCCGTGGTGGGGCACCTTCAGCACGTCCACACGGAGGCCCGGAAGCTCCGCCGCCAGTCGCTGCTGCCCCTCGGGCTCGATGTCACCGCCCAGGAAGAGACTGACGCCACGGATCCGCACCAGCAGCACGACGCTCGCGTTGTTGGCGGTGCTGCCGTCACCG
Source organism: Nocardioides sp. (assembly GCA_036271155.1). GTDB lineage: Bacteria > Actinomycetota > Actinomycetes > Propionibacteriales > Nocardioidaceae > Nocardioides. Next base: position 5,875 of record DATBBE010000002.1, on the reverse strand, counting down.
GGGCCGACGGTCGGCGAGTCGGGCAGCGGCCAGACCGGCTCGAGGGTGATGTCGCCGATCCTCCGGGTCTGCGCATAGGGGGCGACCTCGGTCGGCACCCCCGCCGCGGCCGTCGCGGCGCGCACCAGCGCCACGCCCTCAGGCGGGTCCCGCAGTCGGGTCACCCACACGTCGTCGACGTGCCTCCCGTCGAGCACGCCCCCCAGCCCGTCGACGTGGTCGGCGTGGAAGTGCGTCAGCACCACCAGCGGGACCCGCCGGACACCGAGCCCGTCCAGACAGTGCTTCATCGGGCTCGGGTCGGGGCCGGCGTCGACGACGACGGCGGTGTGGGCGAGGCCGGCGTTGAGGACCAGCCCGTCACCCTGGCCGACGTCGCAGGCCACCATGATCCAGCCGGTCGGGGGCCAGCCCGGGGTCGGGAGTCGCACCAGGACGCCGAGCACCATCAGACCGCAGCAGGCCAGGCCGGTGAGACGACGCGACAACAGTCGGGGAGCGAGCACCGCCGCCACGACGCAGAGCGCGGTGAGCACGGCGAGGGCGATTGGCCCGGTGCCCCACGTCACCGCGGCGTTCGGGAGGCCGGCGCCGCGTTGTGCCACCTCGACGATCCAGGCGACACACCACCCGGCGGCCGCTCCGCAGAGGCGACCCGCGAACGGCCACACGAGCGTCACCAACCCACCCAGGAGCCCGAGCACGGTCGCGGGGCCCACCGCCGGCGCGGCCAGGAGGTTGGCGGCGACCGCGACCAGACTCACCTGAGCGGCGATGGCGGCCACCAGCGGAGTGCACGCCAGCTGGGCGGCTGCCGGGACGGCGATCGCCTCGGCGAGCCACCGCGGCACCCACCGCGCGAGCGCGTCCCGCCAGGCCGGGGCGAGCAGCAGGATGCCCGCGGTCGCGAGCACGGAGAGCCCGAAGCCGACCGCGGTGGCCAGCGCCGGGTCGACCAACAGCAGGACGATCGTGGCGACCCCGAGCGCGCGGGTGCCCCGGTCGGCTCCGTTCGCCCCGAGACCGAACAGCGCCACCGAGCCCATCGCCGCCGCCCGCAGCACGCTGGGCTCGGGTCGGGCGAGCAGGACGAAGCCGACGATGCCAGCCGCGCCGACCAGGTAGAGCCACCGGCCTCGCGCACCGGCCCAACGCGCCATGATCAGGACGAAGCCCACCACGAGCGTCAGGTTGGTGCCCGAGACGGCCAGCAGGTGCGTCAGCCCCGTCGTCCGGAAGTCGTCGCGCAGGGCCGGGTCGAGACCGGTGTCGTCACCGTCGACCAACGCCGGCACGAGTGCCCGGCGCTCCGGCGGAAGCCCCGCCACGGACCGGCGGAGCGCCGCGCGGACCCGGCCGGAGGCCCGCCACCAGACCCGAGGGCCGGCCCGGATGTCCGGCGACCCCGACGTGGACAGCAGCGCCGCCGCGTCGCCGCCGGTCGCCACAGCCAGATGGCCCGACGCTCGCACCGTCGCCCCCAAGGGCACGCTCGACCACGACACGGGTCCGAAGACGAGCACCGGCTCGCGCAGCCGCACCACTCGGCCCGCCGCCTCGACCTCCACCACCTCGAGCCGCACCAGCACCTCGTCACCGAACTGGGCCTGGATCCGGCGGGGGTCGTCGACCACAGTGCCGGTCACGGTCGCGTCGGCGCGCACCGCGGCGAGCCGTGCCACCGGGTTGTCCGTCACCCGCTGATGGCGCACGCCGGCATCAGTCGCGACGGCGGCGTACACCAGGAGGCCGCCACCGAGCGCCAGCGCCAGACCGGGGCGTCGCCACCTCCAGAGGGCGTAGGTCGCCAGCGCCAGCACACTCGCGGACGCGATGGGGAGGAGCAAGCCGTGGCCGGCGCCGGCCAGCGCACCGCCCCAGGCGAAGACCGCGAGGAGGACCGTACGCAGGTCGGGAACGTGAGGGCTCACACGCGCCTCAGATCGTCACGAACGCGGTGAGCTTGGCCAGCGTGGCGTCGCCGATGCCGTCCACGTCGAGGAGCTGGTCGACCGAGGTGAAGGCTCCGTGCTGCGTGCGCCACGTGATGATCGCGGCGGCCGTGACCGGGCCGACGTCGGGGAGGGACTCCAGGGTCGTCTCGTCCGCGGTGTTGATGTCGACCAGAGCGGCTACCGGTGAGCCACTGGTCGAGGCCGCGGGACCGGTCACCGGCGCACCAGCCCCGACGACCACCTGCTCACCGTCGGTGAGCACCTGCGCCAGGTTGAGGCCCGCGAGGTCGACCCCAGATCGGACACCCCCGGCCGCGCGGAGCGCATCGACGATGCGGGCTCCTTGCCGGAGCACCGCGATGCCCGGTCGGCGCACCTTTCCGGTCACGTCGACGACGACCTTGGCTGATCCCGCACGGGCGGTCGGGACGCCGCCAGCCACCGGCGACGCGCTGCCGCCGAGAGCCTGGGGCGTCGCCAGCCCACTTGGCGGTGCGGTCACCGCCAAGGGCGCCGACTCCTCGTGACCCCCGCTGCGGACGAGCCACCAGCAGGTCAGGGCGAGCCCCATCGCCACGAGCACAGCCACCACGGCCACCTGACCCGGGCCCAGCACGACCCGCCCGCGGAAGCCCTCGGGCACCAGGTCCGACCAGGACGTCGTGGAACGGCGGGACGCGTGCCGGCCGGGCAGGAGCACCGCAGACGGGGCCGGGCCGGCCGGCAGGACCGGCCCCCATGTCCGGGCCAGCGTCCGGCCCTGCTCGTCGGAACCGTCGCCCTGACTCGGGTCATCGGGCTCATCGGGCCCGTTGGCCCTCTCGAGGTCGGGGACCGCACGGATGCGGGTGGCACCCTGCGGACTCCACGCTGCGGCCTCCGGCACGTCGCTCTCGGAGCCGGGGTCCGCCTCACGCACCGTGGCGAGCTCGTTGGTCAACAGCTCCAGACGTCGGGAGACGGCGGCGTCGTGGTGGGCGGCGAGGGATCGACTGCGCATGCCAAGCACCGTAGGAAGACGGGCCGACGGATCCGGGCCGGCGGAGCCGGACCTGTGGACGAAGCTCGAGGCGAGGTGGCCTGTGGACGGTGAGCGGGCCACCCGCGCGTCAGTCGCTCGCTGCCCCCGCCTCCAGCAGGGGTGCCACGCAGACCGCGACCATCCCCGGGCCGACGTGGGCACCCAGGACCGCCCCCAGCTCGCCGCACCAGACCTCGCGGCCCGCCAGGTTCGGCGCGAGCCGCTCGGCCAGCCGGTCCGCGAGGCCGCTGGCGCGCTCAGGGTTCGCTAGATGTGAGACACACAGCTCGACCGGGAGGTCCCCTGCCGCCGCTACGACCAGGTCCTCCATCCGGCTCAGGGCACGCGCGGAGGTGCGCACCCGATCGAGGCTCACGACGCGGCCGTCCTCGATCTGCAGCAACGGCTTCACCGAGAGGGCGCCCCCGAGGATGGCTGCCGCCGCCCCGATGCGGCCGCCCCGGCGGAGATACTCGAGAGTGTCGACGTAGAAGAGTGCTGTCGCGCTCGCCGCCCGACGGCGTGCGGCCTCGGCTGCCTCGGCGAGGCTGCCACCGGCGTCCAGGACGTCGGCGGCACTCAAGGCCGCATAGCCGGTCGCCACGCCCACCTGACGCGAGTCGATCACCGTGACGGGCACGGGCGACTCGCGGGCAGCGAGCAGAGCGGACTCATAGGTGCCGCTCATCTCGGCCGACAGGTGGATCGACAAGATCTCGTCGGCGCCGTCCGCGACCGCCTTCGCATAGACCTCGGCGAGGTACGCCGGCGCCGGGCGAGAGGTGCTGACCGGACGGAACTCCTTGAGCGCCTCCGCGACCATCTCCGGGGTCGCACCGCCCGGACCCTCGTCGTACACGGTCGCACCGATGACGACCTGCAACGGCACCACCACGATGCCCCGGGAGGCGGCCACCTCCGGCGGCAACGAGGCCGTCGAGTCGGTGACGACGACCGCCGTGCCGGGCATGTCCGGAACGTTAGCCGACCGGTCCGACCCGCGCCGGGCTCAGACGACGATCCCAGATGGTCGCTTCACCCCGCGCCCGGAGCCTCACCGCAAGCCCACCAGCACCAGACCGACCCGCGCGCCGGGCTCAGACGACGATGTTGACGAGCTTCGGCGCGCGCACGATCACGCGGCGCACGGTCGCGCCGTCGATGGCGCGGACGACGGCGGGGTCGGCCAGCGCGGCCGTCTCCAGCTCGGCCTCGGTGATCGTCGGGGGCACCTCCAGGCGGGCCCGCACCTTGCCCAGGACCTGCACCACCGCGGTGACGGAGTCCTCGACCAGGAGTGCCTCGTCGACAGCCGGCCAGCCGGCACGCGCGACCGAGGGCTCGTGGCCCAGCCGCTCCCACATCTCCTCCGCGGTGTACGGCGCGACCAGCGACAGCAGGATCGCCACCGCCTCCACGGCCTCGCGCACCGCCGGGTCAGCCGGGCCCGCACCCGAGTCGATGGCCTTGCGGGTCGCGTTCACCAGCTCCATCGTCCTGGCCACCATCACGTTGAACCGATGGCTCTCGACCAGCTGGTCGGCCTCATGCACGGTCTTGTGGGTGATCTTGCGCAGGGTGACGTCTCCCGACGCCGGATCAGCTCCGGGTGCAGAGGTCACGTCGCCGCTCAGGCGCCAGGCGCGCTGCAGGAAGCGCAACGAGCCGCTCGGCGACATGTCGGCCCAGTCGATGTCGTCCTCCGGCGGCCCCGCGAAGACCAGGGTCAGCCGCACCGCGTCCACGCCGTAAGCCGATAGTTGGTCCCCCAATCTGACGCCGTTGCCCTTGGACTTCGACATCTTGGCGCCCTCGTTGATGACGATGCCCTGGTTCAGCTGTGCCGAGAACGGCTCGCGGAACTCCAGCAGGCCCATGTCGGCCAGCACCTTGGTGAAGAACCGCGCGTACAGCAGGTGCAGGACGGCGTGCTCGACGCCGCCGATGTAGATGTCGCAGGGGCCCCACAGGTTGGCCAGGTCAGGGTCGAACGCCTCGCTGTCGTCGTGCGGCGAGCAGTAGCGCAGGAAGTACCACGACGAGTCGACGAAGGTGTCCATCGTGTCGCTGTCGCGCTTCGCGGGCCCCCCGCAGCGAGGACACGTGACGTTGACCCACTCCTCGGCGGCCGCCAGCGGCGAGACCCCCTTCGGGGTCAGGTCGCGCCCGCGCAGCTCCGGCAGCACGACGGGCAGCTGGTCCTCGGCGACGGGGACCTCGCCGTCCTTTTCGCAGTGGATGATCGGGATGGGTGCACCCCAGTAGCGCTGCCGCGACAGCAGCCAGTCGCGCAGCCGGAAGTTCACCGCTCCCCTGCCGATGTCCTCTGACTCCAGCCAGTCGATGATCGCGCGCTTGGCCTGGTCGACGGCCATCCCGTCCAGCGAGATCGCGTCGTTGTGGGAGTTGACCGCGGGTCCGTCACCGGTGAAGGCCTCGCCGTCGAAGCCCTCGGAGGGCTGCACGGTGCGGATCACCGGCAGGTCGAAGACCTTCGCGAAGTCCCAGTCGCGCTGGTCCTGGCCGGGCACGGCCATGATCGCGCCCGTGCCGTAGTCGGCCAGCACGTAGTCGGCGGCGTAGACCGGGATCTGCGTGCCGGTGACCGGGTTGGTCGCATGCACGCCCAGGAAGACGCCCGTCTTGGGCCGGTCGGTGGCCAGCCGGTCGATGTCGCTGGCCTTGCGCACCTCCGCCAGGTACGCGTCGTACGCCGGGCGCTGCTCGTCGGTGACCAGCTCACCAGCCAGCGCGGCGTCCGCCGCGACCACCGGCGACGGCGCCTACGTCGCCTCCGGGCCCCTCGACGGGCTCACCGACAAGGCCGCCGGCATCCGCACGATCATCGAACGGCTCGAGGCCGAGGGCACCGGCTCCGGCACGGTGAACTTCCGGCTAC
>DATBBE010000001.1:0-23329 GCA_036271155.1 Nocardioides sp. | reverse complement strand
GGCGTCGATCTTCTTCAGCCCTGGCTCGAGGTAGGCGAAGGCCTCCTTGGCGCCCTCGAGGTTGCCGGCGAAGTCGACGAGGTCGATGTGGCTGTACTTCTCCTCCTCGCCGGTGATCTTGTTCGACTGCACCTCCTCGAGCAGGCTGGCCGCGCCGTTGGCGAGATCCTCCGGCTTGTAGCTCAGCCTCTTGACCACGATGTCCAGCTTCTTGACGTTCCGGGTCAGCTCAGCAGCCAGCTTCTTGGTCGAGGCCGTGATCGCGTGCCGCGCGAACAGGTCGCGCTCCACGGCGTGAAAGCCGTGCCAGCCGACCGCGGGGTCGAGGTTGCTGGCCCGCATGTCGATGAGGTAGTCGAGGTTGCCGCGGTTGTCGGTCGGCTTGAAGCCGGGCAGCACGAACCCGTCGACGTCGGACTCGATGCGCTCGTAGTACGGCCGGGCCTCGGCGTAGGCCTTCCGTGCGGCGGCCAGGTCGCCGGAGTCCACGGCCCTCTGCAGGGCCACCACGCCGTGCACCATCGCGGTCACCTGCGTATCGGCGTAGGTCGCGTACTCCTGGGCGCCCCGCTTGAGCAGTGCCTGGGTGCTGCCCCCCTGCTCGACGGCCTTCCCCGTGACAGTGAGGTCGTTCATCTCCGGCGACGCGCCCGGGCAGTAGACGTGGTAGGCGCCGCCGCCCAGAGTGACGGTGAAGCTCACCGGGTCGAGGCCCGGAGCGAGGTTCTCCTTCTCGCCGAGGATCCGCTCGTCCTGAAGCAGCTCGACCTCGGTGATGCCGGTGGCGCTCTGGTTGTCGACCGTGAACGTCACCGGCCCGGCGGCCACCGAGTCGCTGCTGAGGGCGCACGTGTCCGACCCACTGCCTCCGGTAAGGGTGATCTGGACCTTGCCGACCTCTCCGGCGCTGGCGCCGGCATCGCCCGGTGAGGTGGCCTTCGTCGACCCGCTGGAGTCGCTGCCGCAGGCAGTCAGCGCGAGCACCGCGACTGCGCTGCCCACCCCCACGGTGAGGCGGCTAGCCCTTCGTCGTGACATGGTCGTCCCTTCCTGACCTTCCGGCGTCTGCCGGCGGTGTTTCCGGGGCGCCGTCGCCGCCGGAGTCGTGAGAGGCGGATGCGAGCAGTGCGCGCCGGCCACGCAGGCCGGTGAATGCGAGCCACGCCGCGAGGGCGGCGAGGAAGCCCGGGAGCCAGTACTTCCACAGGGTGCGGTCGCCGTGCACCTGGACCGCTGAGGCGATGCGGCCCTCGATGCCGGCGGTGTACGCCGCGGGCACGTGCCATCCGGAGCCGCCGGTCGGGTCGTCCACGCTCAGCACCCGCTCCGAGGTCAGCCCCCCACCGGTCAGGGTGAGCACCAGGTCACCGCTGCCGGACGCCGAGACCAGCCCACCGTCGTACGTCGTGGCCGAGAGCGTGGTGCGGTCGGTCCACCGCGCGTCGTAGGGGCCCGGGCTCCGGCTGATGTCGAGACCCACCGGGACCTTGTGGCCGGTGTAGCGCAGCAGCTGGGTGAGGGACAGGGTGGCCGGAAGCAGATCCGTCGAGGGGTTGCGGCCCGTCCACGAGGACGTCCCCGCGGGACCGCTCCCCTGGGTGTGCACGAGCGGGATGCCGGTCAGGCTGACGCCGAGCTGAGGCGCGGGCGGCCCGTAGGACTTCAGGTCGAGGGTTGCCTTGCCTCCCGACACCTCGACGGTGGCCGAGCCCCCGCCGGCGACCGGCGCGGAGGCCGGGACATGCACCCGCGGCAAGGGAACCGCCACCGCGAGCACGGCGGCCAGGCCCACGAGGGCACCGGCGCTGCCCAGCCGGACCGCGGGCATCGCCGAGGGTGAAGGCCGCAGCCGCCGGGGCCACAACGTGAGGATGAGCATCGGCACCAGGTAGCAGGCCCATCCGAGCAGCTCCACCACGCGCGGGTCGGCGGGGATGCCCAGGACGCCGCTGACCAGCGCGGCGCGGATCGAGCCCGCGGGGGCGAGCCACGACAGGTCGACGGTGCGGCCCTGACCGATGGTCACCCATCCTGCCTCGTGACCGGTGCGCAGGGCCGAGAGGACCAGACCGGCCGCGACCATGACCAGGAACACGCTGGTGACGGTGAAGAAGCGGCCCAGGTTGAGGCGTACGCCCCCGGAGAACATGGCGTAGCCCAGGGCGATCGCCGCGAGGATGCCGAGCACCGCCCCGACGAACGCACTGGTGGTGCTGCTCGCGGCCTGGAACGTCGCCAGCAGGAAGACCGAGGTCTCGAAGCCCTCACGGAGCACCGCCAGGAAGACCATCACCACCAGGGCGATCGACGTCCCGCTGCCCAGAGCCTTCTCGGCCGCGCCCTCGAGCTCGCGCTTCATGAAGCGGGCGTGCGTGCTCATCCACAGCACCATCGCGGTGACGAAGACGACCGCGACCAGGCCGATGACCGTCTCCATGCCTTCCTGCTGACGCTGCGGCAGGTTCTGCTCGACCACCTTCAGGGTCACGCCCACGCCGATGCTGAGCGCGACGGCGACCGTCACGCCGTACCACATCGGGCGCAGTGATGCGCCGTTGCGACGCAGGAACGTCGCGATGATGGACACCACCAGGACCGCCTCGAGGCCCTCGCGGAGACCGATCACGAAGGTGGGCAGCATCAGGTCTCTCTCGTCGGACGGGACCAGGCGTCCCGACGTCGCGAACGACTCTATCTTAGGTAAGCCTTACCTTGCGAACCCGGACTGGTCGGCCTCAGATGAGAGCGGGGTTATAGTGGGGTTATAACCCCACTCAGGAGGCAGCCATGGTGCCGAAGATCAACGTCTACCTACCCGACGACCTCGCCGCGGAGGTCAGGACGGCGGGGATCCCGGTCTCGGCCGTCTGCCAGCAGGCGCTGGCGGATGCGGTCGCCCAGGCCACGACCGGCTGGACGGGGCCTGCAGGTGTCGCGGCCGGTGACGACCTCTCCCACAGCTTCACCAAGCGCGCCTACGGCGTTCTCGAGCAGGCCAGGGCCGCGGGCGAAGCGCCGACCAGCGTGGATCTGACGGCCGCTCTCGCCGACTCCGGCGGCCTCGCGCTGGTGGTCCTCGAGGCCGCCGACCTGGACCCTCAAGACGTCGTGGACGAGCTCCGGGCACGCCAGAGCCGCGACGGCGGGGCCGGCTCCCTCGACGACGTCGCCGAGCGCGCCGTCGACCAGGCTCGAGGGCTCGGACACCCCTACGTCGGCACCGAGCACCTCCTGCTCGGTCTCACCTCGGGTCCCAGCCGCGAGCTGGCCCGAGTGACGCTGAAGGACATGGGGCTGTCCCACGAGTCCGCCCTGCACGGGGTCGCCACGGCCCTGTCGGCGTACACCTACGCGCGCGAGACGCTCACCTTCAGCGGCCTGTCCGCACCGATCCGCGCCGCCCTGGAGGACATCCGGGCGCGCCTGGCGCGGCTCGAGGAGCGTCGCGTCAGCGCGTCCTGACCACCAGCTCGCCGTGCGGGATGGAGATCCACCCGTCGGGGTCCTCCGCCCAGGCCAGCCAGGAGGCGGCGATCTCCTCGAGATCGAGCCGGGTGGCCCGCCCCTCGCCCAGCAGCTGCTCGGCGAGCGCCGACCCGGTGATCCGGTCGGCCCACATCCCGCCCCACCAGGCGCGAGTCTCGGGGGTCGCGAAGCACCAGGTGGTCGACGTCGCGACCACCTCCTGGAGCCCTGCGGCATGCGCCCACGCCAGCAGGTGTCGCCCCGCGTCCGGCTCCCCACCGTTGGCACGGGCGGCCCCCTGGTACAGCTCGAGCCACCGATCCAGGCCGGCCAGCCGGGGGTACCACGCGAAGGCCGCATAGTCGCTGTCGCGCACCCCGACCACTCCCCCGGGCCTGGTCACCCGCGCCATCTCGCGCAGGGCCCCCACCGGGTCGGCGACGTGCTGCAGCACCTGGTGGGCGTGCACGACGTCGAACTCTCCGTCGGCCAGGCTCAGGGCGTGGACGTCGGCCACCCGCACCTCGGCGTTCGACACCCCTCGCTCACGCAGGCCGGCGCGGGTGATCTCGGCGGCGGCCTCGTCGATCTCGACCGCCACGACCTCGCGCACGAGCCCGGCCAGGTCAGCGGTGATCGTGGCGGGGCCGGCGCCGACGTCCAGGAGCCGGTCGGTGGGCTGTAGGTATGGCAGGAGGTACGCCGCGCTGTTCTCCGCCGTCCGCGTGCGATGGGAGCGGAGCACGCTCTCGGCGTGTCCGTGGGTGTAGGTCATGGACCGGTCAGCCCTTCAGCGGGCCCTGTGGAGTCGGCCCGGCGAGCAGGTCGGCCACGGTGATCTCGAGCACCTCACACAGCGCCAGGAGCGTGGACAGTCGCGGGTTGAGCGGTGATCCCGGGCGCGACTCCCCCTTCTCGAGCTTCTGGTAGGTGTACGACGCGATGCCGGCGAGATGGGCGGTGCGTTCCTGGCTGAGCCCGCGCTGCTCACGGGCGCGCTGGAGGCGGACCCCGATCTCACGGCCGTACTCCTCCCACGTCGGTCTCCTGCGCTGTCTCGACACGCTGACGATTGTGCTGGCAGTCTGCCGACTCGCAGCCACATCAATGTGGGAATCTCGAAGTGACACCCCGGCGTTTGCCGGCTACTCACAGCGCGACCGGCCGCGATGTCGGTCACCTTCCCTAGTGTCTCGGGCGACGGCCCCGAGGAAGGAGGAACGATGGACGCTCACATCCGTCAGGGTCCGGCCCCCGGCGACGCCTGTCCACCCTGGTGCGGCAGGACCCACGCCGAGGACGACCATCCTGACGACCGCCACCACCAGAGTCCGGCCGAGCTCGTGGCGGTCGTGAGCGGCAGACCCATGCTCGAGCCCGACGACCAGGCGCACCCGACGTCCGCCGTCGTTCGTCTGCTCCGGAGGACCGGGTCCGACCTGACCTGGATCGAGGTCGTCAGCGAAGAGGGCCCCGAGGTGCGCCTGGTGGTCACCACCGAGTCGGCCCGGCGACTCATGGCCACCCTCCGGCGCCTGCTCGCACAGGTCGATGCGTGAGCGCCGGGGTCAGCGGGCGGAGCTCCCCTCGACGTAGTCGTCGTCGTGCGACTTCACCCAGGCCATCAGCTTGCGCAGCTCCCGGCCGGTCTGCTCGATCGGGTGCTGCTCGCCCCGGGCGCGCAGTGCCTTGAACTCGGGGCCCCCCGCATCCTGGTCGTCGATGAACCGCTGGGCGAACGAGCCGTCCTGGATCTTGGCCAGGACCGACTTCATGTTCTCCTTCACGCGCGCGTCGATCACCAGCGGACCTGACACATAGTCGCCGTACTCCGCGGTGTCCGAGACCGACCAGCGCTGCTTGGCGATGCCGCCCTCGTACATCAGGTCGACGATCAGCTTCAGCTCGTGGAGGCACTCGAAGTAGGCGACCTCCGGTTGGTAGCCGGCCTCGGTGAGCACCTCGAAGCCGTACATCACCAGCTGGGAGGCGCCGCCGCAGAGCACGGCCTGCTCCCCGAAGAGATCGGTCTCCGTCTCCTCGGTGAACGTCGTGCGGATGCCGCCGGCGCGTAGGCCGCCGATGCCCTTGGCGTAGGAGAGGGCGACGTCCCAGGCCTTGCCGGAGGCGTCCTTCTCGACGGCGACCAGGACCGGGACGCCACGCCCGTCGACGTACTCGCGACGCACCAGGTGTCCAGGGCCCTTGGGCGCGATCATGATCACGTCGACACCCTCGGGCGGGGTGATGTAGCCGAAGCGGATGTTGAAGCCGTGCCCGAAGACCAGGGTGTCGCCAGGAGCGATGTTCGGCTCGACGGACTCCGTGTACAGCTTCCGCTGCACATGGTCGGGGGCCAGGATCACGATCACGTCGGACTCCTCGACCGCCTCGGCGGGGGTGAGCACGCGCAGGCCCTCGGCCTCGGCCTTGGGGCGCGACTTGGAGCCCTCCGGGAGCCCTACGCGTACGTCGACTCCGGAGTCGCGCAGCGACAGGGCGTGGGCGTGTCCTTGGCTGCCGTAGCCGAGGACCGCGACGTTCTTGCCCTGGAGCACGGACAGGTCGGCATCGTCGTCGTAGAACATCTGGGCCACGGTGGGCTCTCCTTCGGATTTGTGATGTGGGAGGTTCTGGGGGTTTCCGTCAGGTTCTGGGGGTGTACAGAGGCCAGGAAGCGTCCGAAACCCCGCGTACGCGGGGTTTCTGTCAGCCTCCAGCAGCCCGGGGGACGGCGATGGGGCGGGGGGTGCGCTCGCTGATCGACCGGGAGCCGCGGCCGACGGCGACCATGCCCGACTGGACCAGCTCTCGGATGCCGAACGGCTCCAGCACGCGGCGGAAGTCACCGAGCTTGTCGGCGTTGCCGGTGACCTCGATGGTGACGGCGTCCGGCGCGACGTCGACGACCTTGGCCCGGAACAGCTGCACCGCGTCGAGCACCTGGCCACGGGTGGCCGCATCGGCCCGGACCTTGACCAGCATCAGCTCGCGGTTGACCGACAGGGGGCCGTCGAGCTCGACGATCTTGATCACCTCGATCAGCTTGTTCAGCTGTTTGGTGACCTGCTCGAGGGGCGAGCCCTCGACGTTGACCACGATGGTCATCCGCGAGATCTCGTCGTGCTCGGTCGGCCCCACGGCGAGCGACTCGATGTTGAACCCGCGCCTGCTGAACAGGCCGGCGATCCGGGCCAGGACGCCCGGCTTGTTCTCCACCAGGACGGACAGGGTGTGGGTGGTCATCGCTACACATCGTCCTCGTCGAACTGGGGCGCGAGGTCACGCGCGTACTTGATGTCGTCATTGCTGGTGCCTGCCGCGACCATAGGCCAGACCATCGCGTCGCGGTGCACCCGGAAGTCCACCACGACCGGTCGGTCGTCGATGGCCATGGCCTTCTCGATGGTGGCATCGACGGCGTCCGGTGAGTCGCAGGCAAGCCCCTCGCAGCCGTAGGCCTCGGCGAGCTTGACGAAGTCGGGGATGCGCTTGGAGTCGAGGTCGGTGTTGGAGTAGCGCTCACCGTAGAAGAGGGTCTGCCACTGCCGCACCATGCCCAGCGACTCGTTGTTGATGATCGCGACCTTGATCGGGATGTCGTTGATCGCGCAGGTGGCCAGCTCCTGGTTGGTCATCTGGAAGCATCCGTCGCCGTCGACCGCCCACACCGTGGCCTCGGGCCGGCCGACCTTCGCACCCATCGCTGCCGGGACGGCGTAGCCCATGGTGCCCAGCCCACCGGAGTTGAGCCACGTGCGCGGCTTCTCGAAGTCGATGAAGTGAGCCGCCCACATCTGGTGCTGGCCCACGCCGGCGCAGTAGATCGTGTCGGGGCCGGCGATCTCGCTGAGCCGCTCGAGGACGTACTGCGGTGCCAGGCTGCCGTCGGCGGGTTGGTCGTAGGCGACCGGGTAGCGCTTCTTGAGCCCGGCGAGGTAGTCGACCCACTGCTCGTAGTCACCGGTCGTGCCGGCGGCGGCCTCGGTGCGGAGCAGCGTCGTCAGGTCTCCGATCACCTCCCGGCAGTCGCCCACGATGGGGACGTCGGCTAGGCGGTTCTTGCCGATCTCGGCGGGGTCGATGTCGGCGTGGATCACCAGCGCGCCCGGCGCGAACGAGTCGAGGTTGCCGGTGACCCGGTCGTCGAAGCGCGCTCCGAGGGAGATGATCAGGTCGCTGCGCTGCAGCCCCGCCACCGCCGCGACCGTGCCGTGCATGCCGGGCATGCCGAGGTGCTGGGGATGGCTGTCGGGAACCGCGCCCCGAGCCATCAGCGTCGTCACCACCGGGATGCCGGTGAGGTTCGCCAGCTCGAGCAGCTCTCGGGAGGCACCGGCCCGGATCGTGCCGCCGCCGACGTAGAGCACGGGCCGCTGCGCGTCCAGGATCAGTCGCACGGCCTCCTTGATCTGCTTGGCATGGGGACGAGTGACCGGTCGGTAGCCGGGCAGGTGCAGCTGGTCGGGCCAGGAGTAAGTCGTCATGGCCTGCAGTGCCGACTTCGCGACGTCGACCAGCACCGGCCCCGGCCGGCCGGTCGAGGCGATGTGGAACGCCTCGGCGATCGTGCGTGGGATCTCGGCGGGGTCGGTGACCAGGAAGTTGTGCTTGGTGACCGGCATCGTGATCCCACGGATGTCGGCCTCCTGGAAGGCGTCGGTGCCGATCGAGCTGGCGCCGACCTGGCCGGTGATCGCCACGATCGGCACCGAGTCCATGTGGGCGTCGGCCAGGGGCGTCACCAGGTTGGTGGCACCCGGGCCCGAGGTCGCCATGCACACCCCCACCCCACCGGTCGCGGCGGCGTAGCCCTGGGCCGCGTGGCCGGCACCCTGCTCGTGGCGGACCAGGATGTGCCTGATCGAGGAGTCCAGCAGCGGGTCGTACGCCGGAAGGATCGCGCCGCCGGGGATGCCGAAGATGTGCCGGGTGCCCGCCGCCTCGAGCGACGTGATCAAGCTCTGGGCGCCACTCATCGCGGCGCCCGGTTGCCCCGTCGTCATGGGGTCATCACCGTGTCCTGTCTGTGCCATCAGGGGAACAAAAAACCCCTCGACCTGGACGGCGAGGGGTGACGCGTGGAGTGAGCCTTGGCTCAACCCGCGCGTCGGGTGCGTACAAGAAGCGTCATGCGCATGGCACCACGGTCCTGGCGCGGCTCGCCGCCGTCAAGCCGAGTCTGGCAGGCGTCCCACTATCTGGTACACCGGTCTCGACCAACGGACTCGATGTCGGACCCGATGCGGGCCTCGACGCAGCCTTCGGTGCCGGGTCAGTCGCGGCCCGCAGCCGTGCAGATGCACGCCTGGTTGCCCTCGGCGTCGGCGAGCACGGTGAACGCGGGCGCCCGGTCGTCGGAGACGAGCGTCCCGCCTGCGGCCAACGCCGCCTCGATGCGAGACGGTGCGACCTCCGGCGGCACGTTCACGTCGAGGTGGAACCGCTGCCGGGGAACAGCGTGTGGCTCGGTCTGCTGGAACCAGACCGGCGTCAGGTCGGCACCCGACCCGTCGTCCAGCCCGAGGACCGCTCGCCAGAAAGGCTCGATCGCGCTCTGGTCGGCGGCGTCCAGGCCGATCTCGAGCAGGGCGAGTCTCGACGGGTCTGCGGCGACCCCGAGCTCTGCTGCCGCGGCGCTGACCTGACGGGCCAGGTCGACGTCACGCGCGGTGACCCCGCCGGCGTCGTGGCTGACCAGGGTCACGCGCACGTAGGGATAGCGCAGGTCGACGTCCGGATGGTGGTTCGCGGCCTCGGCCAGCTCGCCGACCCGGTTCACCAGCGCGAGCCCGGCGGCGAAGTCGCCACTGGCGAAGTGTGCGTGGAGGGCTCCGAGGAGCCACCGCCAGTCCGCCAGGCCGGCACCCTCGACGTCGGTGAAGGTCATCGTCTGCTGAGAGCTCATCTGCTCACCCTGCACCCCGTCAGCCGAGGCCGTCGAGCACGGCCGCGACCTGGTCGATGCCCCGCTCCAGCTCGTCGTAGGAGGTGGAGAGTGGCGAGAGACCGATCCGGAGCCCCCCGGGATCGCGATAGTCGGGCAGCACGTCGTGTGTCCACAGGGTCGAGACGACCTCCTGCATCCGCGGGTGTCGCAACGTGACATGCCCCCCACGGCGTGCGGGGTCGCGCGGCGACGCGACGGTCACGCCGTGGGACGCGAGCCGCTCGTCGGCGAGCTCGACGGCGTACGACGTGAGCTGCTCGGACTTCTTGCGAACGGCATCGATGCCGGCCTCGTCGATCAGCGCGACCATGTCCTGGATCGCCAGCATGCCGACCACCGCCGGTGAGCCGGACAGGAAGCGGCGGATGCCCTCCACCGGCACGTAGTCGGGGCCCATCAGGAACGGGTCGGTGTTGCCCATCCAGCCGTGGATCGGCTGGGTGAAGGTCTCGAGGTGGCGCTGCGCGACGTAGCAGAACGCCGGGGAGCCCGGCCCACCGTTGAGGTACTTGTAGGTGCAGCCGGCCGCGAGGTCGACCTCCCACGCGTCCAGCTCGACCGGCACCGCGCCCACTGCATGGCAGAGGTCCCAGAGGACGAGCGCCCCGGCGTCGTGGGCGACCCGGGTGATCTCGCCGACATCCGCCACCCAGGCCGACCGGTAGGAGACGTGGCTCAGTGCGACCAAGGCGGTCTGCTCACCGACGACCGCGGCGACCTGCTCGATCGTGGCTCCGGCAGCGGTGTCGACGTCGAGCCACCTGACGGTCAGGCCGCACTCCGCCGCGACGCCCATCGCGAGATAGCGGTCGGTCGGGAAGTTGTCTCGGTCGATCACGATCTCGGTACGCCCGGGCCGCGCGGCCACCGCGGTGCGCATCAGCTTGTAGAGCAGGACGGTCGTCGAGTCGGCGACCGCCATCTGGCCCGGCGCGGCCCCGAGGCACACTCGACCGATCTCGTCTCCCAGACTGAGCGGGAGCTCGAACCAGCCCTCGTCCCAACCCCGGATGAGCCGCCCGCCCCACTCGTCTCGGACGAACGCGTGCAGCCGGTCCGCGGTGACCGCCAGGGGGCGGCCGAGGGAGTTCCCGTCGAGATAGACCAGGGGCGAGTCGGAGCCGACGAAGCGGTCACGCAGCGGCGCGAGCGGGTCGGCGTCATCCAGGGCGTGGCTCATGACCGAAGTCTCGCACCACGTGTCGAGCGCCCCGGCGCACTAGGCTCCCGGCCGTGAGAGCCCCTCGTGCCTGGCACGCCCTGACCGCACTCGTGGCCCTGGTCGCGCTGGTGCTCCAGCTGGTGCTCATCATCAAGGGAGACCCCGTCCTGGTCGAGGCGCACCCCCCGACGGTGGTCAACCGGCTGCTGCGGTTCGTCGCCTACTTCACGATCCAGAGCAACCTCCTCGTCCTGCTGACCACGGCCACCCTGGCCCGTGACGCCGGACGCGACGGTCGCACCTGGCGGGTGGTCCGCACGGCCGCGATCAGCGGCATCACGGTGACGGGCCTCGTCCACTGGTTCCTGCTCCGCAAGCTTCTGGAGCTCCATGGCTCGGACTACGTCGCGGACCGGCTGCTCCACTTGGTGGTGCCGATCCTGGCCGTGCTCGGGTGGCTGTTCTTCGGACCGAGACCGCGCGTGGACTGGGGTGTGTGTCTGCGCGCGGCGTGCTGGCCCGTGGCCTGGCTGGTCGTCATCCTCGCCCAGGCCGCCGGCACCGGCTGGTATCCCTACCCCTTCCTCAACCACGCGCAACACGGCTGGGGCTACGTCCTGGGGGTGTGTGCAGGGATCGTCGTGCTCTTCTTCGCCGTGTTCGCCGTGATGGGCGAGTACGACCGTCGCCGCCCGCCGGCCCCGGTCACTGGTAGCTGACGAAGCTGATCGCCGGACGGATCCGGCGTACCTCCGCAGGGGTGAACCGGTGGACGTCCCAGTGGTAGAAGAGCTTGAAGCCTTGGCGGAACTGGTGGGGCCGCGCGACCGCGTGGTACGTCGCGAGCTTCTGACCCTGGGTCCCGAAGCCGTCGGTGTGCTGCATCATCGCCAGGCCCGGCCGATGCACGATCTTGCCGATGTCGGGAAGCATCGAGAGCCGGAACTCGTGCAGGACGAACAGCTTCTCCGGCAGCCCGTCGCGCTGCACGAGCCGTGAGAGCCAGGCAGAAGTGCGGTTCACCTCGGCGGCGCGCACCGACCCGATCACCCGGCCGGGCACCTCGTGCGGTCCCATCCGCCACTCCGGATCGAGCGCCAGCCCGACCCAGGGCTTCTCCAGGGCCCACTTCCAGCGCTTGGCCACGACCGGGAACGGCGAGCGACCGGTCTGGATGTCCAGCAGCAGAAGGGCGCCGTTGCGGTGTGCTGCCCGGACATACTCCTCGACCAGGGCCCGTGGGATGTCGTGGCTGTAGTCGTGGTCGGGGCCAGGCGAGCCGTCGGCGACCGTCACGATCAGCTCGTAGACGGGCTGGAGCTGCTCACCCGGCTGCTGGAACGGACGAGCCGCGTGCATCAGGCGGCGCTGCATCGTGTCGGGGTCGCTGGCGCCCAGCACGCCCATCGACGCGGTCTGAGCCGTGCCGTAGTAGGCGACCAGGAACCGGTGGTGTCCGAAGACGCGGTAGCCGCCTCCGGGCAGCTGCGGGCGGGGCGCGATCGGCGGCGGCGCCGGCTCGACGTACGACGGGCCGCCGGCGGTGTTGGTGGTGGTGGTGGTGGTGGTGGTCGTGACCTGCGCGTCCCGCTGCGGAGCGGCCGGGGCGACCGCGTCGGCCGATGGCGTGTCCCCTCCCAGGTGTCCCAGGACGCCGGCAAGGAGCACGAAGACCACCAGCGCGAGGGTGGTCAGGAACAGCGGCGAGCGCAGCCGGGCGCGCGTGGCGGGACTCATCACGCTGGTAGGACTCCGGCGGGCCTCCGGGAGTTGTCGGCGAGCGCAGGCGTCATGCGCTCCCTCTCCCTGATGGGCCCGTCGTGCGGCCGGTCGTGTGGATGGCGGCCGGATCGACGACCAGCCAGGGGTCCAGCATGGCACCGAAGAGGTGTCCGTCGGACCGGATCTCCGGACCGTCCCGCAGATCGGCGACCAGGCAGGTGACGTTGTCGCGGCCACCGGCGGCCAGGGCGAGGTCGACCAGCGCCTGCGCCGCATCGTCGGTGTCCGCCGTCGCCAGCGCGCCGGCGATCTCGGCCTCGCCCACGAGGTCGGTCAGGCCGTCGCTGCACAGCAGCACCCGGTCACCGGCGACCAGGTCGAGATCGCGGAGCGCCGGTCTGACCGGCTCGTCGCCGTTCACCGAGTGCAGCACGACATTGCGGTAGGGGTGGGTCGCGACCTGTTCGGGCGCCAGCTCGCCGCGGTCGACCAGCAGCTGCACCAGCGTGTGGTCGGTCGAGAGCCTGGTGAGCTCACCGGACCTGAGCAGATAGGCCCGCGAGTCGCCCACGTGCGCCAGCGTCACCTGCTCGTCTCGGATGAGAAGGGCGGTCAGCGTCGTCGCCATCCCCTCCCGGTCGTGGTCGTCGTCGATGCCTCGCCGGAGCTCGCGATGCGCGGTGGCCACGGCCTCGGCCAACAGTGAGGCGCCGTCCTGGTCCGGCCTCCCCATCGCCAGCGCGCTGACGACGTACGTCGTGGTGGCCGCGGCGACCTCCCCCGCCGCCGCGCCGCCGACTCCGTCGGCGACCAGCTGCAGGTAGGCGCCCGCGAAGGCGGCGTCCTCGTTGTGCTCGCGGACCAGGCCCACGTGGGACACGCCGCCGTAGGAGAAGTGCAGCACCCGCGGCTCCTTCCTCGGCCGGGAGGCATCGCAACAGGACACTCGTGGGACGGGCCGGAGTCTGCCAAAGGTTGCCGACCGGTCAAACCCGGTGTCGGTCTGACCAGCGGGCGGGTTGGATGGCGGGATGGTCCCCGAGCTCGTGCATCCGCCCAAGGCCACCCCCGGTGACAAGGTCGCCGTCGTCTCGCCGTCCTTCGCAGCGCCGGCCGTCGGGCCGGCCGTGCACGAGCAGGCGATGGACCGCCTCCGCACGGTCCTCGGTCTCGAGCCGGTGGAGTACCCCACGACCCGGCGCCTCGACGCGAGCCCCGAGGACCGTGCGGCCGACCTGAACGCCGCGTTCGGCGACCCCGACATCCGCGCCGTCCTGGCCACGATCGGCGGCGACGACCAGATCACGGTCGTCCCGCACCTCGACCCGGAGCTCGTGCGGGCCGATCCCAAGCCGTTCCTGGGCTACAGCGACAACACCAACCTCCTGACCTGGCTGTGGACGCAGGGAGTGGCGGCGTTCCACGGCGGGTCCACCCAGGTGCAGGTCGGCCCGGGCCCGGCCCTCGACGACGTACACCTGCGATCGCTGCGGGCCGCCCTCCTCGATGGAGGTCGGCTCGAGGTGACCGAGCCGGGAGAGTCGGAGGACGTCGGGCGGCTCTGGGACGACCCGGCGGCCCTCACGACGTACGGCGAGCGGGAGCCGACCGAGCCGTGGACGTGGGCCGGACCTCCGAGGGCCGTGACCGGACCGACGTGGGGCGGCTGCATCGAAGTCGTCCAGTGGATCCTTACAGCCGGACGCTTCCCGACCGATCCATCCGTCCTCGACGGAGGGATCCTGCTGCTGGAGGCGTCGGAGGACCTCATCCCGGCGTCCGAGTTCGGATACGTCACGAGGTCGCTGGGCGAGCGCGGGCTGCTCGCGGCCGTCGCTGCGGTCTGCGTGTCTCGTCCGCCGGCGTCGACGCATGAGCACCGGCCGGGTGCCGTCGAGCGAGCCGCCCACAGGGCCGAGCAGCGCGACGTCGCGATCGAGGTCATCAGTCGCTACAACCCCGACGCCGTGGTCGTGACCGGCGTCCCGTTCGGCCACACCCGCCCCCAGTGGGTGCTTCCGTACGGCGGCACGATGACCGTGGACGGCGCCGAGCGGCGAGTCTGGGCCGACTATGACTGACCCCGCGTCCACCTTCACCAAGCGGCGCGAGGCGGCCACTCCGGGATCGATCCCGGACGTGCTGGAGATGTTCACCCGCGAGGTGCGCTTCTACCGCGAGCTCGCGCCGTACGTCGGGGTGCGGGTGCCGGTCTGCTACCTGGCGGAGGAGCAGGACGGCGCCACCCACCTCGAGCTGGAGGACCTCTCGTCGTGGCGTCCCGGAGCCGACCCCGACCCGGCGGCCCGCACCCTGCGCGCGCTGCACGCGCTCTGGGAAGGATCCGCCGGGCGCCGCTGGCCATGGCTGCCCCGGCCCGATGTCTCCGACCTCGTCGGCGATCTGTACGACCAGACGTGGTCCTCGGCCCGTGACCGGCCCGAGCTGACCGACGCAGTGCGCGACCTCGGTGACTCGCTCGTCGGCCACGTGACCGAGGCCGAGCGACGAGCGGACGCGTGCGGTCCGCCGACGCTCACCCACGGTGACGCCTCGGCCCTGAACATGCGCACCTCGCCCGACGGGCAGGTCGCGCTGCTCGACTGGGAGGACTACGGCGTCGGACCCGGGATCGCCGACCTCGCCTGGCACCTGGTCTCCTCGGTCGCTCCGGCCGACTGGGACCTGGCGCTGGCAGCGTACGGCGACACCTCAGGCCTCGCCGACGCCCTCCCGGCGGTGGCGGTGCAAGGCCTTCTGTCGTTCGCTTTCGACGAGGGCCGCGACGACGCTCGCGAGTGGGTCGCGGGCCTCGAGGAGGCAGCACGCCGCATGTGACCGCCCGCCTCTCCCCCGCGAAGTGGGAGTTTCCGGCCCGCGGAGTGGGAGCTTCCGCTGCTTGGGGGTCGGAAAGTCCCACCTCGGCTGGCTAGCCGCAGACAGCACAGTGGGCGGCGGACTGGACGACCTTGGCGTACTTCCCGAGCACGCCTCGGGTGTACTTGGGTGGCAGCGGCTCCCAGCCGTCCTTGCGCGACTCCCACTCGGAGTCGTCGTGCACCTCGACGTCCAGCGTGCGATGAGCGACGTCCAGGGTGATCTGGTCGCCGTCGCGGACGAACGCGATGGGGCCGCCGTCGACCGCCTCGGGCGCGATGTGGCCGACGCAGAGACCCGTCGTACCGCCGGAGAAGCGCCCGTCGGTGATGAGCAGGACGTCCTTGCCGAGGCCGGCGCCCTTGATCGCTCCGGTGATGGCCAACATCTCACGCATCCCGGGACCGCCCTTGGGGCCTTCGTACCGGATCACCACGACGTCGCCGGCGGTGATGGTGCCGGCCTCCAGGGCATCCATCGCGGCCCGCTCGCCGTCGAAGACGCGGGCGGTGCCGGTGAAGGTGGAGTCGTCGAAGCCTGCTGACTTCACCACCGCGCCCTCCGGCGCCAGCGAGCCCTTCAGGATCGTCAGACCCCCCGTCTTGTGGATCGGCCGGTCCAGCGAGCGCAGGACATCGTCGTCCAGCCCGGGCGGAGCCAGCGCCTCGAGGTTCTCCGCCATGGTCCTGCCGGTGACCGTGAGTGCGTCACCGTGCATGAGGCCCGCGTCGAGCAGGGCCTTCATGACGACCGGGATGCCGCCGACCTTGTCGACGTCGTTCATCACGTAGCGGCCGAACGGCTTGAGGTCGCCGAGGTGGGGCACCTTGTCACCGATGCGGTTGAAGTCGTCGATGGTGAGGTCGACGTCGGCTTCGCGCGCCATCGCCAGCAGGTGCAGGACGGCGTTCGTCGAGCCGCCGAGTGCCATCACGACCGTGATCGCGTTCTCGAACGCCTCGCGGGTCATCACCTGCCGGGCGGTGATGCCCAGGCGCAGCATGTTCACCACGGCCTCACCCGAGCGGTGCGCGAAGCCGTCGCGCCGACGGTCGACCGCCGGTGGAGCGGCGGAGCCGGGCAGGCTCATCCCGATCGCCTCGGCGACGGCTGCCATCGTGTTGGCGGTGTACATGCCCCCGCAGGCACCCTCGCCCGGACAGATCGCACGCTCGATCCGGTCGACCTCCGCGCGGGAGATCTTGCCGGCCAGGCAGGCACCCACCGCCTCGAAGGCGTCGATGATCGTCACGTCGCGGCCGTCGACCTGACCGGGCATGATCGAGCCGGCGTAGAGGAAGACACTGGCCAGGTCGAGCCGGGCCGCGGCCATCATCATGCCGGGCAGGCTCTTGTCGCAGCCGGCCAGAAGCACCGACCCGTCCAGGCGCTCGGCCATCATCACCGTCTCGACCGAGTCGGCGATCACCTCGCGACTGACCAGCGAGAAGTGCATGCCCTCATGGCCCATGGCGATGCCGTCGGAGACCGAGATGGTGCCGAACTCGAGCGGATAGCCACCCGCCGCGTGCACGCCGTTCTTCACCGCCTGGGCCAGCCGTTGCAGCGAGAGGTTGCACGGCGTGATCTCGTTCCAGCTGGAGGCCACCCCGATCTGCGGCTTGGCGAAGTCGTCGTCACCCATCCCCACCGCACGCAACATCCCCCGCGCCGCGGTCGACTCCAACCCGTCGGTGACGTCACGCGAACGGGGCTTGAGATCCGGCGTACTCATGCTCAGCAGCCTAGTGATGCCCGGCCCCGGCGTTGGCCCGGTCTCGGCTCGCGTCCGGAACGATCAAGCCCGGCCGACGTCAGATCACCGCGGCGCGCACCACGCACACGTCGGGCAGGTCTTTGTGGATCTCGCGCCACGTCTCGCCCTCGTCGGGCGAGGCCCAGATGGCGCCGTTCCGCCCGCCGAAGTAGAGACCGTGCGTGTCGCACGTGTCGACACACATCGCGTCGCGCATCACGGCGACGTAGTAGTCGTCCGGCAGACTGCCGTCGCCGAGGGGCGACCATGTCCCACCCCGGTCTGACGACCTCCACACCCGGGCATGGCCGTCGACCGGCCAGCGAGCGCCGGCATCCACGATCGGGAAGGCGTAGACGCTGTCGGGATCGTGGGGGTGCACCACGATCGGGAAGCCGAACTCCGAGGGGAGCCCCGGCGCGATGTCCTGCCAGGAGTCGCCGCCGTCCTCAGATCGGTACACGCCACCGTGGTTCTGCAGGTAGAGGAGATCAGGAGCCTTTGGGTGACGGGTCACCTTGTGAACACACTGCCCGAACTCGGGATAGGTGCGCTCACCCGGGAAGAACTCGGCCTTCACGCCGGTGTTGGACGGATACCAGGACTCGCCGGCGTCGTCGGTGCGGTAGACGCCGCCCGTCGAGATGGCCGCGAGCACCTGGGTCGGCTCTAACGGATGGGGCAGGATCGTGTGGAAGGCCTGGCCCCCGTAGCCGGCGTTCCACTCCAGGCGCTGCGGGTTGTCCCACAGACCGCGCTCGAGCTCGAAGGTCTCGCCACGGTCGGTCGACTTGAAGATCGCGCCGGGCTCGGTGCCGGCGTACACGACGTCCTCCTCGAGTCCCGGCACCAGTTGCCAGACCCGGGCGACCGAGGCATCGGTGTCGTCGGGGAACCGTACGGCGCCGTTCGGCGTCTCCTGCCAGGTCGCGCCCAGGTCGTCCGAGCGCCACACCTGGGGCCCCAGCCAGCTCGAGGTCGCGCCGGCCAGTAGCCGAGGTCGGCCGCGGGTGTCGATCATGCAGGAGTAGACCTCCTCCATAGGAAAGTGCGGGCCGGTCCAGCTCCACTCCAGACGCGCCTCGTCGGACCGCCCGATCCACAGGCCTTTGCGCGTGCCGACCATGACCAGGGTGTCGCTCATGGGTCCTCCCAATCTTCCTAATTGGAAGAGTAGTCTCGGCTCACCATGAGTCAAGAGCTGCCCGTGACCTCGTATGCGCTGCTCGGGCTGCTCACCTTCGGCGACGAGCTGACCGGCTACGAGCTCAAGCAGCGGGCGAACAACACACTGCGGTTCTACTGGGTGGCGCCGGCGATGAGCCAGATCTACACCGAGCTCGGGCGACTGACAGAGCACGGCTTCGTCGAGCCGGTGACGACGCAGGGCCAGGGAAGGCGCACGACGGCGTACCGGATCACGACGGCCGGGTCGCGGGCGCTCCGATCATGGATCGGCGACGCACCCGTCGGGTTCCCCACCCTCAAGCACACCGTGCTGCTGCGGTTGCTCGTGGGGCACGCCGCAGAGCCCGGGCGGATACAGGCTGTCCTCGAGGAGTATGTCGCGGAGCTGGCCGAGGCACGTCGCGATCTGCGCGAGGTCCGCACCTTCCTGCGGGGCGCGGACGCGCCCGGGCAGCCTTTCCACTACCCGTCGATCGTCGCGGACTGGGGCCTCGACTACTACGCCGCCGAGACGCGTCACACTCGTCGCGCGCTGGCGCGACTCAGTGACACCGACGAAGGAGAGCCATGACCGCCAGGACGCTCTACTCCTGCACGATGTCGCTGGACGGGTTCATGGCCGGCCCCGGCGGAGACATGCAGTGGCTGAACCGCCACCTCGGACCGAACCCGGTGGCCGAGGAGATCGTCGGGCAGGTCGGATCGTTGCTGGTGGGTCGGCGTACCCACGACGGCGACGACCCCCATCGCGGCACCGAGCAGGAGGGCGCCTTCGGTGGCCAGTGGCACGGGCCGGTGTTCGTACTCACGCACCGGCCCCCGGAACCGCTTCCGGGCGACTCTGACCTCACGTTCCTCACCGAGCTCGAGCCGGCCGTGGCCGCAGCGCGTGCGGCGGCCGGCGACAAGTACGTCAACGTCCTCGGCGCCGAGGTCGCCCGGTGCTGCCTGGAGGTGGGGCTGCTCGACGAGATCCTGGTGCTGGTCGCCCCCGTCCTCCTCGGCGACGGCACCCGGCTCTTCGACTGGCCGGGCGGCCACTCGGTCGACCTCCTCAAGCGGCACGTCTCCGACGCCCCCGGCGTGACCAACCTCTGGTACGACGTCGTCAAGCACTGACCCGGCAGACCTTCACGTCGTACGACGCCGACCCGGCAGACCTTCGCGCCGCACGACTTCTGACGGGTCAGCGTTCCTGGGCGTCAACTACTGACAGGTCAGCGTTCCTGGGCGTCAACTACTGCCGGGTCAGGGGTGGGTAGGTTGCGGGGGGTGTTGTCGAGGCTGCCACCGGTGTGGCTCGTGGTCTTCGGCATCGGGTCGGTGCAGCTCGGTGCGGCGATCGCCAAGAACGTGTTCGACGACGCGGCGCCCCTCACCTTGGTCTGGCTGCGGCTGGCGACCAGCGCCGTCGTCCTGGGAGCCCTGGTGCGGCCGTCCCTGCGCGGACGTACGCCGGAGGACTGGCGGGTGGCGGTCGCCTTCGGGGTGGTGCTGGGCACCATGAACTGGGCCATCTACGAGTCGTTCGCCCGCATCCCCCTGGGCCTCGCGGTCACCATCGAGTTCCTCGGCCCGCTCGGGCTCGCCCTGGTCGGCAGCCGCAGGTCGCGCGACCTGGTCTGGGTCGCGCTGGCGGCGGTCGGGGTCGGCCTGCTGGGCGTCGAGCGGGGCGGCCTGACCGTCGCCGGCGTCGCCTTCGCGCTGCTCGCCGCGACGGCGTGGACGGCGTACATCCTGCTGGCCGCGGGCACCGGCCGGCACTGGCCCGGCCTCGACGGGCTGACCGTCGCCAGCTGGGTCGCGACGCTGATGATGGCACCCTTCCTCGTCGCGTTCTCCGGGCACGGCCTGGGCGAGCCGCGCATCCTCCTCCTCGGCGCGCTGGTCGGGCTGTTGAGCTCGGTGATCCCCTACTCGTGCGAGATCACAGCACTGCGGACGATCCGGCCGTCGGTCTTCGGCATCCTGATGAGCCTGGAGCCCGGCGCCGCTGCACTCGCCGGGCTCGTCATCGTCCACGAGTTCCTGTCCGCCACCCAGTGGCTGGCCGTGGGCTGTGTCATCGCCGCCAGCGTCGGTGCCACCCGCTCCGAGTCACGGCTGGCGACCCCGACCCTGGACTGACCCGGGTCCCCGGCGGCTCCGGGCTGATGCGGCACAATCGCCGCCATGACGAGCACCGGCGCCCGTGCCCGCGTCGAGCGCCGGGAGGTCGAGTACGACGACGTCCTGTCCGACGACGGCACCCGCCTGCGCACCTGGGCCAACGCCGCGCCCGGCACCATCGACGGCCCCACGGTCCTGCTCTGCAACGGCCTCGGCACCAACCCCTGGGCGTGGCCGGCCCTCCTCGACCCCGAGTGCGACGTCCGCGTCGTCTCGTGGAACCACCGGGGCACGGGTGGCTCGGCTCGACCCGCCGATCGCGACCGGGTCGGGATCGACGCGTTCTGCGAGGACGCGCTCTCGGTGATGGACCACTACGGCCTCGACCGGGCGGCGGTGCTCGGCTGGTCGATGGGGGTCAACACCGCCTTCGAGCTCGCGCTGCGCCAGCCCGAGCGGGTGGCCGGGATCTTCGCCCTCGCCGGGGTGCCGGGCGACACCTTCGCCACGATGCTCGCCCCGCTCCGGCTCCCCCGCTCGGCGGCTCGCACCCTCACCGTCGGCCTCGCGCGGTGGCTGGAGCTGGCGTCGAGGCCATGGGCGCCCCTGACCCGGCGGCTGCCCGTCGGCAGGAGGGCGATCACCGCCCTCACGCACAGCGGCTTCATGCTCCCGGTGGCCGACCCGGACCTCGCGGTGGTCGCGGTCCGCGAGTTCCTGACGACTCCGCCCGACTGGTACTTCCACCTCGCCCTGAAGACCTCCGAGCACGCCCGGGTCCGGCTGAGCCGGGTCGGAGTGCCGGTCGCCCTGGTCGCCGCGTCGTACGACGTGCTGGCCGGCGCCCGCGACATGCGCACCGCCGCGGACCGGCTGGCCGATGCGACGTACACCGAGCTCAAGGGCAGCCACTTCGTCCAGATGGAGCGGCCGCACGAGGTCCACGCGCTGCTCCGGGCGTTCCTGGAGCAGCGCGTGGTCTGACCGAGCGGGCCCGAGGCTCAGCGGGCGTGCACGAGGTCGATGCGGGTCTCGGTCTGCTCCCACCCGACGTCGGCGAACGCCCGGGCCATGGGCAGGTTGTCGTTGTCGGTGTCGCCGATCAGCGTCGTCGCCCCGGACTCCAGCAGGCGCCGGGTCTGCCAGGCCAGCAGCTGGCGGCCGTAGCCGTGTCCCCGGTGGTCGCGGGCGACACCCACGAACGCGACCACGCTGCGACCGTTCGGGTGCACGACGCCCGACACCATGCCCACGACCTGGTCCTGGCGATCGAGGGCCAGGTGGATCCGGTCGACCGGGTCGGCCCCCAGCAGGTCACCGAGGCTCTGGACGCAGGCCTGCTCGAAGCCGACCTGGTCGATCAGCTCGCCGTCGTGCGCGTCGAGGGTGTCCCTCATGACCTCCCGGTGACAGGCGACCAGGCGCGGGTCGGCCGGATCGCTGAGTCGTTCCAGACGCAGCTCGGTGCTGACGCCGAGACCGAGGTCGGGGTGAGGCTCGAACTCGTAGTGACGCCGCTCGACCAGCAGCCGCCAGCCGGCGTCTCGGAGCGGTCCGACCAGCCGCGCGAGGACCTCGTGCTCCACGGAGGTCCCGGGTGGGGCGAAGACGGTGGCCTCGACCTCGGCATGGTCGGCCAGAGCGTCCTCGGTGACCCGGGCCACCAGCTGGCGGGCGGCCTCTGGATCGGCCGGGACGCCGAAGAGGTCGAGCAGGAAGACACCGTGTGCCCCGAAGGCGCCGACCACGCCCAGCACGGCGGTGTCGTCGACGCGCCGGATCGCCCAGACCCATTCGGGCCGTCGACGGCCGGCGGTCAGGTAGTCCGAGAGGTTCTCGGAGGTGCGGATACGGCGCTGGGTGAGCGAGTCGACAGGCATCGCGCTCGTCGCCAGCAGTGACTGAGCCTCCTCGGCGGAGGCGGGATGGAAGACCTGCAGTGCGGACACATCAGACAAAGGGGTTCCTCAGAGCTGGGAACCGGCCTCGTTGCGGAGGCCGGAAGACGGTGTGGACATCGTGGCCTCCTTCCTGTGCTCGTCGTGGGTTGCGACGCTAGACGGGCCCGAGTCCGACGGCAACGCCTTTTCGACCACACCACCGACCACACCACCGACCACGCCGATGACCACCGCGCGACGGGCGGCGCGGCGCAGGGTCGTGAGGACCGCCGGGCCGAGGACGACGATGGCGACCGCGTTGGTGATCGCCCGTCCGGTGTCGAACGAGCCGGTCGAGGTGATCAGCGTGTAGGCCAGGAAGCGATGCAGGTTCTGCGAGACGGGGTCGCCGGGCACGAACGCGAGCCCGTGATGTCCCGGCACGGCGATGCCGAGGACGAACGGCCAGGACGAGAGGTTCAGCAGCAGCCCGAACGCGTACGCCGCGACCACGCCGTACGCCGCCAGCATCGCGACCTCGGCCCGGCCGGTCACCCGACGCGGCAGGAGCCCGGCGAACATCCCGACCCATGCGGAGACCAGCATCTGGAAGGGCAGCCACGGTCCGACGCCGCCGGTCAGCAGAGCGGAGGCGAACAGGGAGGTACACCCCAGGACGAAGCCGAAGCCGGGCCCGAACACCCGGCCGGCCAGGATCAGCAGGAAGAAGACGAGCTCCACCCCGGCCGTGCCAGGCGAGAGACCCCGGAGCACGGCGTTGACCGCCGACAGCACGCCGAGGACCGCCAGCACCCGCGGGTCGAGCCCGCCCTCGGAGACCTCGGCGAGCACCACCACGATGACCACCGGCACCAGGGCCAGGAAGACGAACGGCGGGCCGGTCTGTCCACCCGTCGGCTGACGCACGAGCAGGGGCCACATCAACATCATCAGCCCCGCCGCCGATGCGACGCCGAGCACCAGGGCGGAGCGGCGGGTCAGGGGGACGGCACGGGTCGTCAGGCTCATCGCGCCACCTCCGAGACCCGGAGCCATCCCGGCCCCAGGATCTTGGTGACCTGGGGCGCGAAGGCGGGAGAGGCCGCGAGCACGGCGCGCGTCGGGCCGGACGAGACGACCTCCCCCTCGGCGAGGACGACCACCGCGTCTGCCGCCTCCGCCGCGAACTCCACATCGTGCGTCGCCACCAACACCGCGTG